>CAMJHM010000025.1 GCA_946405515.1 uncultured Fibrobacter sp. | reverse complement strand
TTGCAGCAACCTTTTCGGGGCCTGCGATGAAGAACATCATGTCGCCGCACTTGGCGCCAACAGCATCGCGCAGTTCGTTGAGCTGTTCGGTCGTGAAGAACTTGCCGACCTGCGTTTCCACTTCGTCGTTTTCCTTGACGCGCATCCACACGAGGCCCTTGGAACCGTACTTGCCCACGTAAGCGGTGAGTTCGTCGATCTGCTTACGAGTAAAGTCAACGCAACCCTTGGCAGCGATACCGCGGATCTTGCCACCGGCGGCAACGCAGTTCTTGAACACGCCGAATTCGGACTTGGCACCGATTTCGGAAACGTCGTGGATTTCGAGGTCGAAGCGGAGGTCCGGCTTGTCGGAACCGTACTTGAGCATGGCTTCTGCCCACTTCATACGGCGGATGTGACGCGGCGGTTCGAAGTTCCAAACCTTGCCCAAAACTTCAGTCACGAACTTGTCGAACATTTCCATGACTTCGTCCTGGTTCACAAAGGACATTTCGACGTCGATCTGCGTGAATTCCGGCTGACGGTCGGCGCGGAGGTCTTCGTCGCGGAAGCACTTGGCAATCTGGAAGTAGCGGTCCATGCCGGCAATCATCAAGAGCTGCTTGTACTGCTGCGGGGACTGCGGGAGGGCGTAGAACTTGCCCGGGTTCACGCGGCTCGGCACCAGGTAGTCGCGGGCACCTTCCGGAGTGGACTTGCAGAGCACCGGCGTTTCGATGTTTTCAAAACCGTTAGCGTAGAAGAAGTCGTACACGGCCTTGAGGAAGCGGCTCTTGAGCAACAGCTTCTTCTGGATCCACGGACGGCGCAGGTCCAGGTAACGGTACTGCAGGCGCAGGTCGTCGTTTTCCTTGCACTCTTCGTTCGGGTCGTTGATGGCCAAGGGGGAGGTGAGAGCCGCGTTCAAAATTTCAATCTGGTCAATCTTGACTTCGATTTCGCCGGTGGCGAGCTTCTCGTTGGTGTTGCCTTCTTCGCGGGCGTAGACCTTACCGGTAACGGTGATCACGTATTCGTTGCGGAGCTGTTCGGCGGTCTTCATCACGTCGGCATTGTAGTCCGGGTTGAAGACGATCTGGGTCTTGCCATACTTGTCGCGGAGGTCAACGAAAATCACACCACCATGGTCGCGGCGGCGATCCACCCAACCGGCGAGTGTTACGGTCTGGCCAACGTCTTCTTTGCGAAGCTGGCCGCAGTTATGAGTACGTTTCATGTTAGTATCCTTTGGATAGTTTTTTCGGCGCAAAATATAGCATTTTTATCTTCAAAAGGGGGAAGAGTCCCCCTGCCTGCAGCCCCAAAAGGGTCTTCCGGCACCCCCACGCCTAGGGGCTCCGCCCCTAAGACCCCGCCTGATTCAATGCTTTACAATGCTTTTTTATTTATATTTAGAACATCGACAAAACCGAGGGATTCATGAACCTGCCGCTGAAAATACAACGCCAGATAGAGGAGTTTGCAAAAATTTGCAAGCTCGAGAAGGTTGTATTGTTCGGTTCACGGGCGAGGGGAACCAACCGCGAAAGGAGCGATATCGACCTGGCCGTCTCTGGCAGCGGAGCGGACCTCTTCGAAGAAATGCTTGAAGAACAGGCCGACACGTTGCTTACTTTCGACGTCGTGAACCTGAACGAAGTCGTGTCGGACAAGCTGAAATCCGCTATCGCCCGAGAAGGGAGACTGCTTTATGCAAAAGTTTGACAACTTTCTGAACTGCTTCCAGGTTTTGAAAAATTCAAATCGCGAATTGGCGAAGTCCGATGAAATTTACAGGACGGGCGTAATCGGTCAGTTCAGCATGACATTTGAACTCTCTTGGAAATTGTTGCAAGAGGTTATGCGTGCCCATGCTGTGAGCGAGGCGGAAAACGGTTCTCCCCGTGAAATATTGAAGGCGGGATTCAAGTTCAATTTCTTGGATGACGAATCCACTTGGCTACAAATGCTCAAGGATCGTAATTCCGCAATGCATATCTATGACGAACAGGCTTTTGTCGGCGTGTTAGACCGAGTCTACGAGAGCTATATCAAGGCGTTCGGAGATTTTGCAGAGAAGATGCGTGGCAAGGTCCTTGAACTGGAAAGTTAAGTTTCACAGATTTTGAAAGAGGGAAAAATGAAGAAGCACTTCCGTTATGGACTGTTTTTTGCCTTGGGCGCAATGCTTGCGCTTGGTTTTGTTGCCTGTGGCGACGAAAGTTCAAGTGGTCCCTCAAAAAACGAGGAAACCGGGATCGAGACCGAAATTTCTTCGTCGAGCGAAAAGGACGAAGCAATCTCCAGCAGCAGCTCCAAGGACGAAGTGTCCTCAAGTTCCAAGAAAGTTGAATCGTCCAGTTCGACAAAAGCAGAAGTTTCTTCAAGTTCGGCTAAAAACAAGGAATCCTCTAGTTCCGGTAAGGTAGAGTCTAGCAGCAGTAAGGATGATGTGTCATCAAGTTCCAAGAATGTTCAATCATCTAGTTCTGACAAACCTGTAGAATCTAGCAGTAGTGAGGCGAAATCATCTTCGTCAGAAATCAGTTCTTCCAGCGTGAAACCGGAAGATTCATCCTCGTCGGAAAGTTCGTCAAGTGTAAAGTTGGAAGAATCATCCTCGTCAGAAGAAAGTTCATCAAGTGTAATTGAAACTTCTTCAAGTAGTTTAGTGGCTACAGGTGTTTGCAAAACAAGGACTGAAGACAATTGCGTTTATGGATCACTGTACGTTGAACGTGATAATAAAACGTACAAGACCATAAAAATTGGCGAACAAGAATGGATGGCGGAAAATTTGGCTACAGTTGTTGAAAGTATTTCAAATACCTCATATAGAAGTTTCTGTCTAAATAACACTGATTCCTGCGCTAAATATGGACGCTACTATACATGGACTGCGACGATAGATTCTATTTCTTTGGATAGCCTTTATTCAATACAATGTGGTTATGGAAAAGAATGCACCATCCCCTCAAATATTAAAATACAGGGTATATGTCCAGATGGGTGGCACATACCCAATCAGAAAGAATGGGAAAGCCTTATAAATTTTGTAGGCAATACAACGGCTGGAAAAAAGTTAAAAAGCATAAATGATTGGACAAATTGGAATGGAGATGATTCATACGGTTTTACAGTATTACCTTCTGGATATGTATCTAACGGTTCTATTTACGGGAAGGGGGGAAGAGCCATTTTCTGGTTGGCAACAGATGATGGTAAGTATAGTGCAAAAGATGTTGAATTTAATTTTAGCAAGATAAAAAAAGATGAAGTGTTGGTTGAAGGGTTTACAAAAGATACTTTTTACGCATTGCCCATTCGTTGTATAAAAGATTAAGAAAGGAACTCCTCAATGTCCAATCCCTTTCTTCTTTGACCCGATATTTGCAAGGAACAGGGGACGACTCCATCCTACATGATGACATTTCAATTGACTGATTGCGCTGGGCTTTCCCTGGCGTTATTTTTTATGAGGCCGGGGCTAAAGCGAGGGGGATGCTTCCCCCTTTTTTTATCAAATGCAAAAAACGGCGTAACACGGAACGGACATGATGCCGTCCGTGCATCCGAAGTTCTTCTTTGAAATCCGGATAGACGTCTCGCAATTGAATTGTTTGCGGAAGATGCTCATGCTGGTAGATTTTGTGTGGACGCCCTTCTTTACTTCGACAGGTATTATTTTATCCTGGAGCTGAAGGACGAAATCCACTTCGGCAGTGTTCTTGTTTTTCCAGTAGAAAAGGCGGTGGCCATTGGTTGCAAAAGCCTGGGCTACGTAATTCTCGGTGAGACCGCCCATAAAGCCGTTATCTGGCTCCGTCTCGGACAGTATGACTTGCGAGGCCATTCCCGACTTGAACGTGAGCAGGCCGACGTCGCCCATGTATATTTTGAAGTCTGACATGTCTACATACGCCGCCAGCGGCATAAAACCGTTGCTTACAAGGCTGCATCTGGAAATGAGCCCGGCAAATGAAAGCCAATCCAGCGATTCTCCGAATATGGTCGCGGTGCCGCCCCGTTGCACAAGCTTGTACTGGAATTTTCGATTCTCCTTGGCGAGCTGGACGGGAATGGAATCGTAGCATCCGCGAATTTTTACCGCGAGGCCGGGAGTTGCATATTTCGACATGTCGGCAGAATAGTCGTTCAGGATTCTGTTCTGGATGTCGGTCGGGGCAACAATGCTGCTTGTATCAATAAATTTCTGTATTACCGCAGGCATTCCGCCAAGGACAAGATACTGTTTGTAGCGCTCGATGGCCTTGTTGTGAGCGGGTTCTTCCATGGGGGTCATCGATGCGTAATGTTCCCGAATCGAATCGGCGAGAATCTTGTCGCCGCAAGCCCAGAGGAACTCCTCGAAATCGAGCGGGAAAACCGTTATCTCGTGGACCTTGCCTACGGGGAAAGAAAATTTTTCGCGGTTGATGGCGACACCGAGCAGACTGCCCGCCGCGCTGACCGCATACTGGGGGGCCTCTTCGCAGAACGCCTTGAGTGACATGAGCGCCCTTTCACAACTTTGAATCTCGTCCAGGATAATCAGGGTCTTGTGCGGCTTGATCTGAATCCCGGAAACTGACTCGAGCGCATGGACTATCTTTTGGGGATTGATGTCCCCGTCGAACATCTTGGCGATGGAAAGCTGGGTTTCTAGGTTCACATGGACCGTGTTTTCAAAGTAGGTCTCTCCGAGCCAGTCGAGAAGGTATGACTTGCCAACCTGGCGCGCTCCTTGCAGTAGGAGCGGCTGGCGTTCCGACGATTCCGCCCATTCGACGAGCTTATGTTCGATTTTCCTTTCCATACCCTAAATATAACTAAAAAGTATGGAAAAATCAATTATTTTTGACTTTTCGCCACTTTTTGGTATTTTTCATGCCCCAAAAGCAGGTTCCCTGCAAAATTTGCAGAACTGCAAGCCTTTAATTATATTGATATACGGACTCTTGACCGAGAGGAGAATTTTATGAAAAAGTCCTTCCTTCCTTCCTTCCTTCCTTCCTTCCTTCCTTCACTAAAGGCCTAATTGCCTTTGGATTTTGTGCGGCAGTTGTTGCCACGACCGCGTGCACTGAATCGTCCAGCTCTGGCGGGGGAGCGACGCAGCCTTGCACAGATGCATCTTGTGCAAATTTGCCACAGAATCCGAATGATCCTTTTGATAATTCGCAAGCTTCAAACGCTTCGAAATGTGATTTGGCTACCCAGAAACTTCCTGCTTCTTCTCTCGCTTGGCAGCCGACCTTTGGCGGTGGATGCGAAGTGAGCCAACAGATTGCTTTGGATGAATTGCAGAAGTTAGATACTTTGCTAATTGCAGCGGGGTATGAAAAGAAAGAACTTACTCAAAGTTCTTACCGATATACGTTGGAAACTCCTAATGTTGAAACGGCTACATCTATCAATGATACATTGGAGTTTACTTATATGCAGGGAACTTTTGCGGGATTTTTCCGATCGGCAACAAGTGCAATTGATAAAGTGACGATGAAAAAAATTCTTGTAAAACAAGCTTGTCCGTCACTTATTCCTGAGACTGTATTTGAAAAAGATGTATGTATTTCTGTTGATAACAAGGGCGAAATTGCTCCAGAAAGTTTTCTTATACTAAAAGAAGCTTCGTCACTTTTGAGTGATTTGAAAAACTATGGTTGGATTTGCGAGATAGAAAATGGCATGCTTTATACCTGCAATGTCAATCATAATGGAAATTTGTATTCGTTGCAATATATTTATCAACCAGATAAGGTTTATGGTCCTGATGGATCGGCTCCTTTAAGTGTTACACGTATTACTCATTTTAATTTTCAAGTGAGTATATGATGTTTGTGTAAAGTGCCGGGGGTTTTAGGGGGCAGAGCCCCTTAGGCGAGGGGGTGGAGAGCAACGAAGTGCGAACCAGGGGGAGGCTTCCCCCTTTTTTAATGGCGGATGTTGCTGTCTTACAGCTCCACGTAGGAGCTGACGGACATGATGTTGAACTCACCTGTGGTTCCAGATTTTCCTTGAATTCTGAAATGCACGATTCACAGTTCCTTCTGTAGTACTCATATTACTATATTTTATTTGAAAATTTCACCTTGGAAGGATCTATGAAATCAAAAATAATTGCCTTTGGTATTGCCTTGCTGGCCCTTTCGGCCTGCGATATGCAGCAGCCCCGTCAGACCGCTGCCCCCGATGTCAAAATTGACGCGAACACGACCGACGACCAGAAGTTCTCTTACATGCTGGGATCTCAGTTCGGTGGGCCGAGCTTCCAGAACATCGGGATGCAACTTGGCGAGTATTTCGAACTCGATTACCTTGTCCAGGGCGTTCTCGACAATTCGAAGGCTTTCAAGGACACGAACTTCAAGCTCCAGATTCCGCGTGATTCCATGCCGGCGATTGATGCCTATTTTGCTGCACAGGCTGCCGAACGCCAGAAGCTTGCAAGGCCCGACAGTGCAACCGAAATGTCTTTCGAAGGCGACTTCTCGAAACTCCGCGCTTACGTGGATTCTGCCATGAAGACGCTCCCCATCAAGCCGGCTGCGAAGTATCTGAACACCACGGTCACGCTTGGCGAAAAGTCGACACCTATCCAGAAGTATTCCTATGTCATGGGTACCCAGCTCGACATCATGTTCCATGGTGTCGAAAGGCAGTTCGACCAGGAATTCGACCTCAATTACTTTATCCAGGGCCTTCGCGAGGCTTGCCTGAACGTGCTGGACACAAACTACAAGACTCAGTTCCCGATGGATTCCATCAAGGCCGTCAACGACCGCTACGTCGTGAAGATTCGTGAGCACATGGAGAAAAAGCGTGAAGAGTTCATGAGGCAACAGCAGGCTGCGCAGGATTCCGCAGCTGCCGCCAACGATTCTACGGCGAAGGATACCGCGGCCGCCAAGGCCCCTGCGGCAGAAGCTCCTGCTCCAGAACAAAAGTAATCCTTGACATTGTCGATTGTAAAGAGGGCCGTCGTTTGGACGGCCCTTTACAATACCCCCTCATATATTTAAATTTTTCGCAAATAGTTTTTGTGCCCCGAAAAGCCCGATTTGGCGTAAGCCAAGTCGGAGAGAATCCGGTGAAAAACCGGAGCGGTCCCGCCGCTGTAAGGGTGGACGAAACCGGCAGAATTTCAAAACCAGTGTGCTTGCATGCGAAGGAGCCGGCGTAGGACGATCCCCGAGCCAGAAGAACTGCAAAAACGTTTCTTAGAGGTTTGATGCGAAAGACGTCATTCTTTAAGGTTGCATGTGTTGCAGCTTTTTGGTGCTGCGCCCTTGCCTGGGCGGGCGGTGCCGCAGTCCCTCCTTCGGAAGGTTCCCCGGAGGATGTGTCTATCGTTTCTGCAAACGACCCTGTGCAAGATTTGGGCACTTCGGATGTGGTGAGCGCCACCGGTTATATGCCCGCACAAGATGTAAGCTATACCGAAATCAATTCGTCGGCCTGGGAGGGCAAATCGCTGACGGCGGCAGACCTCCTTTCGACGCTGCCTGGGATCCAGTCGTACAAGCAGGGCGGTTTAGGGAGTTTCCAGTCGGTGTCCATTCGCGGGATTGCGGCGAGGAACATTTTGATTTGCGTGGACGGGGTCCCGCTGAACGACGCGAGCGGCGGCGCGGTGAACCTCGCGTCTATCGACCTGAACCAGATGGAAAAAGTCGAGGTGTTCAAGGGGAATGTCCCTGCGAAGTTCGGCGTGACGGGGCTCGGCGGTGCAGTCAATTTCGTGACGAAGAATGCCGTGAAGAAGGGCGGGCGCGTCTTGCTTGCTTACGGGAACCACAACACATGGGAGGGGGCCTTCCAGGTGAGCTCTCCGGTGACCGACAGTATCATGTTTGCCTCTTCGTTTGCCACCAGGCATTCCGACAACGACTACGAGTACACGAACCGCAACGGGACGCAATACAACGACGATGATGATTATACAGCCACGCGCCAAAATGCAGAATATACCGACGTGTCGGGCAACGCGCAGTTCCGCATGCTGCACGGGAACGGCTCCTTCTCGACTTTGGCTGTGACGGCGACCCGGTTCGAAGGCGGGAACCCCGGCAAAGAAGAACAGCAGACGGTCGTGGCCGATTTTGTCGGGGAGTCGGCGCTTATCCGTTATGGTTTGGAATCGCCCGGCTTTTTTGACGATGCGCTTTTCTTGTATGGCGGGCTTTCGTACCGGTTCGACAAGAACGTTTCGAGTTCCTATTATCCGTTGGATCACCTGGGCTATTCGATCAACGAATATCTGGAATACGGTGCGGCGGTCTACAAGTTTGTCCCTGAAGTCTCGGCTGAATGGGCTTTGTGGAACCGCCTGACGGGTGCTGCCCGTGTGGCTGCGGAGTGGGAACGCGCCGAAGCGCGTGGTGTTTCCAAGGATTGGGCGCTGGACCGCTTGAACTTGGTAGGCTCTGGAGACCTGTATTACCAGTTTTTCAAGTATGCTGGGCTCGGAGGCGAGGGCTCGGTGCATTTTTTGAAGGACCATCTGGACGAGGGAACCTTTGTTTTGCCCACGGGAGGCCGTACCCTGGATGAAGCCGAAGACCGTGATTTGACTTTTTCGGGGCGCGCCTACACTCGCCTCGGGAATTCCGAAATACCGGTGACGGGGGAGGTTTCGCTGGGCCGTTTTTACCAGCAGCCTGCGCTGATGGAACTTTATGGGACTTTCCCGGGAGCCTTATCGAACCCGAAACTCAAACGGGAAAAGGCGACCAAGTTCGAGGCCTCTGGCTTGTTCAAGGTGCCGGGAGGCCACACATCTTTGAGGGCCGCGTATTTTGAATCGCATATCGAAGACGGTATTTGCTGGGTGATTGTCGTGGAACACCTGCATGCCGAAAACATCGCCCGTTCGCGGGTGCGCGGTGCCGAATTCGAACTCAACAGCACGCCTGCAAAATTCCTGGATGTCGTGTTGCGTGCCACATTCCAGAAAACAGAAGACCGTTCGAAATCGGATACGTATAACGGGAACAAACTCCCCGGGGAGCCCAACCGCAGCTATTTTGCCGAGGCCACGCTCCACTTGCCGCTGCATCTGGATTTGATGTGGGCGTCGGAATGGCGCAGCATCATGTACAGCGACCGTGCGAACCGTATGGACCAGCCGGCCGTGGCAAACTATCGTGCCGTTCTTTCTTATCAACCATTTGAGAAAACGCGCCTCGCTTTTTCTGTGGATAACATCACCGACGAAAAGTACCGCAATTTTTATACCCCGTTCCCCATGCCGGGGAGGGAATACAAGTTCACCATAATACAGGGGTTCTAGCCCCCGCGCAAATAATGCGTAAAGCCAGAAAAGGAACACAAAATGAATAAAATGAAAAAGAATGTCATTGCGAGTGTGGCGAAGCAATCTTTCGCCGCATTGTCCATTGCCTCTCTCGTCTTTATGACGGCTTGCGGCGACGACTCCAGTTCGGGCCCGTCTTCTACAGGCGATGAACCGGAACTCAGCTCGTCGTCTAACGATGACGAAGGCAGCAGTTCTTCGAAGAAGAAGGACAAGAGCTCCTCTTCTGTCGGAGAAGCCAGCAGTTCTTCTGTTGAAGAATCCAGCAGCTCTTCTGAAATAAGTGTTTCCTTGACGGGTGTGGTCTTTGGCTCCGACTACACGACCGGCGAACTCCGCTGGATTGACAAGGATGGCGAAATCTCCAAGAAGAGCCTCTCCTTCCACCAGGATTCCAAGGTCGTTACGAACGGTGCTGACCTCTACGTGCTGGAACGCAAGGGTGCGGACAACATTACAAAGATTGACCCCGACAAGCTGGAATCCGAAGGCAAGAAGGCCGTGGTGTGGCAGGTTTCCTTGGACGATGATGCAAATCCGACCGACATGGCTTTCGATGGAGATCAGGCCTGGGTCGCATTGCAGAATGCCGACTCCCTGGTGAAGATTTCGACGAAGGATGGCAAAGTTAAAAAGTCTATCAAAACTGGAAAGTTTGCTTACGAGGGCGAATCTTCCCCGTACGTTGCTGACATTGAACTGGATGATGGTTCCCTTTATGTGTTGTTCCAGCGCTACACGATGGATGAAAACTGGGTGACTACTTATCCCAAGGGCCTGCTCGCTATCTACGATGCTTCCTCGGGCGACTTGAAGGATACTATCCAGCTCAAAACCAAGAACCCCTCGACCATTGCCATTGTCGATGGTGAAGTCTATGTGGCGACCCATGGTGAATACAATGCGGCTAACGGTACCGATGCCGACAGTAAGCGCGGTATCGAGAAGGTGAATGTCTCCAAGAAGAAATCCGAATTGCTGATTTCCGGTGAAGATCTGGGTGGTGGCATTGCTTCTATGGTTGTCGATGGCGAAGTTGTCTACGTGAGCATCAACCTCGGCTACGACGAAAATTATGCTGCAATACAGGCCTTGAAGAAGGTCGACATTTCGGCTAAGAAGGTGGATGATGTCGAAGGATTTTCCGACATGTCCGGCTCCATGGCTATTGACGATGGTTTGCTCTATGTCGGTGACCGCTCCGTTCCTGCTGTTGTCACGTGGAACGGCAAGAAGAAGAATACCATCAAGCAGCCGAAGGGTGCCCTTCCTCCTTACAATATCGCTTTGTTCTAATTGCAGATTAAGCGATTGATGCTTGTATAATTGAATCGCGGCCCCTTTAGGGACCGCGTTCTTTGTAGTATGTTCAATGGATTAGGCTTGCGTTTCCGGTGGCTGTTCTGACTTGTTCAGTTTGGTACGTTCGTTGTAGAGCTTTTCGGAAATGTGGCAGAAGGCTTCTACGACCACGGGGTCGAAATGTTTGCCAGAACCCTCGGTAATGATGGCCATGGCCTTTTCGTAGGTGAACGGCTTCTTGTACACGCGTTCGGCCACAAGTGCATCGAACACATCGGCAACAGCCATGATTCTTGCGGACAGCGGGATTTCCTCGCCCTTGATTCCGGTGGGGTAGCCCGAACCATCCCATTTCTCGTGGTGGAAGTGCGCCATTTCTATGGCCTCCTTCAGGTAGTTGTCGTCCATCGTGTTGTTCGCGTTTGCCTCGATCTTGGAAAGGATCTTCATGCCCTGTGTGGTGTGGCTCTTCATGATGGCGAATTCTTCGTCGGTGAGCTTGCCTGGCTTGTTCAAAATCAAGTCGGACACGGCAATCTTGCCGATATCGTGGAGCGGCGCGGAGCGTTTGAGCTTGTCTTTGTAGGTGTCGGTCAATATGTCGCTGAACTTGCCTTCTTTTTGGAGTTCTTCGGCAATGGCTTCCACGTAGAACGCCGTCTTTTTAATATGGTCTCCCGTACTCGTGTCTCTTGCTTCGACCATTTCGGCGAAGTTGATAATGATTTCATCTTGCATCCGGGTGATGCGGGCTGCCGCGGCCTCTAACCTTTCGATGAATTCCAGCGAGTCCTTACAAGTTTTTGTGAGCGCTTTGTAGAGGTATTCGATTTCGTCGAAGGTGCGGATCTGCAGGGATTCGAGTTCCTTGAGCCCGTTGACGCGGCCTTGTTCCAAACTGTAGGCAAAGTGAATCGAGGCTGCCGCCATGCGGTTCACTGGATGCACGATACCCCGGTTCACAAGTTCGAGGACGATGCTCATGATGATGATGGAAAGCCCGAAGAACATGGACAGGAGCTTGATGAAGAACTTGGCCTCCTCGTAGATGAGGTCTCCCATCGAAATGTCGACACCCACGTAGGCGACTGTATTCCCTAAGGAGTTCTTCAGCGGTTCGTAAGCAGTCAGCAGCCAGCCGTATTCGTCAATCGTGACAATCGGCTCGACATGTTCACCCCGGAGGAGGTTCTCGCGCACGGGTGCAAAGCCTTGGTTGAACGCAACTCGGTCGCCAGGCTTGTCCGGCAGAACACCGCTCGTGTCGCGCGCCTCCAAGTCGAATACGACGACACTGCTGTCGTTGGTAATCCTGTAGACGTAGAGGTAGAATACCTGTGGGAACCCATCGCGGATACGGTACAAGTCTTTCTCGATGTCGTCGTAACCTTGTGCATCGTGCCCCAGGGTCTCCCACTCCTTGATCCGGTCGCCGTCGATGATTGCTGCGGCCGAAGCCCCCACACCTTGAGCGATGGCCTTGTTCCTGGCAATCGTGACCTGGCGGTACAGGAGGAATCCGGTGGTGCTGGCCAGGGCTCCGAGCAGGATTTCGGCAACGATAACCATGACGACAACCTTGCGCAGCAGGGAACGCTTGATGAGGTGGCTGCCGGACTTTCTGGAATGTTCACCGAGGTGCGGGTCGAACAGGAATACGTTGCTGAAAAGGCTCTTGAATTTGACGGGAATGTTGCGGTAGATGAGTAGAGATGTGGCGACTACGATTGTCTTGTCAATCATGTCGATGACAAAGTCTGCCGAAAGCTGGGAAAAGAATTTCGAGAACCCGAGGTGCTGGTAGATGGCGAGGGAGAACGGGGCCGAGATGCCTTCACCGAAGTCGTAACCGTACAAGAAGTAGGTGAGTATGGAGCCGAGCCCACCACCCAGGAGGGCGAATGTAACTATGACGATGCATATCCTGGAAATGGTCTTGTAAAATCCATATTGCTGGAAGAGTGCGGCCGCCACGCCAATGAGAATACTGATGATGCCGTAGTAGAGCGTTTCCCAGTTGGAAAAACCATTGATGACGTTAGAAAAGAAACCGACAATAACTGCGGGGAGCGTACCGCCGAGCATGGCGGAAAGCAGTGTGCCGACATTGTCTAGGAATACGGGAATATCAGTGGCTAAGGCTATTTTTGCAGGGATTATGTTCGCTAAGAGCGAAACAACTATCAAACCCACTGCGGACAAGAATTTTCTCGATTTAGTCAAAGAGAGCTGTTTCATAACCGCCTCTAAATTTACAAATCATTACAAGTATAATTTATTATGAAAATAGCAAGATAATAACAAAAAACATCAAAAAAATAACATTTGCGTAAAAAATAAGAAAAAAAAGAGGTCTCTTTCAAAAAATGTATAGTGAATATCATTCGGAAAGGCTCTTTGGGGTGGGTGCGGAAGAATGTGGTAGCAAGTTTTCATTGAAATCAGAAGTTTTTGTTCCGCGAACGAGCGTAAAAAAGTTTTTATAGACAATTCATCCATAAGCAGGCGGTTTTTCGGTGTAATCTTCGTCACATTGCGGGTTAGATTAGTCTGTAATGAGGATTAGGGAAAAAGGAGTACACATGAAAACATCTCATCTGCTTACGACCGCATGCTTTTTGGCATGTTGCGGGGTTACTTCCGCATATACCGTAACGGGTTTGGTTTCCGACGACCAGGGTAAGGCCCTCAAGGATGTCGCTGTCAGCCTTCTTAAAGAGGGGAAGACCGCGACAACGGATGATCAGGGGAAATTCACCATCCACGAAGACGAGCAAGATTCTATCAGTTTGTCCGTCCATCCTGCGTTCAAGAATTCTGTCGGGTACATCGGTGTGAGCAATGGTGTGCTTTCGTATTCGCAGGGAAGTTCTTCGCCTGTGCAGATCAAGGTGTTCAATTCCTTGGGCCACCAAGTTTTCAAGAAGACCATGCAGGGCTCCGGTACGTATGACTTGAGTAGGGCAATCAAGGCTCGCGGTACGTATTTCGCGCATGTATCCGTGGGGAACGCCCAACAGAATTTCAGATTTACCGCCGATGGTTGCTTTGCCGGTTCCTTGACCGCTTCGGCAGAACATGCCCTCTTGAAAGCTGCCGCCCAGGGCGAGGCAATCCGCTTTGTCGCCGATGGCTTTGACACGCTCACCGTCCCGCTCGGCACGCTTGACACCACCCTCGATGTGAAACTCAAGGCTTCGGCTCCGCAGTTCAAGTTCGGGTATGCGCTCAAAAACGAGCCGACACCGAGCAAGGGGTGTGGCTCGGCATCCAAGTTGCAGAAGGTCAAGAGCGTCGAGAACGGCGACCAGTTCCAGATCAAGGTCGGCAGCGACAACCGCACCTACTTTATCACCCTGCCCAAAAACTACGACAACACCAAGCCGCACAAGGTACTGTTCGCGCTGCACTGCTACGGCAGCAGCGGCGAGGACTTCGTACACCATGCCGCTGACTACGACCACCCGACTCCGTACTACGGCCAGCAGGTACTCGACAAGAACGGCGATTACATCTTTGTCTCTCTCGATGCGATTGGCGGCTTGTGGAACAAGGGGCAGGCCGACCACGATTTCTTCGCCCAGACGCTCACCACCCTGAACGAGAACTACTGCATCGACACGAGCCGCGTGTTCATCACGGGATTTAGCTACGGTGCCATGTTCAGCTACTCGCTGGCCCAGGACATGCAGGACCGCGTTCGCGCCGCTGCGACCTATGCCGTCGCCGATTACAACATCTGGCTGCCCGAAGGCGATGCCATGAAGGAATTGCCGATTGCCTGGATGAACGTACACGGCGTCAATGACGACCGCTGCGACTACAACCGCGCCAAGACGAGCGCCCTCCCGAGAATCCTCAAGCGGAACGCGAAAGTTGACGAAAATGGACAACGTGCCGAAGCTGAAAAAGAAAAGCCTGACGAAATCAAAGGCAATACGGGACATGTCTGTTATGACTTCACAGAAGTGGATCCGCGTTTCCCCGTCAAGTGGTGCAGCTGGCCTGGTAGCCACCAGTGGACTGCGCACGACACTGGCAACATGAGTGTCGGTTGGGACTGGCAGGGCACCTGGGTCCCCGAAGAGGTCCACAAGTTCTTTGAGCAATTCTAAAAAGTCTCCATAACCAACCCCCAGGGCCCGCCGGCGACGGCGGGTCCCCTTTTTTTTTGTGAAAATCTATTGCATTTTTGAGCAGTATTTGTTAAATTAATGGTGAACAAACAAGCAAATGCTTTGTTGTGTAGTATTTTGCGTGTGATAGGCTAAAATCATGGATTTGCGTGAAAAGTTGAATATTCTGGGCGATGCGGCCAAGTACGATGTGTCGTGTTCGTCGAGCGGGTCGTCGCGCTGCGCCCCGAAGGGGGGCTTCGGCAGTGGCTGCGATGCGGGAATTTGCCACACTTGGGCCGCCGATGGGCGCTGCATTTCCCTTTTGAAGGTCTTGTTCAGCAACGCTTGCAAGTACGACTGCGCCTACTGTGTGAATCGGCGCAGCAACGATATTCCTCGGGCGACGTTTACTCCCAAGGAACTGATTGATTTGACGATGGAATTTTACCGGCGCAACTACATCGAGGGGCTTTTCCTGAGTTCGGCGGTTGTCGGTTCGCCGGACAACACGATGGAATTGCTTGTCCGCGTGGCAAAGGAATTGCGGACGGTCCACCATTTTGGCGGTTACATCCACTTGAAGGCGATTCCCGGGGCCAGCGCACGCCTGCTTTTCGAGGCGGGGCTTTATGCCGACCGCAGCAGCGTTAACATCGAGATTCCCTCGGATTCCGCCTTGCAGTACCTGGCTCCTGAAAAGAACTACGAGTCCATTTACCGCCCCATGAACTTCCTTGCCGAACGCAAAATCGGTTACGATTCCGACCGTGCCCGGCATTCCCCCAAGTTCTTGCCGGCGGGGCAGAGCACGCAGATGATTGTCGGGGCATCGGGGGAGTCTGACCTGCAGATTCTCAGGCTTTCGGCGGGCTTTTACCAGCAACAGCAGATGAAACGCGTGTATTTTTCGGGCTATGTCCCTATTAATGCGGACAAGCGCCTGCCCGCAATTTCGAGCAAGCCGCCTCTGCTGCGCGAACATCGCCTTTATCAGGCGGACTGGCTCATGCGTTTCTACAACTTCCGGCACGACGAAATCTTAGACGAATCCAACCCCAATTTGGATGTGGATTTGGATCCCAAGGCCATGTGGGCGCTCCGCCATCCTGAGTTTTTCCCGGTCGACTTGCAGACGGCAGATTACGAGTCCATCCTCCGCGTTCCGGGAATCGGGGTCAAGTCGGCAAGGCTCATTGTGAGCGGGCGGCGCTTTACTCGCGTCCGTCTCGAAACCCTGAAAAAGATGGGGGTGGTGCTGAAACGGGCCAAGTACTTTATTTACCATCCCGATACTCCGGCGAGCCTACGCAGGCTTTATCCCGAGATGGTGCGCCCGTTCCTTGTGGCCAAAAAAAGGCCCGAACAACTGGGCCTGTTCGACAACTATGTTCCCGCTTTGCCGGGAGCGCTTTCGCGATAGGCGGGGAAGGCCATGCTAGTTATTCATTATGATTCTACTTTTGACGGATTCCTGAGTGTCGTTTTCGAGATTTACCGCCAGCACCTCGACGTGGGCGATATTGTCCCGGTCCGGCCTTACGGGGCTGCCCAATCGGTGCCGACGGATTTGTTTTTGCAGCCGTTCCGGGTCGAGTCAGACGAAGAGTCCGCCCGGAGGCTCCGTCGGGCCATATTGAACTTGGCAGGCGAGGATGTGTTTGCTGTGTTGGATGCGGCCTTCCGGTCGGAGGAGCCGGGCGTCGAGATGAAAATTTTCGCTTACCTGCGCAAGCTCTTTGCGGGGGACGACCCCGCTTATGCTAGGAACCCGACGAGCGAGGAGATGTTGCCGCTGTTCTGTATCGCCCGTTCTGTCCGTCGCGAACAAGGGTTCATGCTCGGGGCGGTGCGTTTTTGCAAGGCTCCCGACGGCATGTACATTGCCGCGGTCGAGCCCAAGTACAACGTTGTCGACTTGTTGGCACCTCATTTCCGCTCGCGCTTCCCCAACGGGCGCTGGGCCATTGTCGATATGGTGCGCCGTTACGGAATTTGCTACGAAAATTCGCGGACGCAGTTGGTGTCGGTTGCCGACCCGGAAGCAATTGCGGGGATTGAGCGGGCCGATAGTGTCGCGCGGATGTGGAAATCGTACTACGATTCGATGGCTATCAAGGAACGCCTGAACCCGGAACTTTTGAGGCGTTGCCTGCCTGTGCGTTATTGGAAGCACTTGCCTGAGCGCCAGGTGGATGCTTCTTCGCTGGTGATTGGCGGCAGGAATTCAGAGAAACGGGGTGATAATGGTCTAGGTGGAGCTAATTTGCCTTCTGCCGTGGCGCAGGGCCGTTCGCTAGCGTTGTCCCATAGCGGCATGTGATTTTTATCACACGCTACTTTGTAAAAAATATTGCTGCGTTTTCCTTCGCTTTTTTCTTTCTTTTTATTAGATTTTTTTTGTATTTTTTACGAAGTAATTTTTCGATGAAATGTTTCCCTCTGGGGCATTGAAGAGGTTTTTAGAGATGAATAGGGCTCCTGCCAAACCTGGCTTTTTTGTACAAGACCGCTTTTTGTACAGCAAGGACAACGAGAAGGTTGTCTTGCGCGGTATCAACCACATGTTTATTTGGACGGATCGGGATGGCAAAACGATTCCCGAAATTGCGAAGACGGGAGCCAATTGCGTCCGTATTGTCTGGAACACCCGTGGCCGCATCAGCGACTTGGACAACATCATCGGCCTTGCGATTGCAAATGGGATGATTCCTATTCCCGAAATCCACGATACGACGGGTAACTGGCGCCGCCTGCCCGATGCTCTCGACTTCTGGCTCCGCGACGAGACGCTCCAGGTCATCAGCAACCACCAGGAATACCTCATCATCAATATCGGTAACGAGCCGAGCGATGTCGAGCAAGACCCGAACGACTTTTTTGAAGCGTACAGCACGATTGTCATCAAGATGCGTGCCGCAGGCATTCGCGTGCCTATCATGATCGATGCCGACTTCTGGGGCCAGAGCGAAAAGAACATCTTCCGCATGGGCCACCAACTTTTGCAGGCCGACCCCGAACATAACCTCATGTTCTCCATCCACATGTGGTGGCCTTCCGAAAGGCATAACGTTTCCAGCGGCTACGAGACCGTGGAAGGGCGTGTCACTGGCGTCCTCGAAAAGTCCGTGGAACTCAAGCTGCCCCTTATCGTGGGCGAATTTGCTCCGGTGGCCGCCGGCGACGTGAAGGAAATCCCGTACCGGCACATCATGGCGGAATGCGAACGCCTCAATATCGGCTGGCTCGCCTGGAGCTGGGGCCCGGGTAACTTCGATAGTCCCGAAATGGACATGACGGCCCACGGTTCCTACAACACCCTGATTGGGTGGGGCAAGGAAGTCGCGGTCGATAGCCCGCTCGGTATCCAGAATACGAGCGTCATCCCGGCATTCATCCAGAACAAGAACTACACGACGGGCTCCCAGGGCACGGGTGCAAACCTTATCGAGAACGGTGATTTCTCGGCAGATCCGCCCCTTAGCGGCTGGACCACCGATTTCTGGGGTGGCAAGGCCGATGTGGTTGTCCATGGTGGCGAAGTCCGCTTCGACGTGAAGTCTGCCGGCAAGGAAACTTGGAGCTTGCAGTTCAAGCAGAGGCTCACCTTGCGCAAAGGCCTTACCTACATCTTTAGCATGCGTGCCAAGGCCGACAAACCGCGCACATTGAACGTGAATATCAAGAAGGATTGCGAAAATTACGTCCCTTATGCGAACGGTCGTATCCTTGACTTGAGCACGAGCTGGCAGAATTTTAGCTGGAAGTTCACGATGAAGGAAGATTCCGATACGGACGCCCTCCTCATTTACGACATGGGTGGCGTGCCTATTTCGTGGACGCTGGCCGATATTTCGCTCGTGCATGCCCGCAGCGTGGCCGACCGCCTGAACCGCACGTTCCAGCGCAACGTGCAGAAGAATTCCGGGTTCTTCAATGCCCCGAACGGCCCTTGGGAACTCCATTTGTATTCTGCGACCGGCGAACTCCTCGAGGTGCTTGACCATGGCCATGGCGGGGAAGGGATGCGTCAGTATCCTAAGATTGAACGCAGCGGAATCATGGTTATCAAGGACATTTAGGGCGATTTTTCGCTTTTTTCCTCAAAAAAGGGACTTTTCGGGTTTTTCGCCCGGGGTCCTTTTTTTTTATGCCTCCATTTGCCGTTACCAAACGGAATATTCCAGTTTGTGCGCTAAATCACTGTTTTTTTGAATCTTGTATCATAACTTTTTTGCGGTTTTTGATAAAAAATCGGCAAAAATACGCCTTATGTTAAAAAATTTTGATTTTTGTATCATGAACCTATTGCTTTTTGAAAAAGATGAATATAAATTAAGGACTATGAAACCCGTGATGGAATACAATAATTTTCGCATTTATGTACGCGACTTCTATTCGGAACGCAAGGACCGTTCCGGGTATACTTGGCGTGATTTTGCTAAAGCTGCCGGTTATTCTTCCCCTGTATTTTTGAAACTTGTGTGCGATGGCAAAGCGAATTTGAGCGATGTCGGTGTTGAACGTGTTGCTGCTGCGATGGGTTTGGTTGGTGTAGATCTGCAGTATTTCCGCCTTTTGGTGACGTTCAACCAGAGCAAGGATTCCGCGACGAAAAAAGCGGCCTATAAGCAGATGCGCTCTATTGCCGAAGAAAATTCCGTGAGCCTTGTCGGTGCCGATCAGTACGATTATTTTGAAACTTGGCACAATCCGGTTCTTCGTGAACTCGCTCCGAAAATGAAGGGGGCTACCCCGGCCAAGATGGCCGAACAAATCAAGTTCGGCGTCAGCACTGCCGAGGTCAAGAAGGCTTTGGCCATGTTGACCGAACTCGGCCTCCTCAAGAAGAATGAAAATGGTGAATATGTGCAGGCCAGCAAGTCCGTGACGACGGGCGATATCGATGTCACCGCGCTTGCCGTGCGCGATATGCACCGCCAGATGGGCAGCCTCGCTGTCAAGGCCATTGACGAAGTCCCCGTGGACGAAAGAGATTTTTCTGGAATGACCCTCGGTGTTTCTGAGGTGGCGTTCCACAAGATTGTGAAGGAAATCGCCGATTTCCGCCGTCGCATTGGCGCCATCGTCATGGACGATTCGGGTGCCGAACGTGTCTACCGCATGAATGTTCAACTCTTCCCCCTGACCAAAGATTTTATTGACGGAGGGGACCATGAGTAAGAAGAACCTTTGCATGCTGGTGAGCTGGGGCGTTGTTGCGGCGATTGCCTTCTTTGCGGCTTGTACTCCTGAGGATACGGCCGGTGGATTCGGGGAGGAGACGAATGCACTGGCTGGTATCCTCGTGAACGAGAAGGGTGAACCGCAGGCTAATGTTCGCGTATTTGCTCGCCATACCAAGGCGAACATCTCCGATCTTGTCGATACGACGGATGCCGATGGTAAGTTCGAATTCTCCTTGGTGCGCCAAGGCTCCTATGGCCTTTCTGCCACTAAGGGCAAATCGGCCATGTACAAGAGGGTCAATTACTATGGCCAGAGCATGGAAGTGAAGGCTCGCATGGTCGCTTCGACCGATGTCTCGGGCAAGGTCAACCTCCGTGAAGATACGTTGGCTTCGGATGTGGTAGTCTATATTCCTGGCAGCCCGTGGGAAGCTAAGACCTCGGACAAGGGCAAGTTCAGCTTTAAGGGCGTTCCGGAAGGCACTTATCCGGTGCTTGCGAAGTCCCCGGATCCGGTTCGCTTTGTCGATGTATTCTACGTGGGTACGTTCGAAGATGGAAAGGCCGATTTTAACGGTCCTTATCCGGTGGATATGATCGACGCTGTCATGGCGAAGGCGGCTCCCGATTCCGCCAATGCTGTGGCTGATTCTTCTGAAGACTCCGAGGATGCCGATGTTCGTCTTGTGAACTCCGAAAAGTCGAAGAATATGCTCTTGCCGCTTTCTCCGGAGTATGGGACGCTTTGCTTGTGGCCGCTGGATTACCTTACCGAAGGGTTTGCCGGTACGAAGGTTTCGAGCGATGCCCGTGGGCGTACCGAAGGCGTGATTTTCTATGGGGACCCCGAACTCACGGAAGGCGTGTCCCGCAATGCGATTGTGCTCAAGGGAGCGAATCAGTATGGCGTGGTCGAGAACGACCGCAATGCCTTGGATGACGCTACCGAAATGACGCTTGAAGCTTGGATTGACGTGGTGAAACTGCCGTCGGATTCCGTTTACCGCAGGAACATTGTGGGTAAGCTCGGGTTCGGCTCCAGCGGCGACCAGGATGTGTTCAGTTTGTCGCTTGTCAGGGGCGAATGTGGCGTGAAGAAGCCGAAACTGGCATTCTTCATTGCGGCCGGTTCCGAAGAAGATTCATTGGGCTGCGAAAATGCCGTCTTCTCGGACGTTGTCGAAACGGACAAGTGGATGTATGTCGCCGTAGTTTGGAACGGTTCCACACTTTCGATGTACGTGGATGGCCAGCTGGTCGATACTGCGAAGACGTCGGTCAAGAAAATTAATCCTTCTACCGAACCTATTATCTTCGGTAAGGAAAAACTGAATATTCAATTGGATGATGTGCGATTGAGCAAGACTGTGATTAATGGTGCAGACGTTCTCTATCGCTACTATCTCAAAGGAGGAGCACTATGATGGGCATGGATCTAAATTCACTGGAAACGGCCTGTTTCGAAGTTAACGAACATGGCCGCCTGATCAGCGGGAACAAGCGTTTCTGCCGCATGTTCGGCTTCAAGAGCGAAGACGAAGTGATGTGGCATTACGTCACGGACTTGTACCGCTACGAAAAGGATTGGGACGAATTCCGTAATTGCAACAGCACGGCACAACACCATTTTGTGTCCCGCATGCGTAACCGTAAGGGCCGCAGCTTCAAGTGCAGCATCGTTCGCGAAATTGTCCAGGATGCCGAAGGCAGGATGATTTTCCGTAACACGATTCGTCGCCTGGGCGATAAGGAAGTTGTGCAGGTCGTGGAACAGAACGAGGTGAATACTTCCTCGGTGGTGTTCTTGGCCAAGTGCGCTCACTGTGGCGAACAGATTCGCGTGTCGACCCTTGCCGAGACTCGTATGCGCATGCTTTGCGGCAGTTGTACCGCCAAGGCTTATCCCGAAGCATTTCATATATCCGCAGTCGCTGCGCAAATGTAGCGGCGTTTACTAAATGCCCAATTCATTTTAGTACTTCATCATATCTCCTAAGTCCGGCAGGTTGAACCTGCCGGGCTTTTTATATGCTAACAAAAAAGGCTCCCGTTTTTGCGGGAGCCATCCTTGTATGAATGTTTATGGCAGGCTATTTTATGCGGATTGTCTTTGAGACAAGCCTCGTGGAGCCTGTTGTGACAAGTACGTGCAGGGCACCGGTGCGGCGTAACGAGCGCAATTCTTCTTGCGGGATGCTCATGTTTTCGCTTTCAAATTGCGTTTTGTAAAGCGTGTTCCCGAGCATATCGAAGATGCGCACGGATTTCGTGCCTTTGCCGGGGGCGTAAATTTGCAGTGTGTTCGTGACGAGGGCGATAGAACCCTTCTGTGCAGGAACTGATTGCGGCTTTATGCCGTAGTCGTCGGTTTTTTCCGGTGGTGGTTCGTGGAGGGCGGGCTTGTAATAGCCTTCAAGAACGGGAGTTTCTGGCCCGAATCCCGAAATGTACTCGTCATTGCGGAAAATCGTAATGTAGGGATTGACGGGGATGTAGTCAATGCTGTAATTTTTCTTTTCGAAAGGTAGACCGGCATATTCGGCACCGTCCTTGGCGGAATGAGCCTTCCAGGACCAATCAGCTGTGGTTGCCGAGAGTTCCTTTTTAATTTTGGTCAGCATAACATCACAGGTGACGTAATTATCCGTGGTTATCGCAGTAGAGAAGAAGATATCGATGCTTCTTACTGTCATTGGACTCATTTCGTTGAAATTGATTGGAATTGGGAAATAGTATGTGTATGTACCTGCCTTTTTGTCGTAGGTGCTTTCTATGCGGATGGGGTGGTTGTGTTTCATGGTGCTTGATAAATCATTTTGGTCGTTACATATCGTCATGAACCCTGCTTGGTCAGTGACTGTACACAAATCGTAAAAAGTGTGTATTTGGCATTTTTCAATTTCATCGGGCTTGGCAGTCATGTAAAGCCTGAGGGAAAGACTGTCGTATGCCTCGCGTTCGTTGTTGTGGACTGTTAGGCTCAGGAAGTCCATATCGGAGTAATCGTACTGGTATGCGGTGACTTCGATGTTGCGCTTGCTTGCCGGTGTCGTGAATTGCAGCTGCGCTCCCGAAGTGTCTGTGCATAAGGGGGTTCCGTCGCTTTCGACGCAATAATTGTAGGTTGTCAGCGCTTTCAGGTTATGCAGGCGAACGTGGTGATTTATGACGGGGCGGTCTACGAGATCGGCGTTGCCATCGCCTGTATTTTCCATATCCTTGGGCTTGGTTGAACTTTGGCTCCAGTAAACCTTAGAATTCAATTGTATGCTGGTTCTCCAGGTTATGTCGGCACTGTCGCCCGAGAGGGAAACTTCGAGATTCGTGATATCTACAGGTGTGATTTCCTTGAGCGTCTTGAAACTGAAAGGAGTCTTCTTATCGTCTTTCCACTTTGTCGTGGTAGAGCTATCGTCAAGGATGTTGGTCAGTGTTACGTTGAAATAGTATGTTTTGTCGGCCTTCAAGTTGTTGAGGACGATAGTCTCCTTTTTACCCTTGGTGGTCACCGTTTTGGCCGAAGACAAATCCTGTTGGGTAGAATAGGTAAGGGTGATGTTGCTGTTCCTGTCGCTTGCGACATGGACGATGGCGGAATCCTTGCCTACATAGCTGACGTTCACCTTGATACCGCTAGGTGCGGCGGTGCGGTTGAAACTCTTTGCCACGATGGCTGTGGACGACATGAGTGTCGCCGATACGTCGAGGCATATATCGGATAAACGATAATCTTCCCAGCTCAAAGTGGACGGTACCATGGAATTTACGTCGTTTGGTTCCACTCCACCGAAAACGCCTCCAACGGGCGGACGGTATTTGTATTTGGGGGCCGGACCAGTGCGCCCTTCGGGGTTCGATGCACGGTGATGCGGGTGGGCATCGTTCTTGTCGCCGATGCCGTAGACAAACGAAATATCCCAGGGGTTCATGCCGAGCATGTAGTTGAGCTGGTTGATGCCGAGTTGACGAGTTTCGCCGGCTTTCCAGTTAGGGGTCCCGAGGGTGGGCAATTTTATATTGTTCTTTTCGAGGTCTGCTGCTACGTCTGCATAAGCGAGGACATCAAAAATGTTGCCGACATGGCCGCGGTTGACAATCCAGATGCTTGCGTTGTGCATTGTGTACCATGGGGGGGCGTAGCGGATGGAATTTGACGTCCATCCGATATCGCCTTGCGGCAGAGTGATTGTTTCGGTGCCTTCCTCCGATACATAGCCTAGGTTGGCAATCATGTCGATGACGCAGTCTTCGATGGCGCTCAGCCATTCTGCTTCGGTCAGGCCGAATTCCTTGGTCGCTTTGGCCTTGTCGGAAAGGATCAGTTTGTATAATGCATAAAGGGCGTAGGTGTGGGCCCCTGCCCAGCCTGTATTGATGCGCTTTAGTAGACCCCTATCTTTGGACATGAACCAACCGCCGTCGAAGCATCCTGCGCAACTGTCCATGAAGGCTTGGTCTTTGTGCAGGTCTTTGGCGCGGAGGGCGTCGTCGGCATACTGTTTTTTGCCTGTTGCGTAAAGGAGCGCGACGGATGCAAGTGCCATGTCTTCAAAAAAATCGATGGTGCCGGTATAGGCGGGGGAGTTCCAACCGGCGGCGAATTTGTTGTTCTTGAAGGTCTTGCCCCCGTCGTATTCGCTTTTGCCTTGGGCGAGAGCCTTGGCGAAGTCGTACATTTTTTCGGCGACCATCAGGCAGCTGTCGGCAAAATCCTTGTCGTACGGGGCGTATAGCTTGCCCACGAGCGCAAGGCCGGCCGCGGTTTCGCCACCGATGTTTGAACCGATTTCTCCCAAGCGTACAGTTCTAGCTGCAGGTCCTCCGCGGTTTGCCCCCGCACTGGAGGAGTCTGTCGGTAAAAGGTCTTGAATTTCAGGAATTTCCCACCAGTTGTGGTCCGAAGCAATGTTTCCTACCGAGAGGGCCATGTCGTCAATGACGCCCTTGGCACGTTTGAAGGAACGGAGTACAAAGTCGGCGCCGTGTTTTGCTTCGCGGAGCATGTCGGGGATTCCGTCGGTATTTGCTATTTCGCCTTGGTTGTAGGCGTAGTGGTCATTGTCCTTGTCGGCGTTTGTCGCTGCCATGACTGCTGCAACCATGAAAGCGTACATTTGCGTCTGTGATTCCTTGAGGTGGTCTCCGCAATCGTACCAGCCGCCTTCCAGAGTGCCAGCTTGCGATTTGTCGAATGGCCCGCGGACATCTTCTGCTTCGGTTACGACTGGTCCGCCACCGTCTAGGGTGTGGCTCGGACCGTGGAACCAGGATTCCGAGTTGCCGCTGCGCTGGATGCCGTAGAACTTGAGCACGGCGTCTCGAACCATTGTGTACACGTCGTCGCTGACAATGAATGTGCTGGAAAATTCCTGGCCCACCTTGATGCGCAGACGCTTGTCGGTCGGGACCCCTTGCGGGATGTGTCCGATGCGGATGGTGCCCGAGGGACCGGTGAAATCAATTTGGTAGCGATATTTGATGTATTCTGTGACGCTCGTTCCGGCGATGATGGTCCAATCGGATGCTGTTGCGGTGTTTGTCGTTATGAATTCAGCCTTTACTGCCGGGCTGAGCGACTTGCCGTCTTCATCGACGACCTCAAATTCGGTAGCCTTGCCGACATGGTAGAACTGGCGCTCGGTATCGGAGGTCAGGTAGCCCGCCTGGTTCACGCGGATAGGCGAAATGTGGGTGTTCAAGGCGTCGAGGTAGGCTTGGTCCAAGGTGTCGGGAATAAAGGCGTTTGCCTTGTACGATGCCGGTGTTGCGTCTTTGGGGAGTATGTCGTGCAATTCCGTCACGGTCGTATCGTATGTGCCAATGATCGTGTCGTTCCAACTGAGTGGATAAACCGGCCGAATCAAGTCGTAGGGGGTGTCGGCTGCGAGTGCAGAAACAGCCATGCCCATGGCTGTAGTTCCGAAAATTGCATATTTGAACATGCTTTTCATCGGCTTACTCTCCTTCACATAAAGCGAATAAAGTGGTTTGTATGTAACATAAATGTACTATAATTTTAACCTCTTTGGTGTAAATACCTAATTGTATTTGCCTCTAATTGCGGTGTCTTGAGTGTAACTCACTTGCCAATGAGTTTTACGATTCCTAAATTGCGGGTATGCAGATTAAAGTGGCAAGTCAAAGGCGTTCGGACTCACCGGATGCCTTTTTTTAGGTTTCGGTGCCAGGGTGCCAGAGAGGAAAAAATGAGTGAAGACATTCTGACCAAGATAGTGCGGATGCGCCGTGAGGATATCGAGCGGTTAGGCTTGAATTTTGGAATAGAAATCCCGGAACGGCGCCGTGGTGGCCATACGGAATTCCTCGGCAATGCGGGGGCGATACTTGAAGTCAAGCGTGCATCGCCATCGAAGGGGGATATTGCGCCTGATTTGGACCCTGTGGCTTTGGCGACGACTTATGCCGAAGCCCATGCGCAGGCGGTATCGGTACTTACCGAAGGGAACTTTTTCAAGGGTTCGCTCCGCGACTTGATTGCTGTGGCCGACCTTATGGAACGCCGTCGCCAACAGGGCTTGCATGCGTGCGCAGTGCTCCGCAAGGATTTTCTCTTGTTCGAAGACGAAATCGATATCGCGTACCGCTGTGGTGCCGATGCCGTACTTTTGATTGCTCGAATTCTTGATGACGAACAGCTTGTGAAGATGGCCCGCCGTGCGCAGAAGTTCGGGATTCAGGCTTTTGTTGAGGTCCGGGAGAAAGATGATTTCCGCAAGCTGAACCTCGTGCTGGAAGCGCTTGGCGATGCTGCTGCAAAGACGGTGGTCGCGGGTGTGAATTCGCGCGACTTGGCTACGTTCCATACGGATCCGCTGGTGCCGGCGTCGGTGCGTAGCAAGCTCCCGGCCAAGGCTGTCTTCGAATCGGGAATCCTCACGCCAGCTGATGCCGCCTATGCGCGTAGTCTCGGGTTTACGGGAATCTTGGTGGGGGAGGCCGTTGCGAAAAATCCTCCGCTGGCGAAAGAAGTCGTTGGCGCCTTTGAAGCGGGCTGCGAAAATGCGCGAGGCAAGTTCTGGAAAAAATTCGCAGAACGAAAAGTGCTGAAACACATTCACGCATCGTCTAACGTCACTTGTCATTGCGAGGAACAAAGTGACGAAGCAATCTTTGGCAAGAATCGTCCTTTGGTCAAAATCTGTGGCATTACTCGCGAAGAAGACGGCATGCTGGCCGCCGAACTCGGCGCAGACATGCTCGGGTTTGTATTCAGCACGACTAAGCGCCTTACGACCGAAACGTTTGTGCGCAGCTTTAAAGAGAGATTGCTTCGCCTTGCTCGCAATGACAATCAAAACGGTTGTCTCGCTTGTTCAATCCCGCTCCTTGTCGGAGTCATTACCGACCCGAATTCCGAAGAAGGCAATACCGCTATCAAGCTCGCGCAGGAAGGCGTCCTCGATGCCGTGCAGTTCCACGGAATCCCGACCCCCGTACTGTCAAAGCAAACTCCTGCGCAATCAAGCCAAGCATGTCATTGCGAGCACGAAGTGCGAAGTAATCTCTATCCGGATATTCCCTGCTATGCAGCCGTCCGCGTAGGCGAAGCCTCCGACTTCGAACAAGTCGCCAACCTCCGTAAGAACGGGGAACCCCGCATCTTGCTAGACGCAAAAGTTGAGGGCATTCCCGGCGGTACAGGCAAAACTATTCCTGAGTCATTGTTGCTCGAACAGACGAGCGATCTTCCGCTCTGGCTTGCGGGCGGCATCACGCCCGAAAATGTGGGCACGATTTGCGAAAAGTTCCATCCTGAACTCATTGACGTTTCCAGCGGTGTCGAAGACGCTCCCGGAATCAAGAACCATGAGAAAATGAGGGCGCTGTTTACGATGTATATTGACGAAACGAAGGCTAAGGAAATCGCGGGAATTTAAAGGTCTTTTTCGCCCACCCGGACTCTGTGCTTCGGGCGATTCACTTTGCCCGAATCGTTGTGCACTTTTTGCTGTGGATTGAATCGCCTGAAGAATGATTCTATGGCCTCGGGGTTTGAGGATTCCCATATCCCGCTTGCCCCGAAATTGCTTTCAAAAAGGTGCTTTTCCAGTTGCTCGTAGTGGGTCCCGACTACTTTAAGTTCTAAGACTTTTACGGAATCACGGTACATCGTGACTGTTGCTTTCGAGAGGCACAGGCACCCCCCGGCAAAAGACTCCTTCTTGGAATCTCGGAGGAGGTTGAGAAATTCCGTGAGCTGCTCTTGCGAAAGTTCCACGCGGTGCGACTTCATGTTTTCCTTGTCAAGTTCATTGGCGTGTGAAAGAATTTTAGGGAAAGAGAGTGTCGCCCTGTCTACGTTTTTCACAATGTTCAGGAGGGGAGTTCTGATTGCGGTATCGGACTCAAAAATCATGCTTTCCAGCACGTCTTGCATCGAGGAAGAATCTTCGCGAACGGCACAGGGCCTGAAGATTACCCCCTGATTGCGCATGAACTGGTTGATTTTCTTCATCACAACCGATTTCTCGGGTTCCCATACGCCGATATCGTTCCCGATGCGACCTATTTTTTCGGCAATGCGTAACTCGGCGACGGGCAAGGTATCGTTGAATAGCTGCACGCGCAGACCTGTCGAACATTCTGTGTGGAACGTATCTTGTAGAGATTCCTTCGCGTCGGCAAGGCGCAACATCTGCACAAAGTTCTGGTAAGTGCGTTCGTCGATGACCTTGCCTTTTGCATATTTCCCGAGCCCTTCGGGTGTCACGAGCATCATGTTTGCGCTGTCCAGGGCTTTTAGGAGTGGCAATGTCTCGTGTCGGGAAAATTCCCCGTTTATATGTTTACAAAACACGGCCAGACTCACCGCCACGACCACACATGTTGCGGCTATACCGCAGATTACTCTTTTGTTTTTCCAGAACATGCCGTAAATATAATTGATGTACGGCATTTTTGACTTTTTTTGCTTTTTTCCCGAAATTTCGCCCTTTAAAAGGTAAAATTATAGTTACTTGTGGCTGTGCACCTTGACAACTCGGTTGCATTTTTTGCGTTTCTTCGCCATTTTTTGCGTTTTTATCCGAAAAGCGGAAATTCTTTTTTGATTCATCCGTTTTTTTGCGAAAAAAACTTTGTCTTTTTGTTTTTTTTGCTTGTATATTCTTTTTGGCTTTTTTCGGGAAAACGTTTTTTCCCGTGCCTGAAAAAGAATATTGGAGATTTATATGGCAGAAGACTTGCAATACCTTATGGAACGCATCCAGAAAGATGCTGTCGATAAAGCAGAAAACGAGGCGGCGGCGATCATTGCCAAGGCCAAGGAAAAGGCGGCCGATATCGTGAAGGCGGCTGAAGCCGAAGCGAGCGCCAAGCTCGAAAAGGCCGATAAGGACGCCGAAGCGTTTACGGAACGCAGCGAACGCACTCTGGAACAGTCTGCCCGCGACCTCCTGCTTTCGGTAGGCAAGAACCTTGAAAAGATGATTATGGATTTGCTGAACCTCCAGGTGGAAAAGTCCCTCGACGAAT
>CAMJHM010000024.1 GCA_946405515.1 uncultured Fibrobacter sp. | reverse complement strand
AAGGCGACTGGGGTCTTTCCAACATCGCTGCTACGACGGCCAACCTCCTCGGCCTCGAAAAGCACGAGGCTTGGGATGACAGCATGTTGATCATCAAATAACAGATTCTCACCTTGATTGCCACGCCACTTCGTGGCTCGCAATGACAATATACGAGAGTCATCCCCGCTATACGATTCTTGGCAACTTGTTGCCATAGTAGAGTTATCCTCTTTGGGGAGAAGGCGGGGATCTCCTTTTAAAAAAGGAACCCGAAAGGGTTCCTTTTTTTCTCTAAACCAACTCTATGGTTCCGACGAATCTCCGTCCTTTACCTCGTACGTGACGGAGCAGAGGAGCGACGAGCCCCAGAGATTATAGGTGTAGGTGCCCGGATCCACGGGGACGTACGCGTCGATGTCCAAGTAGCCGTTGTTGGGCCAAGAACCCGAGCTTACGGTATTCCCGTACTGGGAGCCGTCCTGGTTGCGGTTGAGCGACGCCTGGATGGCTGACCCGGTGGTATTCTTGTTCCGAGTCTTGAAACGTTCACCCTCGATATAGCATTCGGCATCCGGAGTGGGTTCCTCTCCAGCATAAGTGTAAGATACAGAGCATGCTTCTTCACCGTTAATGCTCAGCACCACAATGTAATCGCCGGCCTCGGACATCTCAGGGAGCGGCTCGCTGAAGCGCGTTGTGGAGGGACTTACGTTCTTAGAGCGGTCGATGATATTGCCCAGTTTGTCTAAGTACCAGAGCTTAATCGTATTCGTGTTGCCCACAGCCAAATTCAAGTCGGCAGTGAAGCGTTTGTTCTCCTCGTCGATAGCACAATTATCGGCCGTGGAGCCGTTCGCCCCGCTAACAACGGTGATATCGGCAGTACACGTGAGACCCGCATAACTAAGTATGTAACGATAGTTACCCGCAGTCGTATTCACGTTCGGGCTCCAGCTGCTAACCTGTCCATCTCCACGATAAATCAGTTTCACAGGAGCTTCGCTGCCAATCTTCGCCTCGACAGCGCAACCAGACGGCGGACAGTTCGTAATCTTGTAGTTAATCGAAGGCAAATTATCACCCGCATTCACCGGCACCGTAGAACTCAAGTCACAAGTGAGTTCATTCGGCAGGATATTCACCACAGGTGTCGTACACGTTTCCACGGTACCATCACCATCACCAGACGTTGCAGTAATAGTGAAGGAGAATCCGCGGCCAGAACCACTTATGTTGAGGTTCTTCTGCAAATCTACAGCAGGCACGAAGAAACGTCCATCCGCCGGGCAATCCTTCTCACTCACCTTATACGTATTTCCATTACCCTCAACCTTACAAGTCGCTCCGCCCGCATTGACAATATTGCCCGTTACGACAAAATGGTCACCATCCAGTTCGGCAGAGCACCCGTTAATACCCACGCTATTGGGGCAGTTACTCGAAAGACTGCTCACTGTGAAGGATTCCGTACTGGTAAATTCAACCGAGACGATTTTTTCCGGGTCGAATTCCTGCATATCGGACATCATGTTCACGTCACGCGAGAACATTCCATTACCGCTGATGCGGAATTCCTGTGACTTGAGACCATTAATATCCGTCAGCACCATTGACACGACATGCAAACCATCATCGTCATCGGCAAGTCCCGTGATTTCTCCCTGCATGAGTGAAGAACGGAAGTTCGCAACACCGCCCGTTACATTCACTACGCAGTTGTTCTTGTTCTTGCAGTTGTCCAAGTTGAACGACACGCTCTGCGAGCACTCGTTGATACTGCCGACAACGAACCTCCCGCAAGAAGCCTCGTAATACTGGTTATTTCCGTTGGAACCGCTGCAGTCCACAACAACGCTCGCATCGCGCACTGTGCCGTAGATGGTCGATCCATTATAGTCGTATTTCTTGGGCAAACCATGTAAACCGGCATACGTAAATTTGTAGGTGCCGCTACTCATTGTATTTGCATGTATGCCATTCACAAAATACGGGCCATCGGAATCGGCAGAGCAGGAACTACAATGCGTAGACCCATCATCCCACTTTTCACAGTGATTGGTTGCATAGCCCAAAGCCAAATCGCAACCATTGTAATGGTACGAGATGGAACAGCCGCTACGGAGTTGCTCGGGGTTCAAAGGATCGTTAAACCAGCTAGACGTACCCACCCAAGGTTTGACATCCTCGTCCAAGGGGAGTATCCCCCCTAGATAGTTCGCAGCAAAAGAGCAACCCACCTTGGGGAGGTCGTAACAATTTTCGTCGTCCCAATCCTCGGATTCCCAACCCAAGTTCAACACCTGGAAGCAGTCATCGGCCATGCTCAAGCCCACATACTCGTCGCTTGTCGCAGTGGCAAGCACAGGGAGCTTCACCTCGGAACGGATCCAGGAATTATTCATCTTGTAGCTCAATTTCACTCTAGCAGAATCGCCTTCGATCACAATTTCGGTATTGAACAAAATAGCGGTCGGGTCTGCCAAAACCATGTTGAATTCTTTTTTCTTGCAATCGCCAGAGTTTTCATTCTTTATACCGTCACCATTGCCCTTGCACACGCGGGCTTCCATCACATACCGGCCCGAATGTTCCTTCTGGCCTTCTCTCGCGTAAATTTGCATAATAGCATAGTCGGAGGCGTTATTGTTCGAGCGCAGTATGAAGCCGCTATTCAGAGGGTCAAGTTTTCCGTTTCCGTTCCACTTGCGCGGGCACGACTTGAAGCTAGCCATGAGCGTGCCATGACCGCCAGCCTGGATACGATTCAACATGTACGTAATAGAAGAATTTCCACTATTTGCATTCTTGCCATTGGAATAGTATATCGCCCCACCTTGAATCCCAGGTTCCTTGTATTTTTGGTTATCATTCGTGCGAGTAACAAACCATTTTGAATTAGGATAAACACCTTCGCCATCCACCTTGCAAGAGGCGTTCTTGCCGGAACGAGTACACTTGTCAACACAATCATCCGTTGATCCGTCGCACCATATCTTGGTATCCTTGAAGTCCGCATAGAAACAATGGTTCTCGATTTCAGCGAATTCCGCAATAACGGTCGTATCGTTCTTCAAAGAAACCTTAATGGGATTATATTCTGCCACGGAGTCTACGATGGAGTCCGTACGCATAAACTTCCACATTTTCAACTTTTCGCCAACACCATCGCGAGTCCTCAGCCGAACATCGTAGCCCGCATATATCGGAACAATACAAGTATCGGCACATTCCTTTGTGATAATAGCCGACGTCGGCGTGAAATCGTCAATTATCTGCTTCGAATAATCTACCCTCACCTTGGAGGTCTTTGCTCCATTCGGAATCACCCTCAAGTTAAAGAGCTTCGCCTTGTACGATGCCATCAAAGTATAATCTTCGCCATCTTTGAGTTTAGCAATAGTCGTATCTGGGATAAACACGTCGCAGTATGGAGACACGGTCCTAGGCACCAATTTGACACCCTCGGTATTGGCGGTCCCGCAGCCCCATTTGTCACTAGGCTCCTGGGTCGTGATATCGGAACAATTGGGGCGTACCCATTCACCTGCAGAAACAACAACAAGGTTACCTTCGCAATTCGGCCGGTTAACGACCTCGTCGCAATTGACGCCATCGATTACCTTATGCGAAAGGACACTGTTGTTACAGAATCCCGTTTTGGGAATATCGACACGTTGGATAGTGGCAGCCCCCATGAGCCACACAGCTTGATTTAACGGGGTTCCGATTCTTGCATTTTCACTCGTGGAGACAATTGTGAAATTTATTTGGTCATTATCAGCGCCAGCATCGGCCTCGACCAGGAAAACGTTACGTTCTGCTCCTGGTTTCAATGTCACTGTATAGAGCTGATTTCCATCGTCATCCAGACCTCCCGACACGACACTTCCAACTGGGGTCACAGTCCAGCCACTAGGCACCTCTGTCACTTTCACCGTCGCTGTCACGGAAGCTTGCTGGTCATTACTGGCTTCCATCCGCACATTCACCGAGCCACCACCATAAATTCTCGACTCAGCAGTTGTAAAACTCACTTCGGATTTTTTTGCCGCCTCGGCATCCACGACGATCCAGAAAGGAATCGTACCATACGACTTCGTTTTTGCAGTGTACTCACATTTATAAACAGAAGAAGTCAATGGGGACTGATTCTGTAATTTTACGGAAGGCTCAAGTGAAGGGTTGCACTTTACGTTGGAGGCGGAATATTTTTCGTTAGCTCCGTTCAAGTTAATAACTTTAAAATACTCTCCCAAGTAACCTTTAGGTGTATTGCTTAAGTAGCCAACTCGGGGCAACATGACGATGCTCGGTTGCACAGTCGTGTATTGCTTAGAGGTCAAATTTTGCAGAGGGATTTCCTTGTTCCTACGCTGAGATTCCAGCGTGATGGAGAGCTGAGGCGCAGTAGCAACATAATAGCGGTCAAAGCCTGCTTCGATGTTCAGTTCCTCACCCTCATTATTTTGGTTACCTCCATTAACATCAACGGGAGCTCCACAATTGCCATCTTTATCGAAACCACAAATAACCGAACTATCAATCAAATTTTGCAAAAGCGTCTTATTAAAATTCAACACTTGATTACCCGTTTCTAATTTCCCTATTTTCGAGCAATTCTCCGCAGTCATGTAGAATGATCCATCCCAATTTTTTCCAGGAGAACTATTGTGCAGCTCCGTAATATCCCCTTTTGAGTAAATAAAGTAATTATGTTTTCCAGCACCATCCGAAGTATTGACAGTGCCGGCACCCTGTTTCATATAAACAAACACATTCGCTTTATCATCCGTCGGAGGAAATTTCAACATGCTAAACTTCGATTGCATGATGAAGATGAAGTTTCCCTTCAACTTACCTTTCGGGTCCTTAAATATTGTATTATCGCCACTTCCAGTCACATTCACAACCAAATAACCATGATACATGAGTGCCGGTGTAGTAGCCAACGTTTTCGTATAGCAGTTATTCAATACATCCATGTTAAACGACCCATTAGCACTTACCTGAGAGCAACTAGGCACACTCGCAAGTGGCGAAAAATTATCATAAGCAGTCGTTATCATATCGTCAATTTTGTATTTTGAGCCATCGCAACCTTTTTTTACAGGCTTACCCAAAATACTGTCGCAATACGACACAACGCTCACATCGCACTTCATCTGCGAAGTTTGCTCGGAAGCCTCATTCGCAGCAGAGGTAAAAAGGCTATAGCCTTGATACTTACGACCGGTCTTACAACCTTTGTAACTATTTTTCGAATTGCAGGTTTTCAGGTCCGGCATATATATGGAATATCCCGAACCACCAAGTTGCATTCTGTCAATCGTATTGTCGTCGTTCGGATATTTTAGAAAGGCGGAATTACTCTTTATAGTCGCGTGTTTCTTTACCTTGAATCCCCCACCCCCCTGGAATTTGTTAATGCTAAAGCCACCTCCACTTTCCATGCAAAAATTTCTATTGACAGACGTCATTTTATCTTGATGCGTGGTAATCGTCGATTTCAATGTCAAATCTTTTAAAACCGTCATTCCATTGCCAGCATCGCCAATTTCCAGTTTTCCATCAAAAACAGCATTGCCCGAAATATTACCATTAAACTTGGTAGCACTCCCCTTCACATAAATATCTACAGCATTTACGCCCTTATTCTCAGGCGAAAAATTGCCCCCCACACACACATGTTTCCCCAAGTTAAGAGCATCACCAGAAAGGCCTGCATCGCCCGTCACCACAAAGTCTCCTGTGACTGTCGGCGGATTTCCAGACCAGTTTCCATTTATAATCATGGATTCATTTTTTACCCCCCCCGTGCCTTTCGTTGTGCCACCGAAATAAGATTGGTTATAATCTAACGGTTTTTGCACCAAAACTACTGGTTCTCTCACCTTGTACAAACCACGGACATTCAATACCGAAGTTTCACTGTACTTCGCATCGCCATGGGCAGAACCATTGGACACAATCGTAAACTTGTACGCGCTACCAGCCGTTTCCACGCCTGTCAGCCACACAGAAAAAATCTGCTTACTTGAACTACCCTTGCGGACGATATTGGTAAGTGCCACCGGTTTCTTGCCGCCATCGTAGTACTGGCGCAAGATAGCGCCCACATCGTTCGCATGGTAAGTCATCCACGAGCGGACACTTTCGAGCCCTGCATGAGACGCCTCCTTTGCCTCGGCCATGGCCATGCGGTCTGCACTAGAAAAACCAGCAGAACTAAGCCACTTGTAAGTTGCCGTAGCAGCAATCGAAGCAATCATCATAAAGATGAGCACAGTTACAAGGGACACACCTTTTTTCGCCAAGCAATTGTTTCTCATTAAGCCCCCTTAATCCCCCGGCCCGTTACTGGGCGCAGGAGCAACCTGTAAAATTTCACCCGTTTCTCCGCCGATGTTCGCAACAACGCGCAGTTGGAAAGCCTTGACGTTTTGCTTGTCGGTGGTGGACGGGTCGTACGACCTGTCGTCGAAATTGTAATTGGAACCTTCGACCTTTTTCAAGAGAAGATTGCGGATAGTGATGGTACCGCCCGATGCGGGCGAATAACTTGCAAATGTGAACGCAAGGCACACGTTCTTCACGGAATTCATCACCCTGAACCGGAAGGCGCGACGCGACGGCTCGGCCGGGTCAATCGGCGGATAAAAGAGAAAATCATCCAAGCCCGCAACTTTGTCCCCTGTTTGCGTCCGGAATCCGACAGATGCATGATCCCGGCCAGGGCAGAACAGACGGCTGTTATCGGCAACATGGTCAACCTTGAACGAAATTTCATATTCCATTGTCGAATCAAGAGTCACCTTGGAGCAAAGATTTCTCCAATCATCACCGCCTGTGGACACAATACCCGTATTTGCTCGTGCAACGAATGCCTGCCCGACTTTTTTCCCGGAAGCGTTCTCACCACTGCTATAGTTGGTCACGAACCCAGCAAGGGTCTGCAATTCGTCCCCGTCCGCAGGATCGACCGACAACGCATAATATTTAGCCCCAGAGCCGTCATTACCATAGCGGGATATCAACCGGAACGGGAACTCCGTCGCCCCCGAATTGACAACAGGCAGCACGACCGACTTGGAAAACGCCGAAGTGCTCCCATCACTAATGACAACCGGCTGTGCCGGAACGACAATGAAGGAATCTACGTTAGCAATGATTTCGACCACGGAGGCGTCCTTCAACGGACATTCTGTAGGGGCGGTCCCTCCGGACTTGATGTCGATAGTCTTGCAGCTGCGATAAATAGAATTTCTCCGTTTATACCACGAAACCTCTTCAACGGCCTCGTAATACCCATTTTTGTCATAACGGACACGTCGCACTGCGAGCGAGTCGCCATTGTTGCGACGGACAATGGAAAAAGACGAAGAATCCGGAACCGAACCAGTCGGGTCCATGTACACCAACGAAGATACGCCAAACTGGTCGGGATGCGTGGCATCACCCGCCGTCTTGTAGCTTTTGGCTCCCGTTTGCGCAATATCGTCCACAAACATCGCCGCAACGGCCTCGGCAGCCTCGTTCGCCTTGAGCATGTTCTGGGTGCGGATGCGGAACTTGGTACTATTGCTGTACGCCCGGCCAGCAACAACCACAATCACGCCAAGAATGGCTATGTACACCATAAGCTCCATCAACGTGAAGCCGCGTTTTTTACAATTCCCGCTCATACGCCCCGAGGGTAGCGTCCTCCTAAGAGAACAATGACAAACAACGCCCCGAATCCACCGGATCCAGGAGTTCATAAAATAATAAAAAGGGTGTGACGTGCGCCACACCCAATAGGTAAAATAGTGGTAAAATAAGATTTAAGGAAGAAGCCCCCAACGAAGGGGGCTAACATTGGCGACAATAGGGTTTACCAGTTATTTAGCTTCAATTGAATATCCTTCTCAGGTTTCAAATAGATCGTGCAAGACGAGCCAACCGTAACACCTATCCAATCATTTTTATCATGCGAAATAGTTGTCAAGGTTCCATCGCATTTCTTTATCGTAATATCCACCGGACGCGACGGAGCATACCAGCTTCCAACATACAGTGTAGATGCCGATCCCATCGTGTATTTTATACATTCACCAGCCTTAAGATCTCGCAGCACTTCTGTTCCCAAATTGTAAGAATTACCACTATTACAATCAAATCCTCCACCACTCGAACTGCTGGAGCTGGCAGGGCTACTACTACTGGACGAAGAAACAAACGTCACATTGAATGGGCACTCCTTGGTTTGTTTCACACCATTCACATCACGGCTGATATTCAATTTATAATCCTTGCGACCAGTACCGCCTTGATCATAGAACGATACATTTCCTGACGTATAGTTGGACCCACTTTCATATACCGTCGTCCCTTTTTGAATTTTCCAATCGCATTGACCATCACAACCAGTCACAGTGGGCGATACAACTATCACATCATTCGGATCCTGTCCAGTAATCGGCCCTGGGCATGTCAAGGTGATTGGATTAGGCTGCGGCCCAACATCATATATCACTGCAGGGCAAGCCTGAGTACCGTTCAAACTCAAAACAAGCGTGTAATGCCCATTCGGAAGCGATGACAAGTCAAAATCCACCGTAGAACTTGCGCCAACAGCAACATTCTGCGTCCCTAACGGAACTCCTTGAGCATCTGTTTGGACAAGTACAGCACTGACGGATTCGTAATTTGAACCTTCCACATAAGCCTTAAAGTGCCCTTCCTCAACCCTACAATTACTTGCTGAGGCCTGTTGTGCACCAATAACGCTAAATGCTGGCGTCGTACAAATTTGATATTGCTTCGACCTATCACTACTCATCAATTTAAACTCATAGTAATATGTTCCCTGAGTCAAAGCCGTTGCTTCGTTTACAGAAGGCAGCCATCTCTTCTCACCCGAAATTCGGTCAGAATGCGTATAATCCAAAGACCCAACCAATCTTAAATCGTATTCACAACCCATATCAGGACAATTATCCGCATTGACAATAACTGCCGGAACACCAGTACCCTGCGGGAATTCCGCATTCGTTCCCTCCAGTCTACAACTTGCCTCAACAGGAGAATAGCCCTGCGATGTCGCGATGCACGTGCTCACAGGATCCGAATATTCTGTCGCATTTATATCATCATACACAGAAACAGTGAAGCTATACGACGTTGTTCCCGACTCCTCGTTCATTCTGTCAATGAATCCCGGGTCTTCCAAATTAAACACACCCGTATTACACAGTCCAAAATAACTCTCAGTCACACCATCTTCGTTCGCAACGACTTTACACACTTTCGCTTCTTCTAGCGGGTCGATATTTGCCGTGATTTTCCAATGATTTCCCGTATAAACCGCATCATTTTGCCCACAATACACTTTAAGCGTATGCGTACAGTAACTAGCAATAGAATCTATTGTATAACTACCCGACCCTTTGAGTTTGATTTTCTTTACTTTTTCGGGATTAAAGCCATACCGATCCGAGAATCTTTCATACGGAATCAACTGAGGTCCACTTTCATTCAAACTCACCGGATCCGAAAGCGAGCCATTCACATCAACAAGCCAAGCCCGGACATTCACGCCCGCACCAAGCGACAAACCAAACATAATGTTAGCTTCTCGAAGGTTTGCGCCATCATCTCGCGGAATATTGATAAAGACATCTTCTATGCCGTGATTCTCGGAAGACGTTACAAAGTGTTCGTCCTGTCGACAGCTGTGCTTTCGCCCGACATAGAACTCTCCACAATTTGCCGTATAGACCGTACCATTCACCAATCGGCAATCAACTTCCACAGACGCATTGCGTGCATAACCCTGTGGATTAAGATGTTCAAAACCATGTTTGCCTTCACAACTGAAATTAAAATCAGCATCTCTCTTGAGTTCTAGGCCCGAAGGTGCGAAGGCATTGGAAATCATTCCTTCCCCACACACATCATTCTTACAATAGCTCCAATTGCTAAGCATTGACATACCGAAATTATTTGCATAACTCGATGATGCAAGATCACAGCCATTGTAATAGAATTTCATTCTGGTCGAACAAAGAGATCCTTGATCCAAGAACCATTTGGAATAACCAATTGCCGGGCTCACGTTTTCATTTATCGGGACTTCGCCACCCAAGTACTTGTCGGCAAAAGAGCAGTAAACACTTGGAGGATCGAAGCACTCTTCTTGGTACAAGTACGATGTCCACGAAGCATCATAAACTCCGAAGGCATTGTCACCCAACTTTATACCTACATAATTATGATCTTCATCATTCAATGTGTAATCATCGTTATTCACAACCTGTCTCAAATCAACACTACCCTTAATTTGCTTTAGAGACTGCCCTGCAACATAAGACAATTTCACATAGAGACTATCTCCGACAACAATAACCGAGCTATTCAACTGAATTCCCGAAGTCCATCTGAAATCAGCAAAGCCTGGGCTTGGCAGCAATCCGTTTGAAAAATTAACCTCTTTGCAATGATCTCCAGCCGTCTTGACAAGAGCATTCGCATAACAAACCCTAACATGAGTCTCTGCGGCTTGAGAGCCTTCGGCCCCTGTGGGACTCGTTCCAAAGAAGTTTACTGAAATATACTCGGAGCCATCATTCTTTGACCGAACAACAATCGCACTATTGATAAAGCTCGTATTACTGAAACTATTCTGGGAGATAACACCCGTCCGGATACGCGCAGCGAACTCTCCACTGGCGCCTCCTTTAGCAGCATTCATAATAAAAGCCACATCGGTACTACTGTTCTTTAGGTAACCACCACTAACCTCGGGTTTAGCGGTTGTCCCGTTACTATTGATTTCAACCCAGCTCGCATTAGGATGAGCGCCGTTCTCAATATCACAAGTTGTTGAATGAGGGCAATAATCGATACATTCTATTTTATCTGGAGGGCACCAGATGGCATCACTTGCATATTGCTTAAAGTCCGAATAGAAGCAATGTGGATCTTTCTCATCAAACACAGCCGTATAGTTTCTGTTTTGGTCCATCATGAATTCCAAAGCAACAACATTGTTCTGATGGCTCGTAAAGTAGGGTTCTTCCCCTTCCCAATGAGAAAAATCATCTCTCGGTTCCGGAGTCACCCGCACCGTTTGCCCCGCATAAATAATATAGGAGCATCCGTCACTTGAACTACACTCTCCAAGTTTTTTGTAATTGCTTCCAAAAGTACTCGAAGTATCCACACGAACATGCATTCCCGACGAAGCATTACGGGTCTTGATATTCAGTCTATAGAATTTCCGTTTGAGAGACGCATAAAGAGTGTCTCCATTCGGGTTCATATTGTCCGATTTCGGGTCGACAATGACATTGTGCTCAGCAGCAGTTGGAATATACACTTCACAGAGAGACCTGTCGTATTCTGCCGCGACAAGCTGAATTTCATTCATTGGACCAACATTGGCGTCACAAGTCCAACGTCTATTCTCGTAACCGACGTCTGGATTACAACCCACTCCATAAGCCCGTATCCATACCGTCGAAGAATCGCAATCCTGAACATTCTTGGCCATGTTATATTGAGGCTTTTCGGAACAAACAATTGGATAACGAGCACAGAATGTCTTCAAATCTGCGCGATGGACCGTAATTTTCCCCAAAATATTATAGGATTTTACAACGGTGCCCCCTCCAATAATGCACCCCTGCGGAGAATGCAATGTAAAGCGCAATGTTCCAGACAAAGCATTATTCGCCGTCCGCACCTTGAATACAGGGATCGAAACTTCCCCTTCAGATGTTGATTGCAAAGGCAATTGAATATACCGCGCTCCATCTCCACCAATTCTCCATTGTACCGGCGAGCCATCGGCTCTGGTTACTGTCCAGCCGTTAGGTTCATCCGTCATAGAAACAGACACACTGATCGGCATTGCCACTTCTGTAGGAGTAACAACTACTGACAAAACAGCTTCATTATATTGACCTGGATCAAATTCATGCGATGGCTGGCCCGAAAAATGCACCATAGGCGTCGAAGCCGCTTCACCGGCAACGACTACATAAAAATGAGAGGTATCGCTCTTACCACCTTCGGTCACCTTAGCAACGCAATGATAAATACCCTCTAACGCATTACCGCTAGAAATCTTCCCCGTCATCTTCGGAGCCCCAGACTGATTAGGGCACGTTAGCGTTGGATCCCCTTTAATTTCCGGGAAGCCATTCAAAGGAATCACCGATAAATAATCTTTCATCGACCCTGGGGCATCTTTATTGATATAAACAGCACGAGGCAAAGCGACAACCGACGGAATCACATCATCGAATTCATCCACGCTTTCGTCACTTTTGTATTCAGATTCTATCGTAACATTCAGATGCGTTCCCGTAGCAATATGCTCTCCATCGAAAAGAGCCGGATTAACGGCACTGGCAGAATCTACAGCAGTCGAATCGGGAGATGGAGCACCAACAGGGCATGGATTCTGGGGATTGTTATCATTTGCGCAAATAATCCCGCTATTCACCATATCATTGACTATAGCCGCATTGTACTCCAGCGTAACGGAACCATTGATATCGGGAATAGCTGCACAATGGGTTGCCGTAGCATAAATAGAGCCACTCCAAGTGCAACTACCCAACATACCACCAACATTCGCCTTGGTGAAAATAAAATAATTATAAGTATCACTCGTTGCGCAATTAATCTTTGAATTTGAACTAGGAGCCCCTCTCTCCATATAAACAAAGACTCGCGCTGACGAAGTTGTCCTGGGGAAATGGATATGATTGGCCGTTATCGCATTCTCAAAAATAAACAAGAATTTTCCATCCAACCTCGGGGCAGACGTTCCATCTGCATTCGATGCCTCATTTTCATCAAAAGACATTTTTAACACAAGATAGTCATTGTAAAGATACGTTGAACGCAAAGAGGAATTATCCATTAGCTTTTTCCAGCACGTATTCATTTTTGTCGTATTTCCTGAGGAAATCTTGGTCAAATTCTTACATTCAGCAATAGTTGAATTCGCAGCTTTATTTGCAAAGGTTTCAAATTGATTGTGCCCAGTTTTCAGCAAGTCATTTACTTTAAGTGTAGCTCCATCACATTTTTCTTCGTCAGCCTTTGCAGTATGCCAAATATCATCACAATATTTCTTTACGCTTTCTGCACACTTAAATGGAATAGAATCTGGTATGGTGAGATACACATCGCCATTCGTGCGGAACGTCGCATTGGAGCCCCCATCATGTTTTTGTTTGGTCGGTTTTAGAGAATCAGGGCAGTTGGTCGTACATGCCTCGCCATCCTTAATATAAAGCTTGGTCGCCTTTTTTCCGCCAAAAACACGTTTATGTTCATTAGAATTTCCAGTAGTAATAATACCCAATTGTTGAGCAGCTTTCTTTGACTTTGGAACCCAAACATTATTATCGACTCGCCAGCTATTTCCTCCATCACCCAAATTGACTTTCGCATCATTTCCCAAACAAAGATTGCCATGGATAAAATGGCCAAAAGCGCCCAAATTTGTCTGCATCGTTCCATTCAAAGTCACATTACCCGTAACATCAAAACCGGGATTGGCTTGATTGCCAATAGTAACATCGTGGTTAAAATAAGCATTTCCAGCAATTTGTCCTACAAAGTCATTATTATTGCCAAGTCCATGTTTTGCATCACCCCCAACATATAAATCATTTCCCCAAAAACCGTTATCTGCAGCAAGATCTTTGCCTATACACGTCGTGCCTCCTATACTCATATTGCTACCGCTCAAACGAGCATTACCTGTAACAATAAAATCATCTTCCACAAATCCGGGGTTCGCACCATTCATATTTTGACCAACACCCCAATTACCATTAATCAACATGGCTGATACATGGTGTTCTCCAGCATACGATGTGGAACCACCAAAATAGGCGTAATTATAATCCAGGACTTTTTTCTGTACCGGGATTCGCACCTGATACAAACCAATCACATTCAAAAAAGCGCTTTCTGTATAAGAAACATCGCGGCCAACAACAGTACCCTTTGACAAAATTTTCAATTTATAATTCGGATTTGCGGTTTTATACTCAACCCCGACGAGATAAACATCGAATTGCTGGTTGTCTTTACCCATAGAGGCAAGGACATTATTCAAAGATATTGGTTTTCCACCATTATCGAGGAACTGCCTCACAATGGCACCCGTTTCGTTACCATGAGTGCTCATCCAAGAGCGAGCAGCATCTACACCGGCCAAAGCGGACGCCCGGGCCTGATTAATCAAAAGTCGAGATGCCGACGTGAAACCTTCAGACGAAAGCCATTTGTAGGTCGCCGTTCCTGCGATAGTTGCAACAAGCATGAACAGCAAAACCGCTATTATGGACACACCCTTACGAGAACTTCTCATAACTGCCTCCTATTCCACTTTTAATCCATTACTCGGTACTGGAGCCACTAGGGTTGCCTCGCCAGATTCTCCATTACGAGTTACCTGCAATTCCAACTTGAACGCCCGAACAAAAGGTTTATCTTTTGGATCCAGATTATTGCCACCAGGATTAAAGCTGTAATTGTCATCGGCAATCTCTTTCACCTTCAAATCCGATATGGTCAACGCACCCATCCCCACCAGCGGAGAGAATGTCGCAAACGTAAATACAATGCATACGTTCGTTTCCCCTTGAGATTTATCCTTAACGACGTTGCTCGAAAATCTCATTTTACGGACTCCGTTTCCTTCAAAGGCCTGAGGCGGATACACCAAGACATCGGGCACATCGGAGATTTTTTCAAATAAATTTTCCCTAGTATCACGGATACCCACAGCAAAATGGTCCTTACCAGGACGGAACATCCGCGACGCATCTTCGTTAACCGGCATAGAGAACGATATTTCATAGGTAGCGCCCTTCTTAATAGGAATCCGTGCGCAATCATACCAATGCCACGACACACTTCCCGACTCAAGGACATATACCTGGTGATATGCAACGTTTGTATTTGACGTGGGATGCTCCTGATAATTCGTGACAAACCCAGACAACCGAGCCACTGTTTCGGCAGATTCATCGGGTTGGGGGCTCACACTTACTGGGACAATATTTTTTATACCATCCGACCTTGAGACCATGCGGAAAAGGCCTTCATCATTTGCCGGAAAAATTTTTTTATCTCCTCCCGATAAATTCGGAGTCGCAGGGGTCACCTTAAATTTCGTCACCCCATCCGCGACCTGAATAGGCAAATTCCCACTTTCAGGGCAGTTTTCTGGTTCTTGTGTTCCAACACGACGGTCACGAGTCTTGCAGGATCGGAAAAGTATTGGATTTTCGGTCTGCTCCCGACCTTGTTTATCCTTCAAATACCCTACATACCAAGTTACTTCCTCCACTCTTTGGTATGCGCCATTGGTATCGTTCACAACACGCAACGTCTTGATTTTGTCATAATTCCCCGGTTGATAATCAAACGAAGAACTGTCATCCTCAGAAATAGTCGCATTCATGTAACGTTCAAACCCGTTTATATCTACAGACGACTTCGCCCCCATCTGAGCCAAATCATCTCGTAGTAAAAGGCCAACCTGTTCGGCGACCGCATTCGCCTTGAGCATATTCTGCGTACGTATGCGATCTTCTGTACTGTTGCTGAAAGCCTGCCCTGCAACAACAACAACAATGCCAATAATGGCCATATACACTAAAAGTTCAACGAGAGTAAAGCCCTTCTTGTTCATCGAATCACCCCCGAAATATCAATGGATTGGGTAGACCCATTAAAGGGCCAACTGACCGTCACAACTACATTCTTTGCATAGACCTGCGATATCGTGTCTAGATCGGTCTTATCTTCTGTGACATATTCAACATCCGGCAAAACCTTGATTTGGGTTTTGTAGACAATGTGGGACTTGTCTCCTTGAATTCCGTAACCCCGCTCCCAGGTGCGTTCATAATCCAGACCATCGACTACGACAGGTTTCCCTTCATTTGCAGCCGGTAAAGCAGTCACTCCATTTGCCTGCAACGAATCGAGCACCTGCTGAGCCACTTCAACAGCAGCATCACGCCCGCGAATGCGGAGCAGCGCCTTACGATTCCCTACCTGGAGATTCAGCAACGCAAGATACAGGAAGCCCAGGACAATAGCGGAAACCAGCACCTCTACGATGCCGAAGCCCTTCCTTCTTTTAAGAGCCTTACCTAGCAACATCTCAACCTCTTCTTGCGCCTACCGGCGCGTGCTATCCACATATACAAACAAAAAGGCCAATCCCTCCAAACAGGCCTTTTTTACCAATATATATATGTTTTCGCCCCTCGTATTAAAAATTTTTTACATCCATGAGAAAAATCACGTTTTCGGAGGTGTAAAACGCATTTTCCTGCCCAAATGGGACATTTTTTGTAAAAAAAAGCTAATTAACGTAGGGCCGGACCTGCTTGAACACCATCCTGCGGTCCTCCCCCATGACCTTGAACTCGATATCGAGGGCAAGGGCGTCGGCATTTTTCTTGTAAAGCGAGGCAAAGTGGTCCTGGATCAGCTTGACTGTCCGGTAGAGCACGTAGATTTCGCCACTGTTGAGGATTAGCGAGTCGGGGCAAAGCGTAGAATGCTGCAAAAGCACGCTTTGCACGCCGCGCTGCGGTGGTGGCGACGGGATGATGGAAATGATTTCCGGGAGTTCGCCGCCTTCGGGATTGGTGACGGATGTTTCGCCGACCTGGATGTTCGCGTAGATACCGGCAACCGAGTAGTCCGCGATATTCTGCGTAATGATGACGCCGTTCGCGACTTCGTCCGGGTAGGATTCATGCACGGCCACGGCCATCTGCACCGAGAAGTGGTCGATGTTCCAGAGGGAACGCTCCTCGAAAACCTTGAAACTCCATACAGAGGCCCACACCTTGCGGATCTCATCGGACGGGAGGTCCTTTTCGCGCGTGGTGGCCTTGACAGACTTGTAGAGGCCCGCTCCGTTGAAATCGCTCAAGTCCTCGGAATTGGTGCTGGAACGCAGACGCACACCCGCTTCGCCATAAAGCCCGCGCACCTTGGCATCGAGAGCTTCGCCGAAGGATTTTTCGACGGGGATATGCTTGAACATGTAGCGGATGTTGTCGAGCATCGCCTCGCGGAGGCGCGTATCGGCGGCAAAGTCTTCGCGGGAAACCAAAGACGTAATGTAGTTGCGGAGAGATGTTCCCTTCGAAAAGCTCAGGGAACTTGTTGAGGACGCTTCGACAGGCTCAGCGGCCTTTGATTCAGCGTCCAAAACCTGCAGGGCGCCAGCACAGGCGGATTTCACCTGGGCACATATTTCCGAAGAGCGACCTTCGGTCCCGCAGTCGGCAAAGGAGCGTTCGCACAATTCCTCGGTCACCTGGGCGTAATCCATAAAATGGCTGTAGTGGTAGAACGGCACGGCGAAGCCGTCGGGCGAGTTGTCGGGGAGCAGTTTGTGGAGTTCCGCAAGGTTCGCGGCCTTCACGCCCACCGATTTCGCCGAATTGAAATCAAGGTCTGCGAAGTCGATGAATCCCGTATCCGTCAAGTCGTAGGTGAGCGTCACTGGGTCGCGAACGCTCGTGTTCCAGAAAGCCTTTGCCTCGTCTAGAGTGGCCTCGACCACCGTATAGGAATTTGACTTGACTTCCAACTTCACCAGTTTTCCGCAAAGGGCGAGCAGGCTATCGGGAAGTTCATTGCCGTTAAACGCAATATTCGGAGTCTTGCGGGCTTTTGCGGCTAGGTTCACGTGCGAAAGTGGAGTCTGCGCATCTTTGCTGATGGTCGCAGCGACAAGCGGGATTTCGGCGGGGAGCGTTTCGAGAATCAAGATATCGTGCGAAGAGACAATCGCCGTATCGAGTTCTGCGGCTGTGAGTTTGCGGAGCGTTCCGTATGCAGTCCCAGTGTTCATAATCAAGAAGGGTATATCGCCAAACAGCTGGGCATGTGTATAGACAGGGATGTTCGCCACCTTGAACTCAGCGGCATATTCGGCGGCAGCATCCTCGGCATTCGCCCCCGCAGGCATGTAGAACAGGCAATTCTTGGATGCCCCCGGAGAAAGGAACAGCATACGTTCTTCAATTAATTTATAGACCGTAGCCACCTGTTCGGGCGTAATGTAATCCGTCGGGAAGAATGTCAGCGCAATCATGGAATCGATGGAAGCGTAGTACGCAAGCGTACCGGCAACCGTGTTCTTCTCTGTCGTGAAATACGTCTCGCTTTCGAATTCAAACACCGTACGGGTGTCGTGTAAAACCATCTCCGCAAAATCGTAATGTATTGGGAACGCCTTCGTGTTCATAAAATGGACTTCGGGAGAATCCGTATCGAAACCGGTAATAACAAATTTCACTAGATAGCTTGAACCCATTTCCGTCTTCGACGTGTAGGCCAACTTGCGGAAAGCTGCATAGCCGTCTTCTTTGTAGAAACCTGTGTATTCGTTCTCGTTTTGGATAAAAACAGGGTTCGGCTCTGGAAGCGTGTCGGTCTTTACTGTATCCGTTTGCGTCGTGTCTGTATGGGTTGTGTCTTTTTTGGTTGTATCCGTATTCGTTGTATCGGGCTCTATGATATCAGGGTCAACAGGGCGAACCGGGTCACGGGAAGAATCGTCATTAGAGCAAGCCCAAAACGTTGCCACAAGAGCCGACAACAAGAAATAAGCAAGTACAGACAAACGCATCATAGGAACAGTTTATTCTTGATCCATGTCCAGTCGGAAATCGCCATTACAGAGCTCAAACGTGTCGGTAAAATCACCGAACGAGCCGTCTTCCAGGCTGGCAAAGCGGCACACGACCGGCAGAGACCTCACTCCACTCAAGTCATCATCAAAGGTCTTGCAACCATCTTCTATAAGAGTCGTACCATCTGATTCAAAGACCCTGATGCAATCCATTTCCTGACAGCTGCGCCCGCCCCAGCCATACGAAGAATGGAAGTATTCGTAAACCTTGCCATCATAAGTGAAGCGGAACTTGTCGTTGTGGTGGTTGCCGCCCCATTCGTAGCTCAAGTTTTTCGGGGTCGAATATTTCCCGTTCACGTACAACACGGCCGTGTCCACACTGATTTCTGGATTCATTCCCATGCCTACCGCCTGGCAGTCAGTCGGCGAGCCCTGCACATAAACAAAGCCTTCCAAATCGGCATACTTGAAAGTGCAAATCCAATCTTGCTGGTCAAAATCCATGTCCCACTTTATAGATTCTTTTCCAATTTTTTCTTCAAAACTGCATTGATGGACAGCCGCTTTCGGAACCCGCGGCTTGAAAATTTCAATGGGGTCAGTCAGGGCGACATCTGCAGAACTGGAAGATTCCTGAACATCCGCGGAACTGGAAGATTTCGAAGACTTCTTGGACGAGCTGGAAGAACTATTCGATTTTGTTGAGCTAGAGGAACTCTTGATTTCTTCGGCAGAACTTGAAGAAGACTTCTTCTTGACGCTAGACGAACTTTTACCTTTCTCGAAACTGGAACTGGTTTCGGCAATCTCATCCGAGCTGGAAGTGGTTTCGGGGTCAATACGAATGACGCTGGAAGAATCTTCACCACAAGCAACGAAGAAAAGTAACGAACAAACAGGGAGCAACTGGTAAATTTTCATAATAAAAAATATACCATGTTTAAGTACAATCGGCAGTGTCTGCAAATATATGAGCAGCCTTTTTTTACTAGTTTACTACACATGACTCGCGTTCGCAAGAAAGATGACAGTGCCGAAGTTCGCAAGGTGACCTGGGTAGGGCTCGCCTGGAACGCTGCACTTTCTATCGCGAAATTTGTCGTGGGCACGCTCGGCAACTCACAGGCCCTCGTCGCCGACGCCATCCACAGCGCATCCGATTTTATCACAGATATTGCCGTCATCGTGGGGAGCCATTTCTGGAACTCGCCCCCAGACGCAGAACACCCCTACGGGCACCGCCGCTTCGAGACGTTGATTACCATTTGCATCGGCATTGCCGTGGCCGTCGTCGGTATAGGAATCGGCTACAACGCCGTCTGCAACTTGATTGCAGGCGAATGCAAGAGGCCCGAATTTCCCGTAGCCATCATGGCCCTAGTTTCCATCCTCGTCAAGGAAGCCCTGTTCCACTATACACGGAAAGCAGGAAAACGGATTAGGAGCCAAGCCCTAGAAGCCAATGCCTGGCATCACAGGAGCGATGCATTCAGTTCCATTCCCGTAGTTGTCGCTGTCGTGACCGTCATTGCTATACCGGAGCTCTGGTTTGCCGATGCCGTCGGAGCCATTATCGTGGCCTTCTTCATCTTGCATTCCGCCAAAGACATTGCATGGCCCGGAATCCACCAGGTGGCAGACCGGGGTGCATCCAAGGAAGTTTCGGAGAAGCTAAAAAATATCGCCCTTTCCTTCCCCGAAGTCATCAGCATCCACGGTTTCCGCACACGGTACGTGGGCAACGACTTACACGTAGACTTGCATATTGTCGTCCCTGCCGACATGACCTTGCTTGCCGCCCACGACATTGCCGAAGATGTTGAACAAAAGCTCATTGACTGTGGCGAAAACGTGGTCGATGCGCTTGTCCATATTGACCCGTACACTCCAGAACGGGCCGCCCGCGGCGAAACCAAGACAATAACCCGCTAAACAAGCAAAAAACATCCACTATAGTGAATATTCCAACATGGGTGTTCCCTGGGTGGTTCTTTTTGCCATTTTTTGTTTATAATAAAATAGATGCGCTTTGGCGTATTCATTTTCACGGGAGGTGATCATGGTTCTCGATGAGTTCTACAAACTAAATAACAACCAGCGGATTCCGAAGGTTGCGCTTGGGACATGGCAAGTCCCCAACGGAACCGCCAAGGTCGCCGTCGCAGCGGCTATCGACGCCGGTTTCAGGAATATCGATACCGCAATCGCCTACGAGAACGAGGAAGGTGTGGGAGAAGGCATCCGAGCGGGCCTTGCCGCCACCGGCATTCACCGCGAAAGCATTTTTGTCTCTTCCAAAATTCCCGCCGAAGTCAAGTCGTACAAAGAAGCCGAGAAAAACATCCTGGAATCGCTCGTGCGACTGGACTGCCGCCACATAGACCTCATGCTCATCCATGCGCCCAAACCCTGGAGCGAGATGAACAGCCCCTTCAAGGGGCGGGATTACTATGGCGAAAATCTGGAAGTCTGGCGTGCCATGGAAGAAGCCTACGTTGCCGGGCGTTTCCGCGCTATCGGGGTGTCCAATTTCGGAATCGAAGACTTGGACAACATAATGGAAGGTTGCCGTATAATGCCCGCCGTAAACCAGATTCGCGTGCACATCGGGCATGTTCCGACGGAACTCATTGAATATTGCCACACCAACGGCATTTTGGTGCAGGCCTATTCTCCAAACGCCACGGGCCGCCTCGCAGGCATACCCGAAATCTGCGCAATGGCGGAAAAATACGGCGTTTCTGTCCCCCAGCTGGCAAGCCGATTCGTATTGCAACTGGGCCTCTTGCCGATACCCAAATCGGCAAGTCCCGAACACATTCGCCAAAACGCAAACCTGGATTTCGAAATCAACCTCGAAGACATGGGTAAATTGCTTGCCATCAAGGACCTCTAGGGTTCAAGACGACATGGCAACAAGCCAAACCCGTAGCAAACCGGCCCTAGACAGGGGCCGGTTTTGTTTGTGGAGCGAAAAAGTGCTATCTTGTTTACCATGACACGTCATTTCTTCCGCACGATTTTCGGCATAGCCCTTGTTCCGGCCTTTGCATTGGCCGCGGTGAACCTCCCTGTACACAAGGAGGTCCTTCCCAACGGGCTCACGGTTTTGCTGCACCCCAACAAGCAGGCGCCCACAGTGAGCTGCCGCTTGTTCTACGTGACAGGCTCGGTACACGAAGTCCCGGGCAAGTCGGGCCTTGCGCACATCCTGGAGCACGAACTTTTCAAGGGCACCAAGAAGGTGGGGGTCTCGGACAGCATCGCCGATGCGCGTTTTATGGAGACACAGGATAGTCTGCAAGCGCTCATCCGTTCCGCGAAACTGGCCGGGGACACGGCAAAGCTCAAAGATCTAAACGCAAAGCACGATTCCGTGCTGAACGAGCACCGTAAGATTTTCGTGAAGGACGAACTCTGGGGCGCCTACCAGGCCGCCGGTGGCACCGGGCTCAACGCCTTCACTACCGACCTGATGACAGCCTATATCGTGACGCTCCCCAAGAACAAGATTGAGCTGTTCATGTGGCTCGAAGCCGACCGCATGCAAAACGCAGTACTCCGCGAGTTCTATTCCGAACGCTCCGTTGTGCGCGAAGAACGCCGCATGCGCTACGACGACAAGCCCACAGGCCGTTACTACGAAAGCCTGAATTCCCTGATTTACGAAGCTTTCCCGTACCGTGTGCCGACTATCGGCTGGCCAAGCGATATCGACAACCTGACACGCGAAATGGCCGAAGAGCATTACCGCAAGTATTACAAGCCGCGCAACGCCATCCTCGTGCTGGCTGGCGACTTAGACACGACAGCCACGATGGATTTGGTCAAAAAATACTTCGCTTCGATTCCTGCCGGCGAGGAATTCCCGCCGCTTACAATCCGCGACCCGGAACAGGCCGGCGAAAAGCGACTTGCCGTGACGCGCCCCGATGCGCCGAACCTGTTCAATCTGATATTCAAGACACCCGAGGTGGGTGACCCGTCGCTTTACGCGCTCGACATCGTCGAGGGCGTCCTGAACGGACGCTCCGGCCGCCTGTACAAAAGGCTCGTCGAAGAAGAAAAACTCGCCGTTAGCGCCAGCGCGAGCAACAGCCCCAACAAATACATATCCGAATTCTCGGTCCGCGTAAACCTGCGCCCCGACGCCGACGTGCAAAAGGTCGAGAAAATTGTTTGGGAAGAGCTCGAAAAGCTGAAGGTGACCCCCGTAAGCGAACGCGAATTCCAGCGCGTAAAGAACCATGCCTACGCAGGCTTGGTCCGCAGCCTCACCGACATGGAAAACGTAGCCACAATGCTCGCCTGGTACGAGATGTACGGCGACTACCGCATATTCCTCGACTGGGCTGAAAACCTGAACAAGGTGACCGCATCACAGGTACAGTCGATTGCAGCCGCCACGTTCGACCACGACAAGGCCGTAACGGGAACGCTTCTCAAGAAGAAATAAAAAATAAGGGCCGCTTTCCGCGGCCCACCTGCTATCTTATCACAATCTTTCGGATTCCAAGTTTACCCACCCTCACAAGGTAGATTCCGCCTTGGTTTTCCGGCATCCGAATAGTCACGGAATGTCCGACAAGCTTTTCAGTTCGGACGCACTTGCCCGAAAGGTTGAACACCTGCACAGTTTCACCTGCACGGCCAGACAGTTCAATATGGATTGCATTGCCGTTCACCGAGATATTGAGATGCGGCTGGAGTTTTTCTAAGCGAGGAATAGCATCGTCATCTTTACCCGGCTTATCCTTCGACGAATCAGCATCCGCCGTGTCGGGAGGCGGCAGCGGATCCGGCAGGGCCGGGATTTTCACTTTAACCTCGTCATAACGGACAGCGACAGCCATCAAATACCAAGTACTGTGCGGCAACCACTGTTCAATCCAGCGCCAGTTGTTCCATGCTTCCTTCTCGGGATCGAAACCCACTGCTCCAACACCATCGTCGTCCCAGGCGATTCCCGAACCGTCCTGATTCCTGCCGCTGATGCCGTTTGCAATACCGCCATCGAGCGTAGCATCGAAATCGGATTGACCGTCATACTTCTGCGGATTCTTGGTTCCCTTTCCCTGCATCATGCAAGTGGCATAGGGGTTCTTGCCCAGAATCCAGTCCAGCTGGTCGACGGCATACTTTTCGGCACCAGCATCGCCGTCAGCTTCCAAGATGCGGTGAGCGTATAAAACAGCCGCAGCAAGGCTTGCGATACGGGCGCTCTCGCCCTGCCACCAGTAATTGGACTCGTTGTCATGCGGAATGAAGAACCCGTCCTTGATGGCACCATTCGTCTTGTAGGTCTGGCGGGCATAGCCGAACGGATTGTCCACCTTCCCCGTCACCTTCAAAAGCCAGTCAAAATGCTTCTTGGCGGCGGCCTTGGCGGTCTTCAATTCCGGAGTGTAATCCACGGTGCACTCCGTATTGGCCGGGCACGGCTCATATTCCCTAGCATTGGCTTCCACTTCCATAAAGCGGACCAAGGCCACCAGCGGGAGTCCCGCATCGCTCGCATGCCAGAACGGGCGCGTCTTGGCATCGTCACTCCAGAAATAGCCATCATCACTGAGACGGCCTGCAAGGTGTTCTGCGCGTTTGCCGGCATCCTTCAAATAGCTGGAATCGCGCGAAGCCTCATAAAGTTCGGTCGCAGCAAGGAGTGCCGTATAGTCGTCAATGATGTTTTCCTTGTTGTCGTCACAGTACTCGCAATTTCCGCCGATACTTTGTTTGGAAGTCAAGTGCGCATAGGCGCGCTTGGCACCGGCGAGGTACTGTTCGCTTGTGGAATCGCCATTCGTCTTCAGCAGCGATGCACGGGCCAGAGCCGCAATCGCCATGCCACCACCTTCGCGGAACGCGGTCTGGTATTGGCTCGACTTGTCGCCATCGGGCCCGACGAACGCACAAATTTCACGCTTGTCAAACGGGTTGCCCCACTTGTCGAAAACCGTCATGTAGAAGAAACCCTGTTCATCGAGCATGCGCAGCAAGAAGTCGGCTCCGTAAACGGCCTCGTCCTTGGTCTTGGCCTTAGTCGATGTCTTGCCGAGCAATGTGGGAATGCGTTCGGCAGTAAACGCCAGGGCCCACACGGTCAGCGGAATTTGCTGCGGGTTCAAGTAGTTCGCATAGGAAAGGTGGGAAAGGTACTTGCTCACGTCACCACTGGCATCGTACCAGCCGCCGTGCACGTCGCGGGTCTTTCCGTCACCCTTGTAAATGGGCAAATTCTTGTCCTGGTTCTTGATGGTCTCGTTCTCGGCGCGATCGTTGTAGAAGTAGTCGAGCACCGTCGAAAGCGTCTTCTGCGCCAAGGCATTGTCTTCGATCTTGAACTCGCCGGAATTCTGGGGCTGGCCATTTTCGCTGACCTGTAATGTGTAGGTACCGACCGCAACATCGCTTCCCAAATCCGCCACGTAGAACTTACCGTTGTTCAACCAATTGTCTGGATTAGTACCAGAAGAAAGCGTTCCCGACTTCACCGTGTTTCCGCTAGAAATCAACTTGAACTCGGCGCCATCCAGCGAGTTGTCGCTCCTGACAATGACATTTATGGGGAGTCCAGTATCGTAGCCGACCTGGTTGTAGAAAAACTTGACTTCGGACCATGCGCTGCCAGCAGTCAACGCAACCAAAAGAGGTACTATGGAATACGAAATTTTATTGTGCATGTCCATAATCTATACTATTGGTGGGCAAAAGAAATGTAAACCTTTTTTCTTGTGACCCAAGACAACGAATGATGTTCCACCGAATAACCAGCCGAAACAGCACGGGCAAACCCACACGATTCCGAGACATGGGAAAAAGAGACAAGATCGGCCCGACATCATTCTACGCATATTTAGCGTATATTAAACAAAATCTAGAGACAAGGCGAAGGGAGCAAGTCTTTTCTGCTACCTGCCAATTTCATAACAGCTTGCAATTTCCCCTTTCTTTTCTTGAATTTCTAGGAAATTCCCATGCAGTTAAACCATAAAAATCAATCAAAATTCAGCATTTTATCCATTATTAACGCAAAAGATGCGTATTTTACACCATTAATTTCACGTTTTCCCATTTTTCTGTTGACGTCTGCATTTCAAGTTTATAAGTTTACGCTCGCAAAGGAAATCCTGCCCAAGCAGGGTCGACAAAGCACCCTCCAGATTCTAGTCTCTAACCTCTAACCCCTATTTAACTATGTACTACGAAACCATCAAAGTCCTCGACTGCACCATCCGCGACGGCGGCCTCGTCAACAAGCACGATTTTTCTCTTGAATTCGTGCGTAGATTATACACGCTCCTTTCTGCAGCCGGCATCGACTACATGGAAATGGGTTACAAGAACTCCCCCGAACTGTTCGACCCCAAGGAATACGGCCCGTGGAAATTCTGCGAAGACGACCTGCTCTGGAAAGTGAAGGACGGCATCGAATCGAAAATGAAGATGGCCGTGATGGCCGACGTGGGCCGCGTGAACATGGACGCCGTGAAGCCCGCATCTGAAAGCCCCTACCAGATGTTCCGCGTGGCAAGCTACGTAAAGAACATCGACAAGGGTATCAGCATGGTGAACGCCTTCCACGACATGGGCTACGAAACAACGCTCAACATCATGGCTGTGAGCCGCGACCGTGGTCCGGAACTTGACGAAGCGCTCCACCAGGTGCAAGAAGAATGCAAGGCCGACGTGCTCTACCTCGTCGACAGTTTCGGCGCTTTCTACCAAGAAGACATCGACAAGGAGCTCGCCCGTTACAAGAGCATCGTGAAGAACAAAAAGTTCGGTTTCCACGGTCACAACAACCAGCAGCTCGCCTTCTCCAATACCATCCAGGCAATCATCAACCACGTGGATTACCTCGACGGTTCTGTTTCTGGCATGGGCCGTGGCGCAGGCAACTGCACCACCGAACTTTTGCTCAGCTTCCTCAAGAACCCGAAATACGATTTGCGCCCGGTTCTCGATGCAATCGAGGAACTCTTCCTCCCGCTGCAGCAGAAGTACGAATGGGGCTACATCATCCCGCAGATGATTACGGGCATGCTCAACCGCCATCCGCAAGACGCCATCGCCGTGCGCAAGACGGAAGACCGCGATCACTACCGCAAGTTCTACAACCACATGATGAATGATTAGTTAAATTCATAAAAAAAAATGAACAATTCAAGGTCACGAGCATATCGTGGCCTTTTATTGTGAAATAGACAACGCTTTTACATACTTCACCAAGCTCATTTTTTAGATATTAAAGTATTTTAAGGACATGAGGTTCCTTAAACTGTCTTTCCTGTGCGTTATGGGCGCAATAGCCATGACTGCGGCACGTCCCGCAAGTCCGGTGGCGACATGCATTCCCCAATCAAATGGGAACTGCCTAACCATTCTGCAATACGGCGATGAACATTACCACTACGCCACAACCATTGACGGATACCTCGTGTTACGCGATTCCATAAATGATTACGTCTATGCCGACGCTAACGCGAATGCTTCTGGGCGCAAGGCACTTAACGCCGACAAAAGATCCAACAGTGACAAATCGTTCTTGAAAGGTTTAAACCAGCGCGAAATTATCGGCAAGCACATCAAGAATCAAACCTTCCGCTACCCCGAGCAAAGGGACTTGCTTTCTAATTTCCAACACAAGGCTCAAGAAAACCGCAAGGCTCTTTATCGCCCCAAGCCATTGACCTTCACAAAGGGCGAAAACCGTTTCCCCGTTTTCCTAGTTTCGACAGCAGACCGCAATTTCGGCGACACTGCCTGGTATAGGCGCTCCCTGAACGAGGTCGGATTTTCCGAAGACGGGCATTACGGAAGTGTCCACGATTACTTCCTTGTCTCATCAGACAGCCTCTTCAACCCGACATTCGATGTTTATCCGGTAAAAATTGACCTCCCGGCTACCGAAGCGGGCGATGCAGACGGCGATGGCGAAGGCAAGTTCGTCAAGGCCGCGATTGACGCCGCCATAAAGGAAATGGGAGATTTATCCAAATACGACAAGGACGGCGACAAGTTTATTGACGGTTTTGGAGTAGTCCTCGCCGGGACCGAAGCCGGATCGGACCTTTGGGGCCACATGTATTACTATACGACATACACCAACCCCGAATTGTACACAGGCTACACCGGAGGCTGGTGGGGCAGTCGCAATCACAGCACTTCAAACAACAAGTGGGGAAACGACTACAACGGATACAAATTCGACCGTTATTTGCTCATCGCCGAAATGTCAGACCCCATGGCCTATATTAAATCCGGCCATAACGGCATTGGTGTTTTCATCCACGAGTTCAGCCATATTCTCGGATTGCCAGACTTCTATACACCCGACGAAAACGACCCGGAACCCTACGGCCCATACGAAATTATGGCGCAAGGGATGTACAACGGCGTCACCCGAAGTTACCAGATGGGAAGATGCCCGCCCAAATACAGCGCATTCGAACGCGAATCCATGGGTTGGATGACCATTCCCGACTTAAAGCCTTCCGTTGAACAGTACGCATTGGAAATGATCGACGCAAACAAGGCATACAGCGTGACCAATCCCAAGAACAACGACGAATACTACGTCATCGAATACCGCCCAAGAATCGGGTGGGACAAGGCCGTTTCCGATACAGCCAATATGGGTATTCTCATCTGGCACATTGACTACGATAAAAAGGCGTGGGAATATTATCCAAACCAGAATAAAGAACATTACGGAATAACGGCAGCACTCAACTTGACCCGAAATAAGACATTTAAAGATTTCAAGTTCGGAGAAGTGGGGGTCTATAACGCCATCAAGGAAGGCGAAGACAAGGTCTGCTTTGCGACAAAGGACGGCATCGAAGTAAAATGCCCGGAACCTGAACCCGAATCGAGTTCTGCCATTGCTCTAAGTTCCACAGCAGCGTTGAGTTCAGCAGCAGTTTCGAGTTCCGCGATTGCCTTGAACCCCAGTACCAGTTCAAGTTCCTCTAAAAAGGCATCGTCACATACGATATCCAACTCCGCATCGTCTTCGGCCACAAGGCATCGTTCTTCTGCATCAAAGAACGCATCGAAAGACACCACCCTTTTCGCTCCGAACGGCACAATTCAACTCCAAACAGACATTCTCGTGCTGGGCCAAGAACTCGTCGTCAAGACAGATGTTCGCGGGCTCAAGCACGTACGCATCCTCGACGCGCTCGGTAGCGTAGTCGCCCAATACGACTTCAACACGGAAAAAATGCAGATACCCATCACTCGGGCTATGCGCCACGGGACCTACTTCGTGCAGGTCTACGCACACAAAAAAACGCTCGCCACAGCGAAAATCAACGCAAAATAAGCACTTTTTTTGAAGAATTCTGTCATCTTTACAGCGAGGCGTCAAATTTCTAAATTTGGCGCCGTAATAATATAAGGAGAGAAGGATGAGCAAGGATTTGAAAGAAAAGGCGCTCGAATACCACGCCATGGGCAAGCCCGGCAAGATTGAAATCGTGCCGACCAAGCCGCACAGCACCCAAACGGATTTGGGACTCGCCTACACGCCGGGCGTGGCCGCACCCTGTCTCGAGATTGAACGCGACAACAACCTCGCTTACGAATACACCGGCAAGGGAAACCTTGTCGCCGTGATTTCTAATGGCACTGCAGTGCTCGGCCTTGGCGACATCGGCGCCCTCGCGGGCAAGCCGGTGATGGAAGGCAAGGCGCTCCTGTTCAAGATTTACGCCGGTATCGACGTCTTCGACATCGAAATCAACGAGAAGGACCCGAAAAAGTTCATCGAAATCGTGAAGGGAATCGCCCCGACGTTCGGCGGCATCAACCTCGAAGACATCAAGGCCCCGGAATGCTTCGAAATCGAAGACACGCTCAAGGCCGAACTCGACATTCCCGTAATGCACGACGACCAGCACGGCACGGCCATCATTTCGTCTGCTGGCCTCCTGAACGCCATCGAAGTCGCGGGCAAGAGCATTCGCAACGTGAAGATGGTGGTGAACGGTGCGGGTGCAGCCGCTT
>CAMJHM010000023.1 GCA_946405515.1 uncultured Fibrobacter sp. | reverse complement strand
ACCGATGTTCACCACGTACTTGATGGACTTGCCGGTGTGGCCCTTCCACTTGCCGCTGCGGACGAGGTGGGTAAAGTCTTCCATGTGCTTGAGAACCGCACGGACTTCGGGCATCACGTCCTTGCCGTCGACGCAGATGGCGTCGTTGCCCTTGTAACGCAGAGCGGTGTGGAGCACGGCGCGCTTTTCGGTGGTGTTAATCTTTTCGCCGCCGAAGAACTTCGCACGCATGTCTTCGAAACCGGAGAACTTCAGGAGGTCCTGGAGTTTGGCCATGGTCTCGTCCGTGATGATGTTCTTGGAGTAGTCCAGGAAGAGGCCACAGGCTTCCAGGCTGAACTTCTCGGCACGGGCCGGGTCCTTAGCGAAGAGTTCCTTCATGTGCCAGGTCTTGGCGACTTCGGCATGGGCCTCGAGGGCCTTCCATTCCGTAGAATCTGTCAATTTCGACATAGATTAATCCTTTCCGCAAGCGCGGGTATTTGTTGCGGTGCTAAATTTAGAAAAAGTAGACGCTAGGAAGTAGGAAGTAGGAAGGATAAAAACTCTAAAAAACAAAGAAATGCGTTTTTGGAATACCTAGATATATTTCGCTATCGAAGGCCAATCAATAATAAAAAGTGATTGAAATGTGAGGAATTATCTATTTGTCTTTATGAATTGCGAGTACTATATTAGGGGCGCAAAATAAAACTGAAAACAGGAGATAAAAAATGTCTAGAATTAAAGAAGCAATCGTACTTGCTATGGGCATACTTGGGCTCGGAGCATTTCTTTATTGCGCCATGATGCACACGAAGGATCGCGACCGTGTGGTTTCGGTCAAGGGGCTCTCCGAACGCGAGGTCAAGGCGGATTTTGTCATCTGGCCTATTGTGTATAAAGAAGTCGGTAACGACCTTGCCGCCATTCACGATGCAGTGCAGGTGAAAAATGCCGCTATCGAGAAATTCTTGCGCGAAAACGGGGTGGAAGACTCTGAGATCAGCCGCTCGGCTCCGGATATCGTAGATTCGCAGGGCGAATACTATGGCAACGAATCGCGCCCGTTCCGTTATGTGGCAACCATGGTGACTACGGTTGCATCCAAGAATGTGGACCATATCCGTGCGGTTATGGAAAAACAGGGAGAATTGCTCAAGCAGGGAGTGGCATCTTATGGCAGCGATTACCGCTATAGCAAAATATACAGCTTTAATGGCCTCAACGACATCAAGCCCGAAATGATTGATGAGGCAAACAAGAGTGCCCGTGCCGCCGCCCAGAAATTCGCATCGGATTCCGATAGCAAACTTGGGAAAATCAAGACCGCGACGCAGGGGCAGTTCTCCATCGCAGACCGCGACGAAAATACGCCGTATATCAAGAAAGTCCGCGTCGTAACCAGCGTTCAGTATTTCTTAGAGGACTAGCGATGAGGCCCGAGGCGGCCAACCTCATTGCTATTAACCTCTCTCGTCTCTCGTCTGTAGCCGCGCAGCGGCGTTCTCTCGTCTCCTAACCACCAACCACTGCTTACTAACCACTATCTACCTCACACCTCAAAGCGACCGAAGGTCGCGACCTCATACCTCATCGCCCCTAGATCCTAACCTCTTCCTCCCTTTTTTTATACATTTAAACCATGGACACTTCTATTCTTGACAAGGCGATTGTTTTTGCGGTGAAGGCGCACCAAGGGGCTGAACGCAAGGGGAAGGGTTTCCCGTACATTGTTCACCCGATGGAGGCTGTCTCGATTGCCGCTACCATGACAAACGACCAGGAACTCCTGGCCGCGGCGGCATTGCACGACACTGTCGAAGATACGGCGGTGACGCTCAAGGATGTCGAACGCGAGTTCGGCAAGCGCATTGCAGAACTGGTCGAGGCGCAGTCCGATATCGTATTCGAGGGCAAGAGCCGCGAAGATAGTTGGAGGCTGCGTAAGGAAGAAGCGATTGAACGTTTGACTTTGGCAACGAACGAAGTGAAAATTGTGGCCCTTGCGGACAAGTTGAGCAATATCCGCGCTATCTACCGCGATTACCAGGCGATAGGCGATAAAGTGTGGGACTTGTTCTGTGTCAAGGATGCTGCATCGCACGAGTGGCATTTCCGCGGGTTGGCCCGTGCACTCGGCAGCCTGAAGGCCACTTTCGCCTATAAGGAATTCGTCGAGACCATTGACAAGGTCTTTTAAGGCGACACGTTGAAACGCTCCGAAAAAAATGCCCGTACGCTCGTGACACACGAGTTCCCTGCGGTTTTTGACCGCCATTCCCGTGTGTTGCTGCTGGGCTCGATTCCCTCGCCCAAGTCTCGCGAGGTCGGTTTTTATTACGGGCATCCGCAAAACCGTTTTTGGAAGGTGCTTGCGCAGGTCCTTGGCGAGGCAGTTCCCGAAACCATTCCGCAGAAAAAGGCGATGCTCAAGAAGCACCATGTGGCGTTGTGGGATGTTTTGGAAAGCTGTACAATCGTGGGTGCGAGCGACACGAGCATCGAAGATGCCGTCCCCAACCGGATTGGCGAATTGGTGAAGTCTTCCCAGGTGACGCGCATTTTCTGCACCGGAGCGACAGCCTATAAACTGTACCAGAAATTCTGCGCGAAGGATGTCGGAATCGATGCTGTCAAGCTCCCTTCGACATCGCCTGCAAATTGTGCGGTCCCCTTCGATAAGTTGGTGGATGCGTATAAAATAATTTTACCGGACGGGTAAGCGTCCGGTAAATTCAGGCTTGCTGGAAAATTGCTTTAGGGCTGTGGAGGTGGAGGGTTGCCCTGCGGGCCGGGCCGTCCGTTTTTCTTGAGTTCTTTAAACTTGTTCATTTGTTCTTTGCGGAACTGGTTGAACTTGTCGAGCTGTTCCTTCGAGAGAATTTTCGAAAGGGCGGCAACTCCGTTGATGCGGTGTTCAAGGAGAGCCTTGTCGGCATCCAGCACTTGTGCCTTAGCGGTTTCGATGGCGGTCTGGTCTCCGCTTTCGAGCGCCAGTCCCAGTGCCTTTTCGGCGGCGTGCTTGTTTTCGCGCAGTTCCTTGAAGATGGAGTCTCCTTTGGCGCGGTTCGCATCGAGGGCGGCCTTCTGTTCCGGCGTCACTTCCAGCATGGAGTCGATGGCGGTGGGATCCATCTTGTGCTTGAATTTAGGTCCCTTGAAATCGCCGTGATGGCCGGGGCCTTTGAATTCTCCTGGGTGGTGCGGACTGCCGGGGGGCGGCATCATGCCCTGGCGCGGGCACGGGCCTTCCATTTTTTTGCAGCAGGTCATTTCGCTCTTGTTACAGCACATGCTGCATTTGCCGCAGAAGTTCCCCAGGAAGAACCCCAGGGCCAGGGCAAGCACGGCAAGGCTTGCGGTGAAGAGTTTTGCTCCTTTCATATTTTTACTCCTTTATTAAATAGCTGAAGCCGACCGTTTCTTCGAGCGTTTCGAACTCGTCGCTTGCCGAGTTACCCAAGTTGGAATACCAGCTCAGAACTTCGGAGGGTGCGGAATCACTGATAGATACGTATTCGGTGGATTGAATTTCTTCGTTGTTTATGTTATCTGTAAATGCGGGGAGAATTGCCGTGAGGGCAACGAGGGCAATGCTTGCGGCAATCGGGATGGCACTGTACCAGCTCTTGATGCTGATGATTTTGCCCTTTGCAGGTGCAGCGCTTGATTCTGCGTCCAGACGGGCGCAGACTTTGGCCCAGGAATCTTCCCTGGGAGTAAGCCTTTCGAGCTTAGAGAAGTCGATTTTGTCAGCCATGATTCTTACGCTCCTTCAAATAGTCCCTCACTAAATGCCTTGCGCGGCTGAGCCGTGCCTTGACAGTGCCTTCGGGCATCTTGTAAATCGAGGCGAGATCCTTCACGTCGAGGTCCTCGGCATCTTTGAGCCAGAGCATGCTGCGCGTTTCTGCCGGCAACTGTGCGAGGCCCTTTTCCAGAAGTTCGGTGTCGACGTCCCCGTTTTGCAGGTCCCCTTTGCCAATAACTTCTTCGACAATGGTATCCAGCTTTTCATCCTCAAGCTCGCGGTGGCGCTTTTGTGAGCGCAACTTCATGAGGCAGGCGTTGACCGTGAGGCGGTAGAGCCAGGTCCCGAGAGCCGAATCCCCCCGGAAACCTTGAACTGCCTTGGGCACCTGCACGAACACGTCCATGAGGATATCTTCGGCCTGGTCGCGGTCCTTCAGCATGCGGAAGGCGAGGTTCAGCACGTTCGAACTGTGCCCCTGCCAGAGCAGGGAGAGCGCTTCGCGGCTGCCGTCCTTGAGATGTTGAAGAATCACTTTTTCGTCCATAGTACCCTTTTGATGCATACCAAAGAGCATCGGTTGCATTATATAAAAATTACTATATTCCCCTTGGATGTTCAAAATCTTCTGGGATAAGTTGAAAGAGGCTTTTGCCTCGGTTTTGCCCGTCACGCTGATTGTGCTTGCGGTGTCGTTTACCCCTCTTGTCTCTTTTTCGCTCAAACAGCTGATTGTTTTTGCCATTTGCGCCGTTTTTTTGGTGGGGGGCATCGGGCTTTTTAACCTGGGTGCCGACCTTGCCATGACCCCGATGGGCGAACATGTGGGTTCCGGCCTTGCCAAGTCGCGCAGGTTGATGCTGCTCGTTTCGGTGTGCTTTGTGATGGGCGTGCTTATTACGGTGGCGGAACCAGATCTCTCGGTGCTTGCGGAACAGGTGAAAAATGCCGTGGAACCGACGCTTTTGATTGCCACAATCGGTATCGGTGTCGGGATATTCCTGGTGTTGTCTATCGTGAAGATAGTTTTCAAGAAGGACCTCTCGACTATTATCATCTTCTTCTACCTTGCGCTGTTCATGTTCGGCATGCTTATGGTGACCTTTGGCAAGGATATGTTTGTGCCGCTCGCGTTCGATTCTGGTGGCGTGACGACCGGGCCTATCACGGTGCCCTTCATTATGGCGCTCGGCGTGGGTGTGGCTGGCGCTATTGGCGGCAAGAATGCGAACGAAAATAGTTTCGGTTTGATTGCGCTTTGCTCTGTTGGCCCGATTATTGCGCTCATGGGGCTTGTGATTCTTTCGAAAGGGGACCTGACTTACCAACTTTCGGAATCGGCGTATTCTATCGAAGCCTCTTTGGGGGAAAATTTCGGGCCCACGATTTTCGGTGTCGTGAAAGAAGTTTCGGTTGCGCTCGGGTTGATTGTGATATTCTTTATGCTGCTCCAGATTTCCATCCTCAGAGTTTCCAAAACTAAACTGGCGCAGATGTCCTTTGGCATTGTCTATACTTTTGTTGGCCTCGTTGTGTTTTTGACGGCTGTTGCGGTAGGGTTCATGCCTATCGGCTTTGAGCTGGGCAAGCAGTTGGGCAACATGCCGCGTGCTCTCGTGGTGGCGGGATTTGTCCTTGGCATGGTGGTGGTGCTTGCGGAGCCTGCGGTTCACGTGCTCAACAAGCAGGTCGAGGATATTACGGGCGGGCTTGTGACCAAGCGGTCGATGCTCATCGCTCTTTCTGTGGGTGTGGGTATTTCGATTGGGCTTTCGATGATTCGCATCATTGTCGGGTTCCCCATTATTTATTACTTGATTCCCGGCTACTTCATTTCACTTGGGCTTTCGTTCTTTGTTCCCAAACTCTATACGGCTATTGCATTTGACTCCGGTGGAGTTGCTAGCGGGCCCTTGACTTCGAGCTTTATTTTGCCTCTCGCTATTGGCGCCTGCGCCGAGTTGCGCGACGGGGGCGATTCGGTATTGAATTATGCGTTCGGGATTGTCGCCATGGTGGCGATGACCCCCCTTATAACCATCCAGGTGCTGGGATTCAGGGCGACATTCTCCAGGGCGCTCCGTAACCGCATGATGATGCGCCGCATCCAGGATGCCGACGACGAGCAGATCATTGACTTTATGTAGAGGCAGCCATGGTGGGTAAACAAAGTGCACTGAAGATTTCAGAAAAGCTTGCCGCGAAGGTCCCTTACCGGAGACGCCGGCAGGAATCCGAACGCAACCGGGTTTCTGTGAACAGGCTGAAAATCCTCGTGACTATCGTAGGGCGTGCAAAGGCGGACTTCTACGTAGATTTCATCCAATCTTTTGGAGCGAATGTGCAGATGGTGCTGTTCGGCAAGGGCACGGCTCCCCAGGAATTTTTGAATGCGATGGGCCTTACGGATTCCGACCGCGCCATTATTTTGAGCATCATCGGGGAAGATAGCCTCCGCAATGCGTTGGATGGTTTGGAAGACCGTTTCAATACGATTCACGGCGGCAAGGGCATTGCCTACACCATTCCCATGTCGAGTATCATCGGAAAATCCATTTTCAATTTCTTGAGCGACAACCGTTCGCAGATTCGGAGGGACTCAGTATGAACAAGCACGAGGTCATCCTTTGTATAGTCAACACCGGGTTTTCCGAAGTCGTGATGGCGGCCGCTAAAGACGCCGGTGCACGCGGCGGCACGATTTTGAATGCTCGCGGAACGGCGAACAAAGAAGCCGAATCGTTTTTCAAGATTGCCATCCAGCCTGAAAAAGAAATCGTGATGATTCTGGTGGATGCGAAAATTAAAGATGCCGTGCTGCATGCGCTTTATCAGAAGGCAGGCCTCGACACCATGGGCCAGGGAATCGCGTTCTCGCTCCCGGTAGACGATGTTGTGGGCCTTACCCCGTGGAAAGCGGAAGAAGTAAAGAAGGTGGAGTAGACAGTAGGCAGTAGAAAGTGGTTAGGGATAGACGAGAGACGAGAGAAAAAAGTTGTCATTCGCAGGCGCATGACTCGTCGGTTCTGCCATGCTGAAACGCAAGCGTTTTGGCGTGGCATTCGCCTTGGTTGTCATTGCGAAGGGCGAAGCCCTGAAGCAATCTCTGTCAGAGAATCTAGAGATTAGGATCTCGTCGCCTCGCGCCTAATACCTAATCACATTCCTTTTCTTGTCGTTTACGCAGCGGCCACCGGCATCGCGATTGTGAATTTTTGACTTTTCTACCTTAAAAACGCGTGAACGCGGCGTTGCCAAGATATCTTCTGTCGGGTTGACGAAGTATTCGCCAGTGGCATGAATGTAGGCGGGGCCGTCACAATGTGTACTTTCGCTAAATAAGAAAGAATATATTGCAGAATAGTCTTTAATGTAAAGCGAATCTCCTTCCTGTAGATTGAGCTCTTCAGGGTAGATAATCCATGATGAGTCTACCGCATTGTACATTGCGTTTATTTCATCGGAATCAATCTTAAAGTTACGCAATGCAGCAACCCTTGCATTTGAGCTTATGGTTACGGTATCGTGGTCTAATACCATTTTGCGAGAATATTTTTCCGTTGTTACAGAAGCAATACAACGAGGTCCTGCGCTTATCCAACATGCTGCACTAGTTATGTAATCTACATCAGGGTTAACAACGGTTCCAGAAATGTTTATGGTGTTCTTTAAAAGTTTACTTACGGTATCGCCTTCTATCACATTTTGCATTCCATGGGGATACGAACTGCAATTAGTAGCAGATGCCCCTGAAATCCATAATAATATGCAAAGAAAGCAAAGATAACGCATACAATAAATATACGTTCATTTTGAACAAAGTGGTAGTGGGGGTGAGGCTCGCGCCTCGCGCCTAATACCTAATCACATTCCTTTTCTTGTCGTTTACGCAGCGGCCGCCGGCATCGCGGTTGTGGAATTTGGGCTTTTCAACTCTCAAAACGCGTGAACGCGGCGTTGCCAAAATATCTTCTGTCGGGTTGACGAAGTATTCGCCCGTGGCGTAGATTCTGGGAGGAAGGTCGCAGTGGTATGTTTCGTTAAACAAGAAGTGATATAAAGCGGAATAGTTTTTTATATAAAGAGAATCTCCAATTTGTAGATTAAGATCTTCAGGATAGATAATCCATGATGAATCAACGGCATTTGACATGGCATTTTTCTTTTCTCCGTCAACTTTAAAATTTTGTAAAGCGGCAACTCTACCGAAGCATTCTGTTGTTGAATCTGGATTTTCTGGAGAATGAGAATATACTGTGAAGCCAAAACAGCAGGGCAATGCATTATATGTGCATGCAACATTGGTTTCAACGTCTACATTTGGGTCAATAACGATTCCTGATATGTCTATTGTGTTCTCTAGATATGAGGGAATTGGCGTATTATCAGTTGCATTTTGCATGCCGATTGGGGAGGATGGGTGGCATGGACCAGCAAACGCTCCCGAGTACAGCAACAGAATACAAAGAAAGAAAAGATAACGCATACAAATAATATACGTTCATTTTGAACAAAGCGGTAATAGGTATGAGGTCGCGACCTTCGGTCGCTTTGAGGAGTGAGGTATTGAGCCTCAAAGCTCACCGCTCACCGCTCACAGCTATTTCTTTTCCATCGCAATGGTTCGGCGGAGTTTCTTGATTTCCTTCGATATCAGGAGTTTCTCGACCGGGAAGAAGCTTTCGTGCTTGTAGATGGCTTCTCTGTAGAGCACGTTCGCCAGTTCCGGTTCTTTTGCGAGGAGTGCTATCAGGATGGCGTTACGCAGGAAGAATTCGTCCATGTCCTTGACTTCGTACTTCTCGTAGAAATCGGCAACAAGGTGAGCTGCTGTTTCGTAGTCCTTGACACGGGCGACTTCGGTGATGTTGAACTCATCTGTGAACGATGCCGGGAAGCGTCCCAAGTTCACGAGCTCGCGGACCTTCGCGTAGATTTCGTTGGTGTCGCGGGCCTCAAACGGGACTCCACGCACCCACTCGATGTACTGCATGCGGAACTTTTTCCATTCGGGTGAAACTTCCTGTACGGTCGTGTCGATGCTGTTCAGGTAGCCGAGCAAGGCGCGTTCGATGAACGGGTCGTGCGAGCCATCCATAAGCGCTTTCACGCGGTCGGGGCGGCGCAGCGCGTAGTCCGCAGAATCCAGGTATTCCGGCCAGCAGATTTCGCAGGAGTCGAACACCTGCACGATGTGTGCGTTGGAATGGATGAACCGGGCCTCTTCCGCCTTGTTGTCCACCATCGGGGTGAACGTACTGTTGGGCTCCACGCCGTCCAGCAACGACGACACCATCTTCGAAGTGAACAGGAAGTTCCTTTCGCCAAAGAAGTCGGGGTCACGATGGATGCGATCGAATTCCTTCACGAGCACCGGGTCAGTCTTGAAGCGGCCAATAGCTTTTTGGATGACAGGCTGGTCGCTCGCAATGATGATGATGTCGGGTTCTTCCGGCGCCTTGTACAGGCTCACGTAGGGGAACACCACGTCAAGTGCTTTGAGAATGTTCAGGAACAGCTGGTCGTTGAATTCGTATGTCTGGATCCACTGCACCCAGAGTCCACCCGGCTTCATGTAGCGGCGCATCTTGGCGTAGAACTCGTGGCTGAACAAGCTTGCAACGCCACTGACCCACGGGTTCGAGGGCACGCTCACAATAAGGTCGTACTGGCGGCGGTTCGTGAGGAAGAACGTGTTCGCGTCGTCGATGTAGATATGCGTGCGTGGGTCGTCGTAGCCGCGGGAGTTCCACGGGTAGAATCCCTTCGCGAGGTTCATCATCTCTTCTTCGATTTCGACGCAGTCAAAGTCCTTGAGCAACGGGTCAGAAAGCAGGTAATGTGCGCCCATGCCGCTGCCAAAACCCACCATGGCGGCATCGTAAGGTTTCGACATCACGGCCATCGGCATAAATGCGGTTGCCGCCTGCGTGAGTTCGTCGCCTTCGATGGGGTGGTTCCTGTCCTTGCTCATGCTCGCGTCGGCCTTGCCGTTCGTCTTGATGTAGTAATGGACATTCGATTCGTGGAAGCTGATTGTCGCTGTCTTGCCGTCACGCACGATAATCTTTTCGTCCGGGTGCAAATCCTTGTAAGCGCGGAAGGCGCCGGAGGTGACTAGCGAGGGGTCGAATCCCATGAAGAACGAGGGGAGAATCATCACGCCGCCAATCACGTAGAACATGGGGCTGCGGCGGAAGCGTTTGCGGTAGATGGCCAACAGGATAAATCCAATAGCGAAGTCGAGAACGGCGGCAAATACCAGAGCGCCCTTGAGCTGCAGGAGGGGCAGGAGCAACAAGCCACCGCCAGCCGAACCGATGATGGAACCGAGCGTGTTCCAGCCGTAGACCTTGCCAATCGGGGCTTCGGACTTGAATGCGCGCGTGAGGATAATCGTGATGAGCGGGAGCGTCATGCCGGCAAAGAAACTCGTCGGCACCATCCACAGGAGGGACAGCACATACTTGAAGATGCTCCAGCACACGTAGCCGTCATTCGTAGAATTGAAAATCTGGTTTGCCTCGTTCATCATCATCCAGAACGGCTGATGGAAATAGAGCGTACACAGAGCGAAGAACGCCATGAAAATCTGCGCAAGCGAAAGCACCACCAGTGAATCTTTTTTCAGCAGTTTGCCACTCACCGCACTGCCGATGGAAAGCCCGAGAATAAAGGCCGAAAGCATCTGGTCGAAACTGTGGCTCGAAGAGCCCATGAGGAGGCTGAGCAAACGGATCCATACAATTTCGTACACAAAGGAGGTCAGGCCGGTAATGGCCGCAATCCAGAACCAGGTGCTCTTGGGCGGCATCGGCAACTTGGGATCGACGTGGGATTCTTCGGCGGTCTCTTCGATATCGTCCTCATCGCGCACAGGGGACGTTCCAAAGCCGATAACGCCAAATATTGTCGCGAGCAAGAAGTTGATGGAAGCGGCGACGCAGAGCGTCACGTGGTTACCGAAAACGGGGATGAGCGTATAGCTCGTAAACAAGATGCCGATGGCGGAACCCAAGCTGTTCGTAAAGTAGAGCATCGGGAGCGAGACTTCGGCGCCGCTCTTGCGCATGAGCCCGGCGGCAATGAAGGGGAACGTCATGCCGACCGCAATCGCGATGGGGAGCGTACTGCCTGTCGCAAGGACGACCTTCACGACTTCGGCACCGCGGGAGCTCAGCCCCGCCACAAAAGAGGAATCGTAGAAAATCCCCGTGAGCCAGTTATATAGCGGGTGGTACGCCACGCCGCCGATACCGATAGCCAGTTCCACGGCGGCATAGCCCAACAACGGGCGCTTGATTTTTTCGACCAGTTTGCCTGCGACAAAGCTACCGATGGCAAGGCCACCCATGTAGATGCAGAGCGTAAGCACCTGCCCGTAGCTCGAATGTCCGAGGAAAAGTTTGAGGTAGCGTGCCCACGAGCCTTCGTAAATGAGGCCCGCGAACCCGGAAAGGGCAAACAGGAAGTAGACGAGGATGTTCATATTACAATAATAAAAAAAGGCTTGGAAAAATCTTAAGCGATTCCCAGCCGTTTTACCTTGTAATGCATCATTCGCGGGCTCACGGAGAGTTCGCGGCCGGCGGCGCTCAGGTTGCCGTCGTTGCGCTTGAGCGCTTCGTTCAATATTTCGCGCTCAAAGTTGTCGAGAATGGTCGCGAGGGGAGTCTTGTCGTTACGGATGAGGGCCGTGTTGCTCGCGCTGCCCGTTTGCAGTGTCGGCGGCAGGTCGTGCGCGTTGATGCAGGTGTCGGTGGTGGCGAGGCAGGCGTGCTCGATGCAGTTTTCGAGTTCCCGCACGTTGCCGGGCCAGTGGTAGCTCATGAGCATGTCGATGGCGGGGGAGCTCAGGCGCAGGATCCCCTTGCCGTACTTGAGGTTCATTTTCTCGATAAAATGGTCGGCGAGCAGCAATATGTCGGTTTTGCGCTGGGCGAGGTCCGGCAAGTTTATTTGGAAAATGTTCAGGCGGTAGTATAGGTCTTCACGGAAGGTCCCTTCTTGTAGCATCTGTTCCAGGTTCATGCTGGTCGATGCGATGATGCGTGCGTTGCAGCGCTGGTAGATGTTGCTGCCTAGGCGGCAGAATCCGCGCTCCTGGACGAATTGTAGAAGCCTTGCCTGTGCCGCCCGCCCGAGTTTGCCGATTTCGTCCAAGAAGAGGGTGCCTTCGCGCGCATGTTCCGCTTTGCCGATGTGCCTGCTAGTCGCCCCGGCGAAGGCGCCGCGCTCGTAGCCGAAGAGTTCGCTCTCAAAGTTGTTCGCTCCCGGGTCGTCGTTCAGCGAGTCACAGTTCATCAAGACGAATGGCTTGTCCTTGCGGTCGGAAAGCAGGTGGATGCTGCGGGCCGCGTGCTCCTTGCCTGTCCCGGTTTTCCCGCGGATGAGGACGGTCGCTTCGGAGTTCGCGATGTGGCGGACGCGCTTTGAAACTTCGCGCATTTCGCGGGAGTTGCCGATGAGTTCACCGGGCTTTTCTTCGATAAGGTCGCGCAGCTTGTCGTTGATGGATTGGTATTCCTGGCCGATTTCTGCGAACTTTTCGGTGAGGATATCGCGAATTTGGGCAAAAAGCTCCGGCTTGGCCCGTTTTTGACGGAGGGCTTGCTCTATTTCGCTCAAAGCTTCGGTTTCGATATCCTGGACTTGCACTATTTCCTCTGAAAAACCGTTCCGGGCGGAGAGACCCCGCCCGGAATGGTTTGCGCCCCTCCGTGGCCGGAGGAAGCTATCTAGGAGAGAATTGATACCTATAAGATAGCTTCTTTTCGCCCTTATGTATTACATTTGTGTAAAATTCATTAGTTTTTTACATAAATGTAAAGAAAAATGGAGAAAAAGTGCGATTTTTTCCCTGCAGCGGAGCTGTTTTCGTTTCTATTTTTCCTTTCATGAACCGCACAAAAGCTATTTACGACATTGCTACAGCCACTCCGGCGCCGGTAAAACCGGCTGAACCGGTCAACATCGACTTTTATGGTGAAGACGTTTTCAACGCCGACACCATGCGCAGCTACCTGCCGAAGGATATCTGCGAAAAGCTCCTCGCCACGATCGACGAAGGGGTCGCCCTCGACCCGAACATCGCTGGCGACGTCGCCCACGCCATGAAGAAGTGGGCCATGGACCGCGGAGCCACACACTTTACGCACTGGTTCCAGCCGCTGACCGGCTCTACCGCCGAAAAGCACGACAGCTTCCTTGAACCGAGTGGCTGCAAGGCCATCATGGCGCTCAGCGGCAAGAACCTCATCGTGGGTGAGCCCGACGCCTCCAGCTTCCCGAGCGGCGGCCTTCGCTCTACGTTCGAAGCCCGCGGCTACACCGCCTGGGACCCGACGAGCCCGGCATTCATCAAGCGCCACGGCAACGGAGCCACGCTCTGCATCCCGACGGCGTTCTGCAGCTACACCGGCGAGGCCTTGGACAAGAAGACCCCGCTGCTCCGTAGCCTCCAGGCGCTTTCCAAGTCCACTCGCCGCCTCATGACCTGCTTCAAGGCAGGCCCCAAGAAGACGACCGTCACGCTCGGCGCCGAACAGGAATACTTCCTCATCGACAAGCGCTTCTACCTGCAACGCCCCGACCTGTACCAGTCCGGCCGCACCATCTTTGGCGCCACTCCCGCGAAGCACCAACAGATGAACGACCACTACTTTGGCAGCATCCCGAGCCGCATCCTCAACTTCATGAACGACGTAGAAAAGGAACTGTGGCGCCTCGGTATCCCGGCCAAGACCCGCCATAACGAAGTCGCCCCTGCGCAGTTCGAACTCGCCCCGATTTTCGAGGACGTGAACCTCGCTTGCGACCACAACATGATGATCATGGAAACGCTCCGCAACGTGGCGGACCGTTACGGGCTCGTGTGCCTGCTGCACGAAAAGCCGTTTGCCGGTGTGAACGGTTCGGGCAAGCACAACAACTGGAGCCTTTCTTACGGCAAGGGCAACCTGCTCAATCCGGGCAAGGACCCGCACCAGAACGCCGTGTTCCTCACGACGCTGTGCGCCATCATCTACGCCGTGGATACCCATGCCGACTTGCTCCGCATGACCTGTGCCGGCGCGGGTAACGACCACCGTCTCGGTGCGCACGAGGCGCCTCCGGCCATCATCTCCATCTACCTGGGCGACCAGCTGATGGACGTGATTGACCAAATCGAGCAAGGCGTGCCCAAGTCTAGCAAGCAAGCCGGTGCCATGAAGCTCGGCTCCGACATGCTGCCGCCGCTCCCGCGCGATGCCACCGACCGTAATCGCACTTCGCCGTTTGCGTTTACCGGCAACAAGTTCGAATTCCGCGCGCCCGGTTCCAGCCAGAGCTGTTCCGAGCCGAACGTCGTGCTCAACACGATTGTGGCCGAAGCGTTCGACATGATTGCTGAGCAGCTCGAAAAGCTCGACGAGAAGAACTTCCACACGGGCCTCCAGAAGCTGCTGCAAAAGATTGTGAAGGAACACAAGCGTATCCTTTACAACGGCAACGGCTATACCGACGAATGGGTGAAGGAAGCGGAACGCCGCGGCCTCCCGAACATCCGCACCTCCATGGAAGCCCTCAAGGCCCTCGTCAAGGACGAAAACATCGCCCTGTTCGAGAAGTACGGGGTGATGAACCGTGCCGAGATGCGTTCCCGCTACGAGGTGAACGTCGAGGATTACCACAAGCGCATCCACATCGAGGGCGAAATTGCCCGCGACCTTGCCAAGAACGTCATCTTGCCGAAGGTGGTCGAGGCCTATTCCGGTGCGCTCAGAACAAACGAAATGGCACTGAACCAGGGGTTCCCCGGTTTGGACGGCTACGCGAAATCGCTGGGCGAGGGCTGCAGCAAACTCATGGATGCCGTTTCTGCCGTGGAAAATGCCTTGGATGGTGAACATGAGGGCATCATTTCGGCCATTGCGGACCTCCGCAAGGTGGTGGATAGCCTCGAGAAGGTTGTGCCCGACGAACTTTGGCCGCTGCCGAAGTACCGTGAAATGTTGTTTATTTATTAGTAGACTAGGCCTTTTTCCTCCTAAAATTAAAGCGGTTCCTTTTTTTGGAGCCGCTTTTGTTTGTATATTTGCGTTGCCTTATATCCTGATAAAGGGGGAGATGTTTGGGAAACACAGGAGAACGTATGCTGAGAATGTCCAGAATCGCATCTAAAATGCATCGGGCTTTGATATTACTATCCATTTCGGGTTTGCTTGCTTATGCCATGGCCGCGAGTGTGCCGGTGGCTCCGTTCTCATTCGGAAGCTCCGGTGCTGATGCTGCCAAGTGGGACAAGCTCATGAAGTACAAACTGTGGGCTTTAGGAAGTGGTGCAACTACACCGGCAATTACTTTTGAATCGGACGTCCATATAACCGATACGGTTGGTTTTGTGGGTTCCCCAAAAGGCGGCCTTCAATTTATAAACGATCAGCACTCTTTGGGTGGCCCGCTTCTTTTTGCCGGAAATTTCACGAATGCAAATGGAAGTGATACGATTATAACGGGGCCGTTCCGTTTTGCGACATTTACAATCGCAGATAATAGTCGCAATAGCAACTATTTCTATGGACCATATTGTGTTACGAGCATGAGCTCGCATATCAGTTTGAATCATGGAAATGCTGTTGATTCTTGTGCAATCGTTCCGCAGGTAGATTCTGATCTTTCCTTGCCGACGGTCGGTTCTCATACGTATAGCGCTTCGCTTGGAACAGTTGATCGAAATGGTAATGCAAATAGTATCACTATTCATGTGCCGTCAGGTTCTACCGTTTATGATGTCAATATTTCTGCTTTGTATCTCAGAAATGAAGCAAACCTTTATGTGGCGATGCCCCCAGGCGGTCGTCCGACCCGTATTTTTATTATGGGTAATGTAGAATTGTCCAGTAAGACTTCTTTTAAAGTCATTTATGCGAAGAATGCGTCTCAATGGAAAAACAACGCCTGGGATGTAGGTCCTTCTGATGCGGCGTCGAATGATAAATATAATGGCGATCTTCTTGTTTATTTCAAAAATGGGGTGTCCTTTCCTGCGGGCGAGAATAGAATTATGCAGGGAACGCTCATTTCTTCATCGGATATTAGAATCCAGCAGCACATGAGTTTTGCGGGCCAGTTGATTGCAAAAAGTATCTACATCAACTCGGATTTCAAGGCTGACCAGTTCCGTTATGTGCCTTTTGATCCTCCGGTAATCAATTCCACGGCCTTGGCTTCGGGAAGCCTCCATGAAGGAAAAACGGGCGAAACGTTGAATGTCCAGTTGGACAAGGCTCCCTCGGTCCCGGTGACGATTAAATATTGCATTGCCTTTGATCAAAAAGCGAATGCGAATCAGGGAAAAACGGGGAAGACGGGTTCTGTCATTACGGCCGCTGCACAGGCCGACCTCAATACAAGTGGAGTCCCGCTGTGCTCTAATAACGGCTCTAAGTCGGCTACCTTTAAATCTGACGGTAAATCTTTGGAAAATCCGATTACCCTAACTGCTACGGACGATATCCTCGCTGAGAATACGGAGTTTTTCTATCTGCGGATTTTGGACATTACCGGTGGTGTCTTGGAGAATGGAGCGCGTTCTGGAGACTTCAAAATCTACATCGAGGACAATGACAGCGAACCTAGTGGCAAGGACACGATCATTACCACGATTGTAAGTAGTGCGGGTGATTCCATCGGTTATGAGGACGTTCCCTTCAAGATTGAATCGTTCCCAGCTTACTACAAGGCGACGAGCAATATCAATAATGTGGTTCTTACTCCGATGACGGACTACAAGGTCCAGATTGTAAACGCTCCCACGAAGGGCTCCCTCAAAAATGGAGCTGCGGCTGTCGGTGGGGGAAGCGTCATTAGCTCTGCAGACATCAAAGCTGGGAAGTTGACCTACGTGAGCGGTTTGAACGAATTTGGTGATACGACTGGGACGAATCCAGAATTCAAGTATTCGACATTCACATACAAGATTGTCGATGATTATGGTGAGGCCTCTAAGAATACTTTCACGATGACTATCGCGATGAATCCGGTGAACGACAAGCCAGAAATTACAAACGCATTGTCGTCGGATTCGAAATTGCATCTGACGGTTAAAGAAAATTCTGCGATCGGTGTTAAATTCGGCACAATCACAGCCCAGGATAGTGTTGACTCGAACCGAGATGGCGGGAATACCCTCACGTACAAGCTTGAAAACATTTCCGGGAACCCTTCCAGCGTGTTTCAGGTCAACTCCAAGACCGGTGCTATCACAGTAAAAGCGGCTACCCTGAATTACGAAGTGCAAAAGACGTATGAAATGAGAATCATCGTGACCGATAACGGTGTGCCGGGCGACCGCTCGAAGAAACTTACCGATACGGTCGTGGTGCATGTTGATGTTGAGAACCAGAACGACCCGCCGGTGATTTTGCGTGGAGATACCACAATTTCTGTACGTGAACATGCCCCGAAGGATTCCATCTTTATCGAGTACAAGGCGACCGACGAAGATGCCGGCCAGCATGTGACGTTCCGTATGGAATCTGCGGATGGTGCTACATCGCTTCCGTTTACGCTCGTCGCGCTGACAGACAGCGATAGTGCTTACATCAAGGTGGTGAGCATTAACTACGAAACCCAGCCGACGGTGTACAATCTCCGTATTATCGCTGACGATGGAAATGGTGGCACTGCTACGGCAATGCTCACAATCAACATTCTGGATGTGAACGAAACCCCGACTTTTGCGCAGTCCAGTTATGAATTCTCCATCGACGAGAAGTACAAGGGTGGCGATTTGGTTGGCCAGGTGACTGCAGCGGATAAGGACACCAAGGCTACCCCGAAGACTGTGCTTACGTATTCTTTGGTGGGTGTTAACGACGTGACGAATGGCTCTACTGCAGTAACGGGCTTGTTCACCGTCAATTCTTCGACTGGAGAAATTAACGTAGATCCTTCCATCAGCGGAATGTTGGGTCAATCTTATGCAAACCACGATTATGAGGTGACGGTCAAGGTTACGGATAACGGTAAAGAACAGAACTTCTCCGTGAACAAGAAGAACCTTTCCAGAAACATCAAGGTGTCCGTCCACATTGGGAATGTCAACGATCCTCCGGTCTTTGACAAGAAAAAATACACGTTCAACGTCAATGAAAATACTCCGCTCAAAACGCTTTTCGGCGATATCAAGGTCACGGATGAAGATGAAGAAGACGGTATGACTCTCAGCATTATCACTTCTTCGATTCCGTTCACTATTGCGACCGTGAAAAAGGGCGAGTACAAACTGTCCGTGAACGGGGCTCTCGATTTCGAGACGAAAAATTCCTACTCGTTCAAAGTGCGTGTGACGGACGGTGTGGCTAGCGATACTGCCGATGTGGTGGTCAAGATTAACGATGTGAACGAAAAGCCCGTCATCGCCGACTACACGTTCAATGTGGATGAAAATTCCCCCAAGGGAAAAACGGTGGGCACGGTCAAGGTGAAGGACGTGGATACTTGGACGGTCATGGGTTATGAGCTCAAGGATTCCACAAAGAACATTGCCAACGTGTTCACGATTACTCCGGCGTCCAGTTGCGACAATGGGTATTTCTGCGGGGACATCAAGCTCAAGGATTCCGTGCTGGACTTTGAAAAGACCGCAACCTACTACATGTATGTGATTGCGACGGATAACGGACAGAGCAAGGGCTTCCCGCCGAACATGTCGGATACGGCTGTCGTGACGATTAAGATTAACGACAAGAACGATCCTCCTGTCATTGGCCCGGTTGCTGCGGATGTGAATGTCAAGGAACATGGGAGCGCCGGTGAATTCCTGGTTGGGTTCAAGGCGACAGACCAGGACAAGAACCATTCTCTCACTTTCAGCATGGTGTCTAAGAATGGCAAGACGTTACCGTTTGACATTGTGCCGGTTTCGGGTAAGGACAGTGCTTACGTCAAGACCAATAAGGAATTGAATTACGAAACGATGGACACGGTTTACAATATCTATGTCATTGTGAACGATGGCACGGCTAAGGATACGGCGAACTTGACGGTCCATGTCCAGGATATCAACGAAGCTCCGGCTTTCGACAAGACAAGCTACACCGCTCGAATCAACGAGAAGTACAGTGGCGGTGATTCGGTATGGATTTTTGAAGCGAAGGATAAAGATACCAAGGCCAAACCTGCAACGGTCCTGACTTATTCTCTTGGCAAGGTCTACGATGTGACGGATGCATCGAACAAGGTTGAAGTGACCGGATTGTTCAGTATTTCGTCTGCAAGTAACAAGGGCAACGTCTTGGTGGCAACTTCGGGTATGCTGGGCCAGGCCTATGCCGGCCACACGTTCGAAGTCGTCGTGACGGTGAAGGACAACGGTTCGAAGCAGAACTTCTTCGATAACAAGAAGGATCTTTCCGCTACGACCAAGTTGACCATCGTGGTGACCAACGAGAACGATCCTCCTTACCTCGAAAATAGGCCTTTCAACTTTGAGGTTGAGGAAAATTCTTCGTCGGGAACGCTTGTCGGAACGATCAAGGCTGAAGACGAAGACTTGAAGGATAAACTGATATTTGACATGGTGCTGTCCGGTTCTAACGTCCCGTTCGAATTCCAGAAGGTTTCCGATAGGGAAATTAAAGTGGTCGTGAAGAACAATGCGAAGCTCAATTACGAAAAGGATAGTCTCTACACGTTCAAAGTCGCTGTGACGGACGGAATTGCCGGCGATACGGCCGATGTGACAGTGAAGGTTAAAGACGTGAACGAGAACCCGAATATCGTGACCGCGGACCTCTACATCAATGAGAACTCGTCGGCCGGAACATCTGTCGGTAAGGTCAAGGTTACGGATGAAGACCTCTGGACAAAGATGAACTACAAGCTCCTGGATTCCACGGCGGGTGCTACGAGCGTCTTCAAGATTTCCTCTTCGTCCACTTGTGATAAGGGCTATTTCTGTGGTGAAATCACTCTCAAGGATTCTGTCCTCAACTACGAAAAGGATAGCGTCTACTATATGTATGTGATTGCCACGGATAATGGAAAGAACATGGGCTTCCCGTTTGACCTCGCTGATACCGCGGTCCTCAAGGTGCATGTCAACGACAAGAACGATCCTCCGACCTTTGACTCGAGCTCTGTGACCGTCGGCGTCGACGAAAATTCTCCGGTGGAAACACTCGTGGGTTCTGTTTCCGTCTATGCCAAGGACGAGGACAACCTGATCAAGAAGAAGGATACACTTGTCTACTCGCTCATCCCCGTTTCCAAGAATTCCACGAAGTTCTTCAAGATTGACTCTCTGACGGGTGAAATCAAGGTGGCGGAAGATTCGCTCGATTATGAGTCGGTGGCTGTGTACCAGGTGAAGGTGCGCGTGACCGACAATAGGGATCCGCAATCTGCCGATACGATGCTCGTCATCATCAATGTCAACGACGTGAACGAAAAGCCGACGGTTGTGCAGCAGAAGTTCGATATCGACGAATTGGAACCGGTTGGTTCCGTGTTGAACGGAAGCCCCGTCAAGGACGGCGATTTGGATACGGCCAAGGCGTTCAAGATGCACAAGTATTTCGCTATTGACGGCGATACGGCCAAGTTTGCTATTGATTCCCTGACGGGCGAAATCACGACGAAGGAAGTGCTTACTTACAGCAACACGGGCGCAAACGACTACTCCTTGACGGTACAGGTTGTTGACTACAGCGTGCCGAGCAAGTTGCTTGCTGCTGAAGAGGTGATGCTCATTGCCGTGAACGATGTCAACAAGGCGCCTGTCATCGCTCCGGATTCCTTCTTGGTCAAGGAGAATTCTCCGGAATCCACGTTTGTCGGCCAGATTAAGGCTACCGACGACGAAGACTCGCCTTCGCAGCTGACATTCACCCTCGTGGGTACATCGAAGGAATTTGATCTCTCGTCAGACGGCATTATCACCGTAAAGAAGGGCGCAAACATTGACTACGAACGCACCAAGTCTTACACGTTGCAGGTGGAAGTGGCCGATCTTAAGGGATTGACCTCCATTGGCAAGGTGAAGATTAATGTTGATAATGTGCCCGAAGCTCCGGTTCTCGAGGCCGACACCTTCCACGTGGCCGAAACGGCCGTGGCCAAGACGCTTGTCGGTAAGGCTATCGGCATGGACCAAGAAGATGCCGATTCTCTGTTGACCTATACGCTCATTGGCACATCGGAAGAGTTCGATGTTTCTACGTCCGGCCGCATTACTGTGAAGAAGAGCGGTGTGCTCGATTACGAAACGACGACCAGCTACATTCTGGAAATCTACGTGACCGATACGGATAGCATGTCCGATACGGCCCGGTTCTTGATTATCGTGGACGATGTAAACGAGGCTCCGGAAATAGAGCCTGCCGAGTTCCACGTGGCCGAGAATTCGCCTGCAAAGACGAAGGTCGGGTATGTGGTGGCTCACGATGCCGAAGACCCGGATTCCGTGTTGGTATTCTCTCTCGCTGAGAAGTCCAATGAATTCGAAATTTCCTCCTCGGGCCGCATTACCGTAAAGAAGGGTGCAAACCTCGATTACGAAACCAAGAACCACTACGATTTGAAGGTTTCTGTATCCGACACGAAGATGGCATCTTCTACGGCAATCGTGAAAATCTTGATTGATGACATCCGCGAAATTCCGACAATCGACGATACGACTATTGTCATCCGCGAAGATGCCAAGCCGGATACGACTTTTGCCCAGCTTGTCATCGATAATCCTGAGAACGACAATGTCAAGGTGATTCTCATTAACAATGTCAAGGAATTCAAGGTATCGGAAAAGGGAGAAATCAAGCTTGTCGATACGCTTGACTACGAAACCAAGAAGAAGTACGAACTGATCGTGGTTGTGAAGGGCGAAGACGGTAGCCTCGATACGGCGCACGTGACGATCAAGGTGCAGAACGTCGTTGAAGTGCCCGAAGTCAAGATTACTCGTGCAAGCGATGAGGATTCCCTCTGGCTTGAACCCGACACCATCTTTACCAACTCTAGGAAAATTGATTTCGAATGGACTGTCGACAAGAAGCTGCAGCCGGATACCACGGCGAAGTTCCCGAAAGACAGTACCTACATAGTCAAGGTCTGCTACGACGACCCGACAAAGGATAAACCGGGTTGCGATTCTGTTGTCGTCATTGTGGACAATTCTATCCCGAAGGTGACGATATCGAAGACGGCCGAAGATACGGTTGCCATTTCGAACGTGACAATTGTTGAACAAGTCGACGAGAACGATACGAACTTCTACGTGAACCACGAATTGAACGAGGTGCGTATCCATATCAAGGACAAGGCGACCAAGACGGACTCCACGTTCAATACGAATCTCCGTCTCGATTCCCTGTTGAATATCAGCAAATCTCTGTCGGACGTCAAGAAGGTGTCCAAGAAGAAGGATATCACGATGGATGACGCCGAATCTGCCGAGACGACGCGTAACTTGATTAACGACAAGACATACGAAGTCTCCTTCGATATGAAGGTGGACGGCAAGAAGGTGAAGGTTTCTTATTACACCGACAAGAAGGGCCGCGAAATCAAGAACGATGACGGCGATGTGGTGATGACAGTCAAGTACCAGACGGTCATTGGCGGCAAGGATGTCACGGTCTCTTACAAGGTGAACGGCTCTACCGGTGAACTGATTAAGGACGATAACGGGGGCTCTTACGAATACTCCTACGAATTCGACGACGACTTCGGTGGGCATGTGGGCGTCCGTTATTCTGTAGATGACAAGGGTGAAATTGTCAAGAACGAAGAAGGCAACTACGGTTACCAGGTCAGCTACACTTACAAGAACAAGTTCGGTAACATTGCCACGAAGAATATCTTCATCGTCGTGGACAAGGTTGTTCCGGTGGTCAAGATCACCTCGCCCGAGAACAAGTCCATCGTGCGCACCCGCGGGGTGAATGTCACGTGGACTGTAGATGGCGAAGAACAAGACACTCTCACGATTCAGGGCTTGAAGGTGGGCCTCAACCCCATTATACGTACATACCGTGACAAGGCTGGTAATGAGGCCTCGGATACGGTGTACATTGTTATGAAGAATCCGAAATCCATTAACGTGCATGTTGTAAAGCCTGTCACGATAATCGACGTGGATTCTGTTGCTAAGTACTATGGCGACAATCCTCCGAAGGATGGCCAGTCGTTTGCAGTGAGCTTGTATAATCCGAAGGAAGACAAGGAAATGAAGACGCTTGTTGGCGGCTCGTTCGGCAACAAGAAGGGCGACAACGAGGAACCCTATCCGGGAATCAACGGAGGCCACCTTGGTCCGACGCTTTCCTTTGATGCTGTGGCGCCTCGTTGCGGCGACAATCCTGCTTCCGGGCTCTGTACCTTGGACGACCTCCTTGAGCGCGATGGTCTGATCTCGCTCGATGTCGGCGGTGGTTGGGATCGCGAAAAGATTACGGTTGATGAATATGTCAATAACTACTGTAATGCCGAGTTCCGCAAGGAATACAAGGGCGACAATGCGAAGGCCAACCTCTTCAAGATGAAACTGCACGTGAATATCTGGATTTATTCCAACTTGGGTTCATTCTTGAACGAATACCATTTTGTACAGGATTTGAACGATCCGGAATACGTCAACGATGTCGGCGAAGCCAAGATGTTCTTTGAACTGACTCCCGACATGAACGGCGATGTGGTGACGAAGGAAGGCCGCCTGCTTGGTACAGGTGCATACGTCTTCAAGACCGAAGTCAAGTCGGTTGCCGAGCTGCGCTGCAAGCTCCCGGACGAAGAAATCGGCCACAAGCGTTATGCTTCGGACGAACTGCTCAAGTCGTTCGGCTACAAGAGACCTAAGAAGAAATAGGGGCCTTGTTGCCGTAATAAAATTTAGAGCATGCCGGTGGGCGTGCTCTTTTTTTATAGCCGTGTAAGGGGCTAGAGGAAATGGAATGGGTTTCTAGCGGCGGCGTTGAAGTATGCTGTTGGCATGCTCCACTTGATCGGTGGTCGGGCTCGGCGTGTCGCGGAGTGTATAGGGTATCTTGAGGTCGTCCCACTTGTGGATGGCCATGTTATGGAAGGGGAGTACTTCCACCCGCTCGATGTTCTTTAGAGGCTCGATGAAGTCCGCGAGCGCGTGCAGGTCCTCGTCGCTATCGGTAAGGCCCGGAACGAGTACGTAGCGCAGCCAGACGGGCTTTCCCATGCGGGCAAGCCTCTGCGCGAAGTCCAGTGTGGGCTGGAGGGGCTTGCCGGTGAGCCTCTGGTGTGTCTCTGGGTTCATTTCCTTGATGTCGAGCAGCACGAGGTCGACGCTATTGAACCATTCATCGGGCAGGCCTGCGGCGAGGAAGCCCTGCGTGTCGAGCGCAGTGTGCAGGTGAAGCTCGTTCTTTGCCCGCTCGAAGATGTCGTGTACGAAGTCTGCCTGCACTAGCGGCTCTCCGCCGGTGATGGTTAGGCCTCCTGCCATGCGCAAGAAACCGGCGTATTTCCCTATTTCGGCCAGGATGTGGTCCGAATCCGTCTCGTTGCCGTCGTGCAGGTTCCAGGTGTCGGGATTGTGGCAGTACTGGCAGCGGAACGGGCAACCCGTGGTGAAAAGCGCAAAACGAACACCGGGACCGTCAGATGCGGCCCCGGTGATGAAAGAGTGTACATAGCCTTTGACAGCCATTTCCGCTTAGAAGAAGATGTTTATACCTGCTGTCGTGTAGAACGTGAGCAAGGTGGAGTCTAGGAATTCCTTCTGTGCGACCAGCGTCTGGTTCAGGAGGCTCGTGAAGCACTGCACCACGCGGATGTTGAAGTGTACATAGCGGCTGAACATGTAGCCAATGTCCAGTGCGCCGCCCACCTCGACTCCCGAGGTCGCGATAGTGTTCTCGTAGTGCTTGTCGTTGCCTACATCGAGGTTCATGTCGAATTCCGAAGAACCTGTGAGTTTGAGGCCTATGTTAAGACCGAGACCGAGGTAGAGGTTGTAATCTTCGAGAACGTAGCGCACGATGATCGGGATTTCGAACATCATGATGTCGATAGAGGCTTCGTTCGTGCCGTAGTCCGTGTTTTGATCGTAACGGTACTGACGGAAGTTGAACGTGAGTTCCGGAACGACGAACAAGTCCTTGATTCCCAGGGGCATCTTGACCATGAGGCCACCGCCAGCTTGCCAGCCTAAACCCCATCCATCGGAATTGCTCCCGAAGAACGTGTTTGTACCGCCTTGGGCGCGCACGCCGAGCATGATGGCACGGGCGAAACCTTCCGTACGCTGACGGTTGATTTCGGCCTTGGAAGTCGCCTCGTTCTTGTAACGGGCGTAAGCCTGTGCGTAATCTTCGTCGTTTGCGAATTCGCTGTCATCTCCGCCGTCGTAGGAGCTGGATGCTGCTGGCCTACTGCGGCTATTGGAATCACCACCAATCCAATCATCCGAATCGTCGTCCTGTGCAAAGACGGCTCCAGAAAACGCGAAAATAAAAGCACAAATCAGGGAAAGTGTTTTCGTTTTCATACTTGAATTATAACAATATTAATTGTAAACAACGCTCTCCTAAAAATATCTTCAAAAATTTGTGTTGAGAAAATATATTGGTAATTTGTTTTTTACGAAAAATGTGAAAAAAACGGGCTTTTTGAGCCCGCTAGCAGTTTCATGAATAAATTAGAATTGGTAAAAAATGCCGAAAGAAGCGTTAAATGGCCATAATTCGGAATTAAACAGCGTGGATTCGGCCAAATTGTCTTCGTCCACGAGGTTGGTAAAGTATTGCACGATGCGGATGTCGAACCCGAAGTGGCTGTTGAAAATAAAGCCGAAGTCAACTACCGCACCCAGTTCTACGCCATTTGTGGGGATGGTCTTGTCGCGTTTATCCTTCTGCGTTTTCCCCTCGATTTGCGTTTCTTGCCGGAATTCGGAAAATCCGGAAAGTTTGAGGCCCAAATCTCCGCCCACGCCGAAGAAAAACCCGTCGTCTTCGCCAATGTAACGGAGCATGAACGGAATTTCAAACATATACATTTCGACATAGGCTTCGTTGTCGCTGATTTCCGTGGTTTCTTCGTGCAGGTAGCGGCGGTAGCTGAAATCCAGGGCCGTCATTATCCTGAAGGTCTGGGCCCCGAACGGAATCCTGACGAACAATCCGAAGTTTCCGAGATAGCCGGGGTTCCAGGTGTCGGCTTTTTCGCCGAAAAGCAAGTTGACGCCACCACCTAGGCGGAATCCTAAATTGATGGAAGTATAGAAGCCTTCTTTACGGGCGCGGTAAATTTCACGGTTCTCGTTTACGTATAACGCATCAGCGTCTTCGTTGTATGTGACGGATTTTTTGGATGCCGTAGAGTCGGCAGTGTCGTCTGCGCAGTCCGGATTGGCGGAATCGGCCGGTGTACAGTCTTCTTCGTCTTGACTGTTTGCGGTTGCACTTTGCTGTGTGTCGCCTTGCCTAGTTTCGAAGGTGGTCACGCCGCAGCCGTCACCGATACAGTCGGGGTTGGGTTCGTTGTTCCCGTCGTTCAGTTCTGTCCTGCCGCCATTCTGGGAGGCAATCCATGCGGAATCGACATCGGTCTCATAAGAGTTTTGACCGAATGATGTGACGCACATCAACAAAAAAATGACTGTAAATATGTGAAGTCTTGATAACATGTTATAAAAATAGTTTTAATTCTTTTTATTAGTGCGGTGTAGGTATGTTTTTTTATATGCTATTATGGAATATAATTAAGGAATGATGGCTTTTATGATGCTTTTTTTTGAAAAAAAAGACTGTTTTGACCTAAAAAGGGATGCCTCCTATAGCAGCTCTTCGAATTTCAAAAACTGGCGAATGTGTATTCACTGAATACTCTTGTGCAAAAAAATGATGTTACCCGTAATATTTATTGTTGTTGTTTACAACAAAAACAATTTGTAAGTATATTAAGCGTTGTTCTCAGTTTATATTTTCTATATAAAAGTTGGTTGTAATCAGGAGACCCCATGTCTAAATCTTTGAAAAAATTTCTGGTGTTCACATCCACTTCCTTGCCGGCTTTTGGATTGGCTGTTGCCTTAACCGCCTGCGATGGTGGTGATTCGTCTCCTGTGATATTGGATTCAGACAGTAATGGTCACGCTTCTCCGGATTCGTCGGTATCGCCCAGTGGAGATACTTCCCAAATTTCTAATTCGTACAAGTTGTCAGAAATCAATGGCGTGTATTGTGATTCGATGACGGAAGGAAGATATTTAAACGAATATTACTGTGTAGGCTATACTGAAAAATATAGGTATTATAAATGTGAGGACGGTGATTGGGATTATCTTTCTTCCGAAAAAGCTCCTGTTGCAGATAGCTTAATGTTACACACGTACTTCTGGAATAATAGTTGTAAGCTTACTCGTTATACATACGAGAGTGAATCTTCCAATTTTCAAGAATGCAATGACGAAAGCGAGGGCCGTGTGGATTCAATCGTTGTGGGTGTGCTTCAGTTAGGAAGATTCCAATATTATAGATGTGAAAAGGGCCAGTGGGTTCTCCGTAACTGGGGAGTGACTTGTGATACTGTGGGGGTAAAGGAAGGATCGATATGTATGAAAACGAAGTCGACCGTTAGTTATCCCAATACATTGGACACCTCCTATTTTGTCTATATCGGTGACGGTAATTGGAGTGCGCTTGAGGATGTTGCGGCGACATCCAAGGAATGCTCTGCCGAAAACGAGGGTGCTGTGGAAAAATTCGGGACCGATTCACTTTTGATGTATTACAAATGTTCCGGGCATGTATGGCGTAAAGTGAGCTTAATCGATTACAAGTGCGCTGCGGAGAAAAAGAGTGTGGGCGACACTTGCTCAATCGAAATGGACGGCGAGATGCTGTACTATTTATACGTATATAACGATTCCCTTAAGACAAATGTATGGGAACAAGCCAAGCGTGATTCTGTATTGGGTCTTTGCCCAATTTCAGGAGATGCTTCAATGCAGATATTCAGTCAATCTGGCGAAGACTCTTATTATTGCAGATTTGGAAAATGGCAGCCTGCAAAACTTATCCCGCAGCAATATACGGACCCGCGCAAAGAAGGTTTGACCGACGAAGAATACGATGTCCTGGACTTGCCCAAGGACGCCTCGGCTGGAGACCGCGTAGGGGGATTGCTTGAAGATTGTTGGAACGATGAAACTTATATACAATACTATGGAGGGTATTACTTCTGCTTGTCGAAAAATTATTACCGGTATAAAAATGGTTCTTGGGTGTTGGAAACAGAAGCAGATCGTGAAAATGACAGCCAGTTTGATGCGGTCGGAACGAGATGTTCCAAAGACGAATTGGGCTCTGTTGCCGAAGTTCCCCCGAGTCCGCGTTTGCCCGGTGTAAGCTATCAATGCGTTGAAATGAGACGTTGTCGTAATGATGACACGGTGCCCAAAGAGGCTGTATGTCCAGGGGGCGATGCCGGAACTCTTGTTTATGTGAACAATAAAACGGGCTATACCTTTGGCAGGTCCGAAAAAAGGTAATTTAACTTGTGAGGGTAATTATGTCTAAATTTTTTATTAGAAACAAATTAATCTTCAGTGCTGTCGGTGCATCGGCTTTTATGCTGGCGTCCTTCTTGGTTGCCTGTGATCATTCTTCCGATGATACCACTGCCATCGCTATTTCTACGGATCCTGAGAATATCCAGGCTCCGGAGAGTTCGTCCTCAGATGATGATGGCTCTAGTTCCTCGTCTGTTACATTTTCGAACGATGTTTCGAGTTCTTCTGCGAAAGCCAACACTTATGGTCTTGAACAATACAAGACCTGTGATGAAACTATTGAAGGGCGGTATGTAAAATATGCGTATTTGTACGGCGGAACTTTCGGTCCGTCATCCTCAGCAAGCGATGGCTCATATATAGAAAACGCACCTAGCCTTGACGCTTATAAGTACGCTTTTTTCAAATGTGAAGATGGCGAATGGCTGCCTGCCGCCGATAAAGAGGTCCCGCTTGATTCTGATGTGTTTTTCGTGTCTTCATGGAAAGATGACGTATGTGACGCCGACCATGAGAACGTTATTGATTCGGTATGGAATGCAGATGGGCCAAGCGGTATACCCGTCTACTTTTACCGTAGGTGCGAAGATGGCGAATGGATTTACAAGAACCGCTCGGTGACTTGTGATACCAAAGGGGTAGCTGTGGGCGACACTTGTAAAAGGGCCGAGTATGTAGATGTTGTGAGTCGAGGTTTTGGAAATTCAGCGGATACGCGAACGGAATATTGGGACAGAATATATTCGTATGCGGGGGATGGCAAATGGGAAAAATTTGATTGCTATAGTTCTTTGCCTGAAGCATGCTCGCCTACAAATGATGATTTGTCGTATGAAAAGATTTCCAAGGAAAACGGATCCTATACATATTCGATTTATTGCAAATGCATGGATGTGATTGTAAGTTATGAATCGGGTGTCTCCTTTGATGGTTCTAAATATCATACGTACTTCAATCCTATACATGGTGTCAAATGGCATGATGTAAGTGAAGATGTTTATGTTCCTATAGAGGATTCTCTTGCGGCGGTCAATTCTTTCAATCCGGATGAAATTAGGCCCTGTGATAAAACACTGGAAATAGATGGCCGTGTTATAAAACATGAATATAAAACCGCTAAGATTTATAATGGTTATGATGTAGACTTAACTGATTCAATGTCCAAATATCTTTATTACAAGTGTGAGGACGGTAAATGGTCTATTCTCCGAGAAAAAAACATCGATGACGACGGAAATGTCTTGGATTCCGCTTCTGTGATTCCCTTTGCCGAACTGGGCGTGAAACACCTGTACGACTTTAAAAAATGCAATGCGGACAACGAGAAACTTGTAGATTCGTTGCCTAGCTTGGATAGCAAGCTTGCCTCTTACGATTTCTACAGGTGCGAACAGGGTGCTTGGGTGCAAAGGGGCCCGTCGGTGACTTGCGATATCGCGGGCGTGTCCATAGGTGACACTTGTAAAAGGGCTCCTTTTGTGGGATCTTCTTTAGAAGAAATATATGTCTATGCAGGCGATGGAATTTGGGAAGAATCAAAGACTGTCCATTTGGCTCCGCTGACAAAGGATTGTTCTGCTGAAAATGAGGATTCGTACGTGACGCAGGTCGATACCATCGTGAAGATAGGTGCAAGTCCCGCGTACGAGACCTCCTATTACCATTGCGAATCCAATGAATGGAAACGGGTCGATTGCCCCGCTCCAGAAACGGCGTGTACCAATAATATCGAAGGGAAGATAGACTCCACGAAGGGGCTTTTACCAGTTGAATCCAGAACGCAGGATGTAAATACCACGACTTGCCGTTTTACATGCACTTCTGGCAAGTGGACGAGAATGTAAGATACTGCCATTTAAAATATTTTCTAAATTATAGCCCGAAAAACTATAAAGCTATGAGCATTGAAGTCGCACTCTTCAATGCTCATGGTTCATTGCTGAGGAAAAAATGGCAAAGTACAATCCGCAAGAGATCGAAACCAAGTGGCAGGCCT
>CAMJHM010000022.1 GCA_946405515.1 uncultured Fibrobacter sp. | reverse complement strand
ATTCGCATCGACGAACACGACCGGTTGATAGTTAGGGTGGATACCTTCTTTCATTGTATTAACTTCCTATTGAAGTGAGTTTGAAAGTCCCAAATTTAAAAGAATTTCGGGATTTTGGCAAGCGAAAATAGTATTTTTGGAAACATGAAAAGAATCTTCGGAATAGCGGCTTTGCTCCTGGTTGCGTGCGGAAACGACTCCCCCGTTATAAAAATCATCGAAATAGACAAAAAAATGCCACTCTTGGCATGGCCAGACGAGCACTACATCGCCACCGTGGATTCCGTCATCGCCGCAGAAAAAGTGATACCCAACAAGGATTCCGGCAAGACTCAGCTCACCCTGAACGCATTCAAGGCCCCCTCTCTCGCGCTGCCGCCCAAGGCGGGGCAAAAGCAACCTGCACATAAAAACGGCGAAAAGAGACGTGAATCCATAGCGAAGGAAAAGGTCGACAACAGCGCCGAAGTGTTCATGGACAAGTTCAGCAGGGCGCTCTCCGCCCTCCAGTCCGACCCCTCCAACGCCAAGCTCTACAAGACCGTGGAAGCCAAGGATGGCGATGACCTCTTCAAACTATTGCGCCGTACCTACGGTGCCGGTTCGCAGAACCTCCCCCGTTTTTACGTTTTGTCTGCACTGCAGTCTGTAAACGCCGGAGTATCGCTCGAACACCTGAGTGCCGGCGACAAAGTAAGAGTACCAAAGATTTAGACGAGAGAACGGCCCTGCGGGCCTTTAGACGAAAGACGAGAGTTTTCCTCAAATTCAAGACATTTTCATAAAAAAAGAATGCAGCACAATCAGCTACATTCTTTCGTCTCTCGTCTGTAGCTCCGCTGTAAGCGGAGCGTTCTTTCGTCTACTAAAGCACGCCTTTGCTGCTGGGGACGGCGTTCTTGTTGCGACCGGGGGCAACAGCCATCGCCACGGCACGAGCAAACGCCTTGAAAATCGATTCGAGGCAATGGTGGTTATCGCTACCGTAGAACAGTTCCACATGCAAATTCATGCGGGCATTTTCGGCAAGGCTCTTGAAGAAGTGTTCAAACATGCTCGCTTCAATACCACCAGCCATTGCGGCAGGGAGCTTCACATTCCAAACAAAACCGATGCGATTGCTGAAATCGATGCAGACTCGGCTCAAGGCCTCGTCCATTGGAACAAAGTAAAATCCGTAGCGTTCGATACCCTTCTTGTCGCCCAGGCATTCCACCAGAGCCTGTCCAAGCACAATGGCGATATCTTCCATGCTATGATGCATGTCGACTTCCACATCGCCCTTGCAGGTCAAGTCCAAACGGAATCCGCCATGAACCTGGAACAAGTCTAGCATGTGGTCCAAAAAGGCGTTGCCGGAATCAATCTTTCCGCGACCAGCCTCATCCAAATTCAAAGCAAGTTCAACGGACGTTTCGCTAGTCTTGCGAGAAATTTTCGAAATTCGCATCAGTTACCCCTGCGGACAATTTTTCCGTCATACACATGGAAACGGGTCACACGGCCAAACTGCATTTCCGGGAGCGGAGTTTCCACACCATTCAGGATCATCTTCGCGATAGCGCGCGGTTCACCGATAATCACGAGGATAGTGTCCTTCGTGTTGTAAACCATCTTTGTCCCTGCAACAGAAATGTTCGATTCCTTGAGGAACGCATCATCCTCGTCGTGATGCTTGAGGCCAATCCACGTGCGGGCGTTGCCGGAACCGATAAGTTCAAACCTTGTATTGCCATCGTTAGACGCAGGCTCAGCCTTGTCTTCCTTCTTGGACGTAGACGAAATGAAAATCGTGGCCGATGCGGGACGATCGGACTTCTTGATGGCCTCGTCCACGACAGCCTGACTCACCGAGCCGTTACGTTCGGCAGAATCCTTCTTGGCGGCGGCGATGGAATCGGCACGCAGGGAATCTGCAGGAACAGCCTCCGCCCCCTCGGGAATTTCGGACGGAGTGACATTTTCGGACTCGTCGACAACAGCAGAATCACTCTTGGCGGCATCGCCAGATTCGTCGAACCGGCCTAGCTGGTCCATGAAATGCATTGCGGCCAGGAACCCAAGACCGAGCAAAATGATGACGATAGGAATCGCCTTGCTATGCTTTTTTACGTTCTCTTCGGCCATGGGTGAAATCGTGGAAGTTATTGCCGTATCTAGAGATACGTTCATATACTGGGATCCACTTTCCTTCGTATACCACTCCATCACCTTCTTGGTTTCTAGGCCAAGTTTGGAGCAAAGAGAGTTCAAATAACTACGCAAATAGGCTTCGACAGGGAACGCCTTCCAATCACTCTTTTCTATAGAAGTGATATGCTGGACCGAAATCTTTGTCTCGGCAGAAAGTTTTTCAACAGTCAGGGAATGTGCCTCGCGGACACGCGCAAAATAGGCACCTAAAGATTCGTCAGTACGTTTATCTTCAACAGGAATCATGTTTTTTCCTTCAACCTTCCCAAAACATCCAGGAGCCGGGCTACCGGCAACCCGACAACGTTGTAGTAACACCCGCGAATTCCGCTGATGAGCCTCGCACCCTGCGTCTGGATGCCATAAGCCCCCGCTTTATCCATCGGGTCTTTAGAATTTACATAATCTTCGAGCTCTTGTAAGGAGTTGTTCCTAAAAAACACCTCCGTTTCCTCTTCTGTAGCACAGAGAATCGTCCCATTCTTGGCTACAGCCACCCCTGTGACCACTTTGTGGGCCCTTCCATTGAGGCGTTTGAGCATTTCCAAGGCCTTTTCGGGCGTTTCAGGCTTGCCCAAAGGCTCATTGTCTAGGAAAACCAACGTGTCAAAGCCAAGAACCAAGGAATCTCTTTCCTTAGCCGAAACTGCTACGGCCTTCGCACAAGCATTTTCCCTCGGGAAGTCCAGCGGATTTGCCGAAGTGGGGTGTTCCTCGTCGTTCGAGACCACCACCCTGAACTTCATCCCGATTTGCGTCAGAATTTCCCTGCGGCGGGGGGAACCACTCGCAAGCACGACTTCGTTGAAATCGGACGATTTTAAATCTATTACTTTGTTTGTAATTTCCATTTTATTCACTTAGTAGCTGCCAGTCTTCGTATCAGTGCTACCGGCATTCAGCTTGATATCCGGGATTTCCTTCACGTAGATGGAGAAACTCCAACCAGCAGCAGGCCCTGTCGGAGTCCAGCTGAAATCAAGTTGCCAACAATGCAAGGAGCGGTTGAACGTAAACGCATGCGTCACGAAACGTCCCTCGTTATAATCGTAGCGAGTCCTGTATGTCATTTCCCAGTTAACCGTAGGCTGGAAAGACGCCGATATTTCCGTGGAATGCGAAATGTTGTCCTTGAACAAGTCCCTCGCCACACGCGTACTTGAGAACGTATAACGATAATCCAAGCCAAAGCCCCATTTGAGCATCTCGTACTTGCCCATCTGCGAAGGCAGCCCCGCATTGAACTGTCCGTTCCAGTGGAACGCACGAGAAAGTTCGTAACCCCAATAGGTCAGTTCAGGGAACCGGGCCCTAGTCGGATTATCGGTGTACTTGTGATACACACTATGCGTCGTACGAACCGTGAACATGTAATCCGGCAGCACCTGGAGGCCGAAACTGGACGAGATATCGGACCACTGCAACGAATCGGCAGCAAAGTTGTACGAAGTGCTGTGGCGAGTCGTGAGCAGGCGCCGCGTCCCATACTGGTCTTCAACGGACTTGGCCGTATCGCCCTTGGTCGTGTCGGCCTTGTGCCCGACCACCTTCAGGTACTTGAGGTCGAAGTCATTGTTCAAGCCGAATCCCACCGTTTTCTGCTCAATCTGGTAAGGCCGTTGTCCCAGCAACGGGTGCGGAGCGAACGTCTTCACCGTATCGATTTCGGGCGCATAAGTGTACGAGATACTGGGAGAAAGCACATGTCGCATACCCGTGAAACGCCCAATTTCCGGAACCCAGATGCCGTAGAGTTTTGTATCGGCGGTAATGCTGTAATCGTGGTTGTACGCCACCTCGCCAAAATTTCCTTCGGAAGGTTCAAGCGTCGTGTGCGCCCTGCGGTACTTCGCGGAGTCCTCCGGATTGATCCAGGAACGCCCCGTCCAATAACCCGTGAACGAAGCCCTAGGCGTCAAGTTGATGACATCGAAAAGCGATCCAGAATAATCAAGGGAGTAATTGCCAGTGTAGCCGTAGTACTTCGCCGTCGTGTCCTTGTCATTGACAGAATCGCGAGCCGTGACCATGTAGACGTTCGCCCTGTTCGTGAAGTTGTAGTTGAACTTTTCAAGGTATGTCTCAATGGAACCGTCTTCCGAGGCAACTTCATCTTCATCCAGTTCAAAATTGAAAAGCGGACCGCTCTGCCTGTACTGGACATCCGGAATTTGCCGTTCCATGTAGTCCGTCCGCAAGTTGTGGCTCTGGCTCGCCTTGACCGTGAGGCTCTTGTTTGTCCCAAACTTGCCGGAGTAGGCCAAGTTGGCGTTGGCCTGCTGGTTCAAAATCGTTTCGGCATCCAAGGCGTTGTCTTTACGCACACTGCGGGAACTGACAAACGAACCTGAACCAGTCAAGGTGTGCTTGCCGTCGGGAGTCAGGTTCTGGTTATGAGTAAAACGGATATCGTAACCGCTATTCGCCAGGTCGAATTCTTCGAGATAACTGGTGTACGAAATGTTTCCATCAAGAATGTAACGGATTTTATAACGGGCCTCACCAGTCAACGTGGAACGTTCGAACCGTCCTTCTTCACCTTCAATAATGTCGCCTTTCATCGTCGCATCCCAGTAATCATTAGGCGCATAGTAGTATCCAAGGTTACTGATATAGAACCCTTGCTTCTGGTCGCCACCAAACTTCGGAGTAAGGAGGCCGGAACGGCGACCGCTCTTCAAGGGGGAAACAATCATCGGGAGAACTGCGACTGGCACATCGGCAATATTCAAAACCACGGGACGAGCAGTGATGGTCTCCTTCGGCTTCACGACCATTCGCCGCCCATAAAAGTAGAAGTGCTGGTGCGTTGAATCGTTACAAGTACTAAAATCACCTCGAGCAATCTGGATACGCGTATCCGGCAAGCGCCGCACCTCCATACCGTTCAATTGCTGGTTGTCCTGATAAGTCGTTGCGTAATAAATCTCCCCAACGCGACTTTTCATATTGTACTTGAGGCGCATCCCCGACAGGGATGGATTTTTCGTTTCGCGGAGCACTGGCTCACCGCTCGCCACAAGCATGCTATTTTCCTGATCAAAGAGGATTGTGTCGGCATCCAACGTGGCCGTACGATATTTCAACTGAGCACTATTATTCAGGTTGAAAGTGGATTTTTCCACATCGTAAACGAGGTCAACAGCGCGGTACTCAATCGTGTCCACTCCAGAAGTATCGTTCATCCAAGTAACTTCTGTCGTGTCCTCTTCTTCTTGCACCCGTTCTTCGAGTTCAAAACGTGTCATCTCCTCGCCATACGCGGCAGGAGCATAAAGGGCAGCCAATGCAAACAGCAAAACGGCCCACAGGAGACTATGGGTTCTCAATAAAAACACGTTGCGCGATAAGATAGCAAATCGCGGTTCTTCAGTAAGAACCAAATTGATTTTTTTTCAAACAATCACGACAAAAAAAAGACCGGCCACTTCTGACCGGTCCATTTAAAAGTTACATACTGGAATTACTTCAGCACAGCCATCGTTCCGCTAACAGAGCCATTGTGGTCAATGCTCACCATATAGCGGCCTGCAGTCAGCTGGCTACCGTCCCAAGCAATCGTGTTGATGCCGGCCTTGGCATCGTCAGCACGGAGGGTGGCCACCAGTTCGCCGTCAGCGTTCAAGATGGAGACAACTGCCTTGCCAGAAGACTTGAGGCCAAAGCTCACAGCCTTGCGGGTAAAGCCACGGAGACTTGCATCACTGGAACGAACAACGTTCCTCTTCTGAACCTTGGGTTCGAATTCGTTCACCCTTTCGATGTAGACACCGTTGATGCCCGCCGAAGCCGCCTTGACGTCTTCCTTCACGATGTTGCCGTTCTGGAGGACCGCTACGAGTTGCTTGTCGCTCTGCTTTGCACTGGCAAAGGCTTCAAGTTCATGGGAATTCACCTTTTCCTTGTCACCATACCAGTTCTGCACAGACTTACCTTCGAATTCCTTCACGGTAATCTGGGTGCGGCGGAGCGTTTCCTTATAGGTTTCGCCGGCGCTCACATAAGTAATCTCGAGCGGTTTGTTCACCTGGCCACGAAGCATTTCTTTGGAAGCTTCAATGTCCTTGCCCTCGAGACTAATGCCATCAACGGCGGTAATCACATCACCAGCCTGGAGCTTCGTCTCGGCAGCAGGAGTACCCGGGATGACCTCAGCCACCTTGACTCCTTCATGAATCTGATAAATAGTCACTCCGATACCACCGAAAGATTCATCGGCCATAACAGGAGCAACGGCCATAGCGGCCAACAGGGACAACTTAACAATATTCTTCATAAGGGCTCCTTATAAATTTTTACTTCGTATCAAATATATAATAAAATACCAAAGAAATTGCTAAAAACCATAAAAAAACTCAAAAAAAGCCTCACTGCGGGTAAAAATAAGGCACACCCCTACCCTAACCGCTCATTGCAAGGGCATTCTTGTTGCTGGCAAAGTCCAAAAACATTCCCATGCCGGCTATTCAGCAATCGGAAAGGCCTCGTCACCCACGATGACGACCTTTGCACCTTCGTACTTTTTACCGATAACGAACGAAACTTCTGCTGTATTGCAAACGCAATCCACCGTCACATGCTCATCATAGACCGGTTCGGCATAAAGCGTATCGCCTTCAATACGCACATTAACATCCAAAAGCGAACGATTGCATGCACTGGCAAGACCTTTGACCGAGACAAAAAGCGAATCTTTTCTTTCTTCCACCAAAAAGCCCGGCTTTGAATCTTTTTGCCCATTTATAGAAGTTCCGCACACTTGGCTATTGACATCGGAAGCCCTATCAAAAGCCATTCCGAGAGAATCTCTATTCTCACTCTCTACGGAAGACAGGGGCTCGGAATTTGAGCAAGCAACAAGCAAGGTTGTCGCAGCGGCAAGGGGGAAAATTTTTGCAAATGTAAATTTAAAAATAAATGAATTTTTATTCATGACAAACATCCTTTGCGCTATAATTTATAAAGAAAAATGGATTTAAACATAAATCCATTTTATCTTTTTTTCAAACGCAAAGAATCGCGACCTTCGTCACATCTTTTTGTACTATTCCATCATCTCGCCATCTTCTTCGGCAGAGGCGCTTTTATCTTCGTAATCCTCGATGGTTTTCTCGCCTGGGACAATCACAAGCCCGAGCGTCACGGGTTCACCTTTCAAGTTGATGTAGGCTTCTAGATAAAGCGAGGTGGAGAGGCGAATCAGGCGCAAGTCAAGCATGGTGCCGCCCTTGTGGATACTCTTGGGGTTGCGATTGAAGAACAGGAACTTCTTGTTGATGTACTCAAAACGGTCTTGGTCATAGTTTATATGCCATTCCGTATCGCCGTCGTTTTCTTGACGGTATAAGCAGCGGTCGTTATCAATGTCGCATTCAAAGCTAGCACTTTCCTGGTAACGCTTATTCCATTCGCGGCTGAAAGCGCAACTCTGCACGCGCAAGCCACCATTTTTCTGCTTGTTCAACTGGTCGTTAATGACAACATAATCCATCTTCGCCTTTTTCACCTGATTATAGACATTCATCAAAATGATGTAGGCTTCGATATCCTTGGGGCATTTGCCGTCACGTTCAACTTCTTCGTGGGCCTTGAGGAGCGTCTGCTGCAAGTCAAGGTCGATGGCATCGGGAATTTCACTTTTCTTCAGTTTGTCAAGAACCTTCTTGGGCGGGACCACGACTATCTTGTCGCCCTTCTTCACGGCGTAACCCAGTTCGTCGCGAACATAGTCCAAGCACTGTTGCACGTGGATATGCACGATGTTCGAGCCACCCGACACAAAGTCGACACCGATGCGCACGTTCCAAGTGCCGGCATCGCTCGACGAGCCCTTTTCCAATTCGCAATACGGTTCTTCGCGAATACCATCGATAAACACGACCTTCGCATTCAGTTTAGTCACAAGCGAAGCTTCCTTGTCGATAGCGCCACCCAGGCTCCAAAAATTCGGATTCAGGCGGAGCACTTCGGCAAAAGCCTTGTCGCCATCGAGTGCGGGGAGCAGGGAATCGTTCCTCGCGTTCTTTTCCTTGAGCAGGTCGGAATACTCCGTCGTCACGGTCATGTTCTTAAACCCGTTACGCGCAGCAACCGGAATGGCCGGGGACGCAAACAGCGGGGACAACATCAGGCACAGGAGGCAAATCACGGAGAGAGAAATTCTATTCATAAGAGTCTTTCAAAAACGTTTCTAGCAAGGTAATTTATCAACTATCTTGTCTAAATCTAGCAAATGGGGAATATGAAAATCCACCCAATCGGGAGCCTCCGCGACCGGATTGACAAGAATCGTGGTCCAACCGCGCGCATGGGCGGGTTCGAGATTGCGCAGGGAATCCTCCAGAAGGACGATATCGGATGCGTTAAAGTCGGCACCCAGGCGTTCCTTCAGGAAGTTTTCCATCTTCTCGTAGGCGATGTCATGGGGCTTGCCGACCCAACCGAGGGCCTTCAGGTCGAACACGAAATCCATGCAGTCCAAAATTCCCATCGAGCGCATCCCCGCCTCGCTCCAGTCGTGACGGCCATTCGTAAACACACCGCGCGGGCCCTTCAGCGAAAGTAGCAGGTCGCGTTTTGCCGGTGCCGGGACCGGGTACACCAGATATTGAGAATCGTGGATGAAGTCAAAAAAGTCGTCCGGATCGGTACCGTGCAAAGCCATGAGCCCCGCAAGAGTCGTGCCATAGCGATGCAAATACTCCGTCCGGATTTCCGAGGCATGCTCGAACGTCCCGCCAATCGTCTTTTGCACGTAAGCTGAAATGCGGCGGTCCAAGGAAACGAGAACATGGCGTTCATCTTCGCCGTACAAAGTCAGGTCGTAGTCGAACAACCAGACCATTAAAGCCCCATGACCAACCCGCCAATCTGGCGCGCCAAGTAGGTCGCATAGTTGTCCGTCATCCCGCTCACAAAGTCAAGCACCTGGTGGTACGCTTCTGCAGCAGTGACGCTCTGGCCGATTTTTGCTTGGCCAATCAGGCGCACGATGCGGTCGGCACGGTAAGAGTTCTTACCGTTCAGGCGATAATCGTGGACACCGTTGATGAAGGCATCGAGCACGGTGCTGAGCGTCGTATAGCTACCCACTTCCAGTTCCGTCTTGCGGCGGTCTGGGTAGATGCGCTCCACGCCCAGGCGCTTCGCGATGCGAATACCTTCCATCGTCTCGCTGCGGGAGAGGTCAATCAAATGCTTCTGGAGCGCCCCGTTCATGATTTCTTCGTAATGCTTCATGAAAAGGACGGCCACGTCGTCAATCAGGTTCTGGATGGCGTGCCCGCGGATGCTGCTCAAGAAGTCGCGGAAATTCTGGCCGTTTTCTTCGTATTCGCGGTCAATATCCACATCGGGGCCGCAAAGGTACGAGAACATGCCACGCACGTCGGCAAAAGAAAGAATACCCAGTTCAATTGCGTCTTCAACATCGAGGATGGAATAGCAAATATCGTCGGCAGCTTCCATCAGGTACACCAGCGGATGGCGCACCCACTGGCCCTTGGCAACTTCTGGCAAACCGAGCGTATCCGCCGTTTCGCGGTAAAGGTCCGCCTCGGTCGAGAACAGGCTCGTGGGAGTCCCGTACATGGCGAGACGCGGGTACTTGATCATTGAACCGATGGTCGCGTACGTGAGGCGCATGCCGCCGTCTAAAAAGTGGTATTCCAGTTTGCTCAGGATTCTGTGCCCCTGGGCGTTACCGTCAAAATTCTCGAAATCGGCCATTTCGCGGTCGCCCAAATCCCTGAGCGGAGCGCTGTTGCGGTTCTTGCGGAACCACTCGCGGATAGCCGCCTCGCCTGCATGGCCAAACGGCGGGTTGCCGATATCGTGAGCGAGACACGCCGACTGGACAATCGTACCGAACTGGTATTCATTCACGTACTTGGGCAGGTGTTCCTTGATCAGGTGGTAGACCGTAATGGCAAGGCTGCGACCCACGCTGGAAACTTCGAGGCTGTGCGTGAGGCGGCTGTGAACGTGGTCGTTCACCGAGAACGGGTGGACCTGAGTCTTGCGGCCAAGGCGACGGAATGCCGTCGAGAAAACGATGCGGTCATAGTCGCGATGGAAATCGGAGCGGTTCGGGTCCGGATCGGCCGGGTGCCCGTAACGAGTCGCAGAAAGAAGAGTGTCCCAGTGTAACATGGGGGGAAATATAAAATTTAGACGAGAGACGAAAGACGAGAGACGAGAGAAAGTAGGCAGTAGGAAGTAGGAAGTAGACAGTGGTTAGTGGTTGGTGGTTAGGGGGATTCTGCATTTGCCCTTTAACTGCTTACCAATTATCTGAAACCTCATTGCTCACTGCTCACAGCTCATTGCTCATTGCTCATTGCTCGAGCCTGGAGCCTAAAAAAAATTGTCATTCGCAGGCGCATGACTCGTCGGCTCAGCCATGCCGAAACGCAAGCGTTTTGGCGTGGCATTCGCCTTGGTTGTCATTGCGAGCCAAAGGCGAAGCAATCTCCATTAGAGAATCTAGAGGTTAAAATCTAGAGGCTAGGGAGAAATATCACGGCTTCGCCGTCTGTTATTGACGCACGAAGTGCGTGATTCTTTTCACTAGCCGCTAGTCTCTATTCTCTAGTCTCTCGTAGCCTCACTGCTCACTGCTCGAGCCTCGTGCCCCGCGCTTCGCAATTGCCACTATGGCCAGGGTATCGACGACGACGAAGCCGATGAGCCACATAGCCGTACCGCCCTGGAATCCGTAGCTGTGCAGTCCGACCCCGAGCAAGTTTATCCCGAACCAGCAGAGGAACGTGACAATGGAGCTGAACGCACACAAAAGCGCAAACCCGCGCGGAGAAACGAGCCGGCCGGCCCGCAAATGCAAAAGCAGCATCGCCCAGAGTATCACAAACAATGCTCCGCATTCCTTCGGGTCGAAGCCCCAGAAGCGCCCCCACGCAAAGTCGGCCCACACGCCACCGAGCAGCGTCCCGAGAATCGTAAATGCGCCGCCGAACGCGAGCGTACCGTACATCAGTGCATACAGTGGCGAGCCCTTCGGCTGTTCTACCGACGGGAGCGCTTCACTCCCACGGAACAGCACAAGATGCGCCACAACGCCAGAAAGAATCATGCCCGCAAAGCCAAGCGCAATCGTGAACACGTGCAGCGTCAGGAACACCGAGGAATTCAGCACCTCGGGAATCGGGCGGAAGGTGTCGCCGGGTTCCAACACGAACTTCGCAAAGAACAACAGCACCGCGGCCATCATGGTGACAGGAAGAATCAGAGCATAGGTCCGGTTCTTGCAGCGGAAAAACGCGACGGACTCGAACGCCATCAAAAGCAGCGCCACCAGCAGCACAATTTCGTACAAGCTAGACATCGGCGGGCGGGCAGCCACGAAGGTGCGCACCGCAAACATCGTCGCAAGCATTACAGCCGTCGCAACACACAGCACATTCGCCGCGATATCCAACTTTTTTGACCGGAAAATCATGTTCAATGCCGAAAGCAAACAAGCCAAGAACGCCGCGACAAAGCCCCTCAGCGCAAGATTCGCATGGTGGTACAGCACCTCCAGCGAAAGCCGGAAGTTTACATCTTCATCGGCAACCGAAAACGCCGAGTGGTTCACCACCGACTCGTACAGGCGAACATTCCCGTACAGGCGCTTCATCTCGGCAGTTGCCGGGTGGTCATCGTTTCGGCTAGCGTAGAAATCCAACAAGTCACGCGACAGCGCCAAATCCACATAACTCACGTACCGCGAATCCGATGGCAAGTGCAACGCCTCGGAGACATCGCCACGGAGCACCTTGAACAACGCATAAGCATGTGTCTTTTCAGGAGTCAGCACTGCCTGTCGCACAATTTCTGCGGCAGAAATTTTCCCCGTGCAAAAATCGTTTTCCCGACACTTGTACGTCACTCGCCCGCTCAAGTCGTCCAAAAAGCCACGCGCAAAGGAATCGAAAGGCCGCACAACACCATCCACCAAGACGGGCGTATCAGAATGCAGAGCCTCCAAAACCGGAACCGGGCGAGCCGAAGCACGGGCATCCATCGGCAAAGCGGCAAATAGCAACGCTAGCAACGGCAAGACTTTTGCAGCCACCCCGACCGAATCACCATGCACCTTATTGCCGCGCACCTTAACAAAATAATGGAGCGTCGCCCCCAGCAAGAACATCACCATGAACACATACGGAACCAAATGGAATGGGTCGTAAAGCACCTTGTACATGGCCACATTCTTTCCCGGTGCCATTTCCGCATAGCCGCGATACTGAACAAAGTAAGGCCAGCCGCCCTTCAGTTCCTGCTCGTCGATTTCGACAGGAGCAAGGCCGAGGCTATCATCCGCAAGGAAGAACCGCAAGTCGCGTGCTCCGGAAAGCGGGGCCACCTCCGCCTGCAACGGCGAAACAGCGCCAGTAACTTCGGCGGGCACGACAGCATAGCCATTGTATTCCTGCTTGATTTCGCTCCCGACAAGGCTCCCGAGTAAAAGGACAATCAGCGCAATATGCATCAACCAAAGGCCCGCAAAACGCCACCCGCGCGGCATGCGATAAATTAAGCACAAAACGAGATGCACCACGCCCAACGCCGCAACCGACTTGAAAGCCGGCAAGGGAATATAGCCAACAGCCCACACGAAATAGCTCCCGAAAAAGCGGTCAGTCGCCACCTCAACAGAGGCACCAAGGCTTTCGGCATTCGCCTGCGCCAGCACGCCCCAGAACGTGAGCAACAGGAACGCCACCAGCAGCGCTGCAGAAACTTTCAGAGACGAGAGACGAGAGACGAGAGACGAGAGATTTTTCAAAAGGAGGAAGCCTCCACAGATATAAACTTGCGTTCGTCCAGTCGCTGCTCGCCGTCGAAACGGTAAGCGACAAGCCGCCCGTCCCCGCGATAACCGGCAACGCTGTAATCCAGGCAACAGACATTCTCGCGAATTAAGTGCGGTAGCCCCGTCAGCCAGTAATGCCCGAAGAATACGGGCCGCTCCGCCTCGCCATAAAACTCATGCGTGCAAACATCCGCAGGAGCCGCACAGGCAGGCAGTTCCACACCCGGCTGGAAAGCCAGATCGCGCAAGGACTTCCCCTTCGGATCCACCCACCACCTGATGCGGGCCCGTTTGCGCAAAACGTTCTCGCCATCGCGGAAAGTAATTCCATCAGGCAAGTTCATCTCGGGGCCTTTCAAGAAAAAGTTTATCGGGTCGAACAGGGAATCGTCGTACTCGTTGAACTGGTCGTTCGCGCGGGCAATGAGATTGTCGAAGTTCCCGTCGGCAAAACAGCGGATGCCTTCGGCATTGAGGATTGATGCAGCGTCCTTCTCAAAACAGGCATGCTGTGCGCGGAAAAATTCCGTCTCAACAAAGAACGGCAACGTCTTCAGGAAGTCGAGCATCTCCAGGAATTCCTGCTTGCGCCCCTTGTAACTCTCGACCGTCCGCGTATGGATGGCCACCTTGTTGAAGGAATGCTCGCGCAAATACCCGCCGGGAATGCTCTTGATGACATGCGCACCCCCGTGCCCGTTCAGCTGCCAGAAACTCAGCGCGTTAAATTCGTGATTCCCCATCAGGGCCACGGCACTCCCCGCATCGCGCATCGCGCGCACCAGGTTGACCGTCTCACGCACCTCCGGCCCACGGTCGATATAGTCGCCGAGGAAGACGACGGAACGGAAACCGCCCGGATAACGGTAGGCTCCGGACGTTTCCACGTAGCCAAGCTTTGCAAGCAGAGCCCGGAGTTCTGTGCAATGCCCGTGAATATCGCCGATGAAGTCGATAGAGGAATTCATGTTTTAAAGATATATATTTCTATATTTTAGTTACACCTGAACGGAACGGCTTATCATGGAAATCGGAAAATTCAACCGCGCGTGCGTCGAAAGCGTCACCCCCCAAGGCTACTACCTGGAACTGGAAACCGGAGGGCGCGTACTGCTCCCGGGCAACAAGCACCAATTCGAACTCGAGGAAGGTGAAATCCTGGACGTGTTCGTTTATATGGATTCCGAAGACAGGCCCATCGCGACACTCGACAAGCCCTACGCGCAGGCAGGCGAATTCGCCGTACTCACCGTCAAGGAAGTGAACCGCATCGGAGCGTTCCTGGACTGGGGTCTGAACAAAGACCTCTTCTTGCCCTACAAGCAGCAGCTCGGCGACTTGCAGCGTGGCGACAAGTGCGTCGTCTACATCCTCGTGGACGAAAAGAGCGGCCGCCTCGTGGCAACCGAAAAAATCAAGAGTTTCCTTGACCTGGATACAAGCGAATTGCATATCGGGCAACGCGTACAGCTCGCCGCCTACGAAGTGACCCAGGACTACGTTGACTTTTTGGTGGATTACCGCTACACCGGCAGACTCATGCTCACCCGCGGCATGCAACGCATCTACATCGGCGACACGATGCCCGGCTTTATCCAGCGCTTCACCAGCGACGGAAAAATCACGCTCAACCTGACGCCCGTTGGCTACAAGGGACTCATGAAGAGCGACAGCCCCGACGCCATCATGCAGAAGCTCGCCGAAGCAGGCGGATTCCTCCCCTACGGCGACCACACCGACCCGGACACCATCCGCGAAGAATTCGGCATGTCGAAAAAGACATTCAAGAAGATTCTCGGGACGCTCTTCCGCGAAGGGAAAATCGACCTCGGCGACGACGGATTCCGCGCGGTTTAAGCAACTCGACTTTAGCTTAAAAATTCCACTACCGCCGGATAACCGGCACACTCGCAAGTAGTTTTTTCGTGTACTCGTGTTGCGGTTCAGTGAGAACTATATCGGCAATCCCACGCTCCACGACTTTCCCGAAATACATGACCAGGACGTCATCGCTCAGTGCACGCACCACCTGCATATCATGACTGATGAACAGGATACTCAGGCCAAGATCATTGCGCAAGTCATCCAACAAATGCAGTATTTGAGCTTGTACCGACACATCCAGTGCGCTTGTGACTTCGTCGCAAAGCAAGACCTTCGGTTCGACCATCAGACTACGGGCAATACAAAGTCTTTGGCGCTGACCGCCGGAAAATTCATGCGGGAACTTGTCAAGCGCCCCGTCCGGGATAGACACTCGGTCCAAGAGCCGCCTGGCCCGGTCACGGGCATCATCGAACGAGACACCCCTCGCCACAAGAGGTGCGGTCAATATTTCAACCACCGTCTGTCGCGGGTTCAAGCTGCTGAAAGGGTCCTGAAACACCATCTGGACCAAATCACAAACCCTTTTTCCTCCCGCAATTTTTCCATTAACAACTGGAGCACCGAACAGTTTATAGTCAAACGGCTCCGCCGGAACTAACCCAACAAGCGATTTTACAAGTGTCGATTTTCCACAACCCGATTCTCCCACGATACTCAGGATTTTCCCCTGTGGGAGAACAAAAGAAACATTATCTACTGCTGTAAAGTAATCCTTAACCTTACCCAGTACCCCCCCACGGACAGGAAACCGGACCGTAAGCCCGTTCACCTCAATAGCGGGAACATCCTGCCCATGCGACATTGAGTCCACATCACGCATCGGTTTCACCATCTAGGCTCGCCAGGGCCTCCTGTACATTTTTCTCGGTCGCAAGCAGAATCTGGCGGCACTTGCGCAGCAGTTCCGTGGCTTCTTGCACCTGGCCCGCCAATTCGTCTATTTCCATTTCGGAATTGTCGATTTTTGATAAAATCTCCTCAAGACGGGCCATTGCGTTTTTATATTCAAAATTTTCGTTACTCATGTTTAAGAATATAGTTACATTTGTACATGATGGTATTTAATATGACCCACATATCGAGGATTCTCTCGTCTATAGCAATCTTATCTGCCGTTACAGTCATATCGGCCTGTTTTGACATTCCGAGCGAACCAAAAACGGACCAAGGCGTAACAAGCATTTCCGTCTACGTGACACAAAACGATAAAATTGACTCTACACTCCTAAAAATTCATCCGCAGGACTCTGCAGAAATCCACACCTCGGTTTACCCAGCAGACCACTCTGGAAAATTGCAGTTTAAATGGTACAAGGCGAACGAAGGAATGGGAGACGTTCTCCTAGGGACCGGGTCAACGTACAAAATCAGTAAAAATTCATCTACAGACCTCATCCCAAACAAATTGGTCACTATGGATACCGAAGGAAATTCCATGGTATCCCATTTCAATATCATCACGAACACTCCTCCAGAAATCGACAAGATTATTAATCCACAACCATCCGACACACTCTACGGCAACGAAAACACATCTTTCCTGTTTGAATGGAGCACCCACGATAATGACAACGAAGATTTTTCGCACGTAGTCCTAATAGACAGCGTTGCCTATGTCGTGGGCGATTTCAACAGCATCCGCCAGTCGGGATTTGAAGATGGTGAACACACATTCCAAGTCATCGTGACAGATAGCTACGGGGACAGCGATTCATCCGACGTCATTGACTTTTACGTGACGTCAATAAGGAGTCCTAGGGAATGATCAAACAAACCAAAACATTCTCACTCGTCATTGCCGTTGCTATCCTATCCTTGATGCTAGGAGCTTGCTCCGACTCTGATAATCTCATTTTTGACGAAGACAATACAAGCCCTATAAGCGTCAATGTATACATGGCCAAATCTTTTGATTCTACGGCTGTAAGGGTCAAGTCCGATACTATTATCCGTGGCGATTCAATGCTATTCATAGCAAATATTCTGCCGTCAAAATCAATCCGAATCCGCGACAGTTACTGGCTTTTGGACAATAAATATTACGCCTCCGAATTCAACATCCACGACGCCATACCCTCATCAGGACCGCATGAAATCGTTTTTATCCTGGTCACCTATTTCGGGGACACGCTGAGTGACACCTTACACCTGTGGATTTCTTCGCCTCCAATCCTTGACAACAAAAAATTCATCCCAGCCAATGAATCACAGAACATCCCACCGCGGAACGACATCCAGTTTGCCTGGAGCGCCAACGACATAGACTCCATTGGCCCCCTACACTACCATTTTATACTAGCGAACCTCCTTGACGAAGAAAAAGGGGAACCGAGCTTGGTAGACACAATCGTCAACACACCCTTTTTCAAAATGAACCACGAACTCAAGCCGCTATCGCAATACCATTGGATAGTGCAAGCCTATAACGAATACAATGTCCCGTCTAAAGCCATCATCAGCAGCACATTCACAACGAATGGCATCGGGGATGAATCTGCGATATCCGGAATATTAAAGATGTCCAGCGAAAACATGTACACAGATATTGAGTTGATTGTTCTTGACACAGCGAATAATCCGACAAATATCAAGCAATCTCTTGAAAAGACTCCAACGACGGGAATGTTCGAAATCAAGCCTCTGCCTCCTGGAGCTTACATCATCACAGCCCAATGCAAAAAAGACATAGACTTTGTTCCCGATTCCATCTTTGTAAGGACCTATGCAGGACAGATTAGCAACATCGGCACTCTGCACATGACAGACAAAACGCCTCCAACGATTCGCACAATCTCTGGAAGCGACACTCTTGATTTTGCAGACTCCCTGCAATTCATCATCACAGATGGGAGTTCTGAAAGCATACTCACCAACGTAGTTGCCTATATAGGCGATCGCAAAATCACACGGTATTTCTCCGAAGGCAAGACACTGACCATTCCTACTGCAGAAAATGACCGTTCGTGGATTCCACAATTCGTCACAATCATAGCAACCGATGGCAGTGGCAATGTCGCCACAAAATCGTTTGTTTTACGCCCAAGTGTATTTTGGTTTGAAACAAACAACGATACGACAATTTCTAGGCAATCACCAATAACCCTATTCATCACAGATCATAATCCGTACAGTTTAGTGCCTACCCAATACAAGATAAGCCCGAATGGCGATACAAAGGGAACCATCACCATACCGGCCGAGGGCCAGAATTCAATCGAATATGTCACGGATGGCGATGCATTCTTCAATAGCGAGCAAAAAGTCGTCATGACTGTAGTCTATGCCAACGGAATTCGTCAATCCAGATCTTGGACGATGAAAATCAACGAACCTCCTTTCATGAGTTTCACGAACAACTGCTATTCGCCATGTCAATCTTACATAGGCCCAACAGCCATCTTCAAATGGTACGATGCCGAAGACGCCGAGAAAGATTCTATCCTGTACAGGCTCAACATTGTCTATGGTTCCGACACGATTTCGGACACGACCAAGTTCTTCTATAGGTCCAAATTCATCCGTGGCAACCAAACCATGTTAAAAGACCTCCCAGAAGGAGAACTATACTGGTGGGTCGAAGCAATGGACCCTTATGGTGGAGTTTCCCCTGTTTGGGAACCCAAAGCCAACGTCTTAGTTTTACCGGACAGCCTGTACAAGGAATTATCCGAATTAATGCCCACCGCAGACAGCACGCAAGGAGGCAATAATGAATAGGATTCTTCATTGCTCCCTCGCTGTAGCCTTCATGTTATGTGTCCTGGCGCTCACTTCGTGTGGAGACAAAGCCCGTTTTTCCAGTTCAGATGCAGATAAATTCGAACAGAACATCTATATCGTCCCCGATGGAGTCAGCGGAGCGATCCACTTGTTCTACACCTCGCAAAAAGATGTCTACATCAACGTCAACGAGCCTGTAAAAATCCAGGTCATTTACAACCTGAACGGCAACGTCCTAGACGCAGACCTTGCTGCGACATATTACAAAAGCGTTCTCTGGATCTTGGACGGGAAAAAAATCAACATTCCCACTTTCCGCCATACATTCCAGGAACCCGGCCAATACGACTGTATCTTACAAACAATAAATCTATTCGGCGACACCTTGATAGATACGACTCGAATATTTGTAGATACCCCGTCAAACATATCGCTCACAAGCCCCAGAAACGGATACAACCAGGCAGAACCCTTCTTGGAAGAAGAAATTCAACTCCAGTGGGATATAACAGGTATTGATCCATGGGAAACCACCCAATGCGATATCTACGCATCGAGCAATCTTGGTAAACTTTGGCTCAGCCTCCAAGAGTCAGTCCCCTGCGACAAAAAGGTATCCTTTGTCGGCCCCTTACTCCCAGACGAAAACATTTTAAAAGAATTCGGCATTAATCCCGCCGATACGTCGATTACGTTCTATTGGGGAGTCATCATGACCGTATTGAACCTCAACGGAATTCAAGAATTTGACACCTCCGACATTTTCAAGTTTTCCACAAAGCTCATCAATACCGATTCCTCTATACTGAACATCCCCATAGCATACAAGCATTACCGCAATCAGGTTTCTCCAGATACAAGAATAACGATCGTCAACAACAAAGGCGACACGTTAAAACGGATCGAAAGATCAGACGTTGTATCAACCGAATCCATAAAACTCCCGGCACAGACGGGGCTCACCGTGTATATGGAAGAATTTTATTTCACCGAATACAAGGCTGACTCATTCACGATCGACATTCCCGAGCACAGCGTCATCACCAAGGATTCAGTATTTTTCGAAGACAAAACGCCACCAACGGTATGGCCTATAAGGACTGAATTTATTCAGGACGAGCCCATTGTATTCTCCCTCCTAGACAAAGGCAGCGGAATTGCTCAATCAAAAATCGAGGTCTATTTTGATAATGCTGAGGTTGCAGAATACTCCGTTAGAAATCAGCTTCTAGACTTAACCATCTCTCAAAGAAAACAGATGAGAGTCTACATTAGAGTGAGCGACCATGCAGGAAACCGAAGCGCACCTGTATTTTGGAACATCTCTCCGAAAAAAGAATTGCTGGTTCTTGACGGACCATACATGAACGCGGAGGAACTGGAATGATGATTCAATTTTTGATAATCCTCATCACCCTCCTATGCGGAATTTCGTTTGCCGACACAGCCGTTCCACAAGACTCCGCATCGACAGTATCCTCCACGGAACATACCCGTTACTTGCACATTTCAACGAACCCCACAAAGGCAGACATTTTCGTCAATCGGTCTTCCATTGACTTTTCCTCGATGCCCGATTATGTAAGTCCAAATTTTGTGGAAATTCCACAAGGCGACTCGACAGTCAAAATCACGTTGTTCCAGTTGGGCTACAACGACACAATAATCAATGTCTCGCTCCCCGAAAAAGACACATCCTTCCTTATCGTTTCGCTGCGACAGAGTTACGACGAAGATCTAACCGACTCGCAGCACAAGATTGTTGCACACAGGAATAGGAAGTCCCTTGGGAGAAAACTCATTTGGGCTTCTTTCGTACCACTGGCAACCAGTGCTGTCGCCGCAATCGTCACGCAAAAATACATTCGAGACGCAAGAGACGACCGCCACTCCATCCAGAATAGCGCCATCCGCAATGGCGACAATTACCAAGAAAAATTTGACAATTTCAAAGACAACAAAAACAAAGCTAAGACAGCGAAAACCATTGGCGGGACAAGTCTTGGTTTAGGAATTATCGTTTTCTCGGCAGGGTTAATTCTTTCATTCTAGGAGATTTATGAAAAAGTTTTTCTACATTCCGCTCCTACTTTTAGCAGTTCTACTCCATGCAGCCGAATCCAAAGGCATTGAGGCGCAAGTGGAACTCGTTTCCGGCACAAAGCAAAAAGCCCAATTCTTGGGTATCGAGAAAGACACGGTCAATCTCGGGGGCTACATCAAGGACAAGTTCACCATCGTACGCATCCCCAAGAGTCAATTTAAAAGCATAGTCGACATGCAGGGCAACGACCTCCTTAATTCGGCCAGTTCGCCCACGGCAACAACAGACTCAGTTGCCGTCGACACCACAGCAGCAAGTCCGGACACCATATCCGCAACAGCCTCCGCTGATTCCATTGCAACACAAGCAGATACAACAACGGTCCAACCTAAACCCGAACCCGTCAACACAAAGATTTTTGCAGGCTACGAAGCCGAAGGCATTGAACCGCAGAAGGCAGAACTGCTCAAAGCCCTCACTGCAGCCCTGCTGAACGAGAACGACAGCAACTACACGCTCGCCGATACCAACCAGATCGAAGACTGCAAAGACAACGCATGCATCCAAGACAAGTATTCCAAGCTTGGCATCAAGGAAATTCTATTTGGGAAAATCACCAAGAGCAAATCTCCGGATTCGTTGGAATTGCAGTTGAAGCGAGTCCTGTACGAAGATTCACTGCCAACAATAAGCATTACAAAAACAAAAATTTCTGCATCAAGTGTACTTTCCGACGCTGTCGTATCTAACAAGATAAAGAACTTCGTCCAGGAATCGCAGGGAATCAAAGTCAAACAGGAAAATCTCAAAAGCTACATCCACGTGGATACCGACCCCGAAGGTGCGATGTTATCAAAATCCGAAAAAGACGCCCTGTGCAAGACACCTTGCACATTCGTAACGCTCGACACCGGGAAAATCGTTTTAAATGCATACTGGAAAGTGGAACACCTTTGGGGCGCCCAGACAACGGTTCGTCCAATCCCAGGCGACACTGTCAAGGTTTCCCTCAAGCTGAAGCGGATTTCCCCAGAAATTCGAATCATGACTCAACCTTCCGGTGCTGAAATTTACACGAGTACTGAAAAAATCACAAAGCATAGCAAGCCCATCGCCCACACTCCGAACAAGTTCACCTATACCGATCCTGGACTTGTCAATCTACGCATCCGCAGGGAAGGCTACCGCGACAGCCTCGTGAGTTTTTATCTCGCCCCCGTTCCCGAAACAACACTGAACATCGAACTTCAAGAAATCAAGGACTTTGATGAAATCCAGGAACAGAAAGAATGGCTGCGTAGTCGAAAAATCTACAACCTCGGGCAAACCCTCATGGGCAGCGCCATAGCCCCCACCATTATTGGAGCCCTGTTCCTCTACCTTGGCCAGCAAGACTACTCCGAAGCGAACGATTTGAAGGACGAACTGAAAAAGCCCACCGACCCGAACGGATCCAATTTCAAAAAGAAATTGAAAAAAAATCACGATTTAGCTAAATCCGGGGACCGCAAGACCATTGCCGGAGCATCTTTCATTGGTGCTGGAATCGTCCTATTTGGAATAGGATTATACCTCACATTCTAGCAAAAACGCGATTTTACCCATAAAAAGGACATTTTTTTTAGAAACACCATCCCCCTATCCCTTTGGAAAAGCTAGATTTAGAGCAATGCGTAGATTAATTGTATTCCTATTGTTGATTTACTCGACCGCGACCTTCGCTGCCGACTTTGAGCGTTCCAACTGGCGCCAGCAGTTCTACCTGCAAGCCGAGCCCGCCTTCCTCGTATTTGAAGACAAGGATCCCGAGTTGCTCAACCAACCCATTGACAAAGATGTCTTTACATTCCCCCTGTCCGTGGGTTATTTGTGGAGCCCCCTAATTACCCCGTTTGCCAAGGCAGACATTCCCTTCACCATTTGGCTCGGTCTGGAAGTCAACAGCATCCAGTTCGGCACCATCGGTAAAGAACCCGCCTACACTTACACAGACAATGGCGAAAAGAAGAAAGGCCCCAAGCAAGACCGCGAGCTCTCTTTCCTCACCTACGCACCGTCCGTCCTTGCCGGTTTCAGCTTCAACCTCGCTGGCGACTTTGACATCCGCGTTCTCGGCGGCTACGGTCTCCACTTTTTCTCCTTCTACGACGACTACCTGGGCAACACGAACCAGAACACGGAATACGTTCCTACAGCATTCGTCTCGGGAGCCCTCGAATACAAGATTACTGAAATTTTCCAAGACGTTGACCTGAAGGTTGGCATCAACGTTCGCAAGGAATTCCTCCCCTACGAGGACATCAAGGCGACGGACAAGACATCCCGGTCCAACGACGACGTGAGCATCCCGTCCGGCTATTCGGGCATCACGATGGACAAGATTTCTTACAAGTGGCCCGTACGCGTTGGCCTGGAATTCTCCCTGGACTTCGGCCGCGAGAGCAGGCGCGACCGCCGCATGCGCTATGCATTGCACGATCGTGACGACATCCTCCGCAAGAACAGCGAAGTCAAGGACACGCTCAGTGACTGGGACTGCATGGCCATCGAACGCGATTACCGCTTCTTCCTCGACGAAGACGGCGAACTGCCCGACATGAGCGAAGCCTACACCAGGACACAGTTCTCGGACGTTCTCGAAAGCTTCCTCGCCTTCTGCCATCCGGCAGACCTCGCCACCAAGGAAAAACTCTACGCAGCCTTGGATACGGGTAAGGTTGAACTGAAGCACTACCAGGTGAAGCAAGAAGATTCTCGTTTCGACCAGGTCATGGCCTCCAACGATCCTGAAATGCTCCAGATGTTCCTCGAGTACTATCCGGATTCTCCGCGCCGTGCCGAAATCGAACACAAGCTCATGGTTCTCTCCGAGTACCACAAGTTCCGCGAAATCCAGGCACAGAACACCTTCAAGGCCTACCTCGGTTACTTGAACGACAATCCTGATGGAGCCTTCCGCGAAGAAGCTGAAGCAGGCATCTTTGAATTGGTCAAGGAAGGTAACCGTCTCAAGGACTACGAAATCTACCTGAAGCGCTTCCCCAACGGCAGGTATGTCGAAGAGGCCAAGCAGGCGATTCAGAACGCCAATTCCGAAAGTCCTTCGATGATCGAAGTGCAGACGGAACAGCAATACATCGAAGAAACTCCGGCCGAAGAAGAACATGAAAAGCCGGCTTCGCACAAAAAGGCCAAAAAGTCCAAGCCCAAGCCGAAGAAAAAAGGCAAGAAGAGATAAACCTTTATAACTCATTTATAACGCCGCCAGTCTGACGGCGTTCTTTATACCCAAACCATACAACGCCATGAAAACATTTAAAATCATCGTCCCTGTATTGATCCTTGCCAGCATCGCTTTCGCTGGAGAACCGGAAAAAACCAACATTTACACGCAGATTATCGACTGGTACAACAGCAACCTGAACTACTGGACCATCGCGCTTTTGATGGCCATCGAAAGTTCGTTCATCCCGTTTCCGTCCGAGTTGGTCATCCCTCCTGCAGCATACCAGGCCATGCAGCCCGGTTCAAACCTGAACATCGCGTTCATCGTCCTTGCGGGCAGCATCGGGGCACTCATCGGAGCCTACATCAACTATTTCCTTGCTAAGATTTTCGGGCGCCCGATTGTGTACAAATTCGCCGACAGCCGTCTAGGACACTTCTTGCTCATTGATGCGACAAAGGTCCAGAAGGCCGAAGACTACTTCCGCAAGCATGGTTCCATTTCCACATTCGTCGGCAGGCTCATCACGGTCATTCGCCAGTTGATATCAATCCCGGCAGGCCTTGCCAAGATGAAACTTTTCCCGTTTACTTTGTACACATTCCTCGGCGCCACCATCTGGAACTGCGTTCTCGCGTTCCTCGGCTACCTCGCCCACGGGCAGAAGGACCTCATCGAAAAGTACAACTCCGAACTCGCCATTGCACTGCTCGCCGCAGGAGCGCTCTTCATCGGGTACATGGTGTGGAATGCGGTGAAGAAGAAGTAGGAAGTGGTTAGTGGTTAGTGGTTAGGGGTTAGGGGCTAGGATCTAGGGAGAAATATCACGGCTTCGTCGTCTTATATTGACGCACAAAGTGCGTGATTCTTTTCACTAGCCTCCCACCTAAAGGTGGCCATGCCCACATAAGTGCTAAAGCACTAAGTGGTCAAAGGTATTCTCTAGTCTCTAGCCTCTTTTTAGTTAGTGGTTGGTGGTTAGGGAAAACTTGTCATTGCGAAGGGCAAAGCCCTGAAGCAATCTCCGTCTGTTACCTCAGAGTGCGAAGCACGACCTCATTGCTCATTGCTCGAGCCTGGAGCCCCGTGCCTAGAAACTACAATTCTTGACGCAGCGGTTATTCTGGAACTCGGCTTCCATTGTCATCACGCCTTTTTGATAACGACGGTAAATGCCGTTGCGAATTCCACGCACGAAATCCATTTCTTCTTTTAATGCGCCCAGTTCATCGAACATCTGGGCTCTACCGTGAATCTGCCCTTTCTCGTAGGGAATCCGGCGAACAAGAACACCCTTTTCGTTCCATTCCTCACTAGTACCATCAAGGATTCCGGCCTTGTAGGATTCGCGGAGCGCACGCACGCCGTTTTCGTGGAACGAAATGGAAAAGCCTTCTTCTATACCGTTCCTGTAGCCGATCGTTTTCCAGACTTTGCCATTCTCGTAATAGCTGCGGAAAACACCATCCAGTTTACCCGCCACGTAAGGGGCCTCAATGGCCACATTGCCATTCGGGTGGTACGTCACGGAGACTCCATCGCGAGTTTCTGTACCATGCAAAACATAATAGACACGGGAAACAGAACCATTATCGAACTTGGAGACAATCGTATCGTGTGTAACCTCAGCCGGCTTTGCGCTGCCGACATCTGCCACATGGCCCGCAGCAGTTCCTGCGGGTGCAGCGAGAACAGGAACGCTTACGACGCCCCAAACAACCAGCATGAAAAGAAGTTTTTTCATCGGCGGAAAATCTAGCTATTTTTCGCTCTGTTTTTATAAGACAGGAAACAGCATCAACAAAGATGTAGCTATTTTTGCAGCGTATTGTATCATGTATGAGCCTATGCGCATTACCTTTTTAAATCCGCCGTTTCATCCGATGTTTAGCCGCGAGTCGCGCAGCCCGTGCGTGACCAAGTCCTCTACCCTTTACTGGCCCATGTTCCTGAGCTATGCCGCAGGCACAGTCGAAGCCGACGGGAACGACATTCAACTCATCGACAGCCCCGCCATGGAGCTCAACCTTCCGCACACTCTGGAAGGCATCAAGATATTCGACCCCGCACTTGTCGTATGCAGCACAAGCACCCCAAGCATCTTGAACGACCTCAAGGTGGTACACGCCATTAAAGAAGCGCTTCCGAATGTGAAGGTCGCCATCATGGGCACGCACGCTACGGCCGAACCGCTCGAATCCATGGAAATGGAACCGAGCCTTGACTTCGTAATTATTGGCGAGGCAGACTACACCGCAAGGAACCTTGTGCGCTACTTGCGCGGCGACATCAAGGACATCGCCAGCATCGCGGGCCTCGCCTTCCGCAAGGAAGACGGCAAGGTCGACTTCCAGCCCGAAGGCCCGAAGATTGAGAACCTAGACGAGCTCCCGTGGGTCTCGAAGGTTTACCGCAAGCACCTTTACAGTTGCTACAAAAAATATTTCTACGGAGCGAACCTCAACCCGCTAATCGTTATCTTGAGCGGGCGCGGTTGCCCGAACCGCTGCAGCTACTGCGTGATTCCGCAGACGCTCAACGGCCACAAGTTCCGCCGCCGCACGCCCAAAGACGTGGTCGACGAACTGCAGTACATCAAGGACAACTTCGAAGACCTGGGTGAAGTCTTCTTCGAAGACGATACGTTTACCGCAAGCCACGAGCACGTTCGCGAAATCTGCAACCTGATTCTGGAACGCGGTCTCAAGATTACTTGGAGTTGCAACGCCCGCGCCGACGTTCCGCTCGATTTGCTCAAACTCATGAAAAAGGCCGGTGGCCGCGAGATGTGCGTCGGTTTTGAAAGCGCCTCCCCCGTGGTTCTCGAGAACATCCACAAGGGCGTGAAGAATACCGACAAGGCCATCGAGTTCACGAAGAACGCCCGCAAAGCAGGACTCCTGGTGCATGGTTGCTTTATGGTCGGTAACCCGGGCGACACGCCGGAAACACTCCGCATGACGCTCGACTACGCCAAGAAGTTGAACCCCAACACGGCGCAGTTCTACCCCATCATGGCGTACCCCGGTACCGAAGCGTACAAAGAAGCCCTCGAAAGCGGCGCATTACAGACAAAGGATTACAACCAGTGGCTCGACAAGGACGGGTTCCACCGCACAACCATCCAGCGCGGCGAACTCACCAGCCAGGCGCTTGTGGACTTCTGCGACAAGGCTCGCCGCGAGTTCTACCTGCGTCCAAGCTACATCCTGCGTCAGGGAATCATGGCCATCAAGAACCCACGCGAACGCTACCGCGTGTTCCGCGGATTCGGGACTCTTGTGAAGCACCTGTTCCGCAAGCACGGACAACTCGCTCCCGTAGCAAGACAAGCGCCAACAATCAAGGAATAACCCTAAAGCGCCCCTAATGGAATAAAGGAACGCAACAATGCACCTTCCGATAAAGAACATCTGCGTCTTGGGCATCTTGCCCTTCGCATTAACACTGTGGAACTGCTCCACCGAGGGTGAAACCGTCACCGTCGGCGAAGATGAACTTAGCGATGTCTATATAATCAACGAGTCCGTCTTTGATGAAGACTCCGACGACGAAGAAGACGAGGACGAAGAAGAAATCGAAAGTTCCAGCAGCAAAAAGACTGATTCAGGAAAATCCAGTTCTTCCAAGAAATCCTCCGCAAAGTCAAGTTCCAGCAAAAAAGTTTCTAGTTCCAGCAAAAAGGCTGATTCAAGTTCTTCTTCTGAAAAAGAGGCGAAATCCAGTTCCAGCGCGCGACTAATCCAGGTGCCAGGCATGGACGACACCAAGAAATCATCCAGCTCCAAAGCAAAGTCCTCTAGTTCAAAGGCAAAATCCTCATCCAGCGTGAAAGAAGAATCCAGTTCAAGTCTTTCCGAATCCGACAATGCGACCTTTGAATCCATGGAAAAACTCAGCAGCAACGAAAAGAAAGAAATCACAGATCTCATCAAGGCAAAAGATTCTACCGTTACAATGAACGAATCAACCGCCCTAGATCTGAGTAGCCTAAACTTCGAAGAAAACGATTATCTCTGTAATGCCACAGATGGAAATTGGTATAGAATTACAGAAAACACACTGGACAGCATTACGAAATCGATTTTCGGCAGACCCTTAAAGATTACAAAAGAGTACTATTACGACTTCGTAAATGTCTGCAAAGAGATTTACAATCGGGCAAAATAGCCATTTTTTCAACACAATCGACATTTTAATGAAAAATCCTTGAAAAAGGATTTTTTCATTATTATGTAACTTTTTTATTACTTTTATTGAACAATCCCCGAAAATATTCTAACTTGGAGTAAAAGGAAATCCATCTATGATGAATCCAATAAACAAAGTCTGCCTACTTGGAGTATTTATCTTTGCAGCATCGTTTTGGAGTTGTTCAACCGATTCCGATGTTGTTGCCATCGGAGATGAAGACCTCAATGGATTGCACATTGTAGATGATTCCGTTTTTGACGAAGACCCTGCCGATGACAATGAAGCAGAGGATGTAAAGGCCTCCAGTTCATCAAAAAAACAAACAGAAAAAAGCAGTTCCTCGTCCAAAAAGTCTAGCGCCTCCAATTCTTCCGAAAAAACCGGAAAAGCGACAAGTTCATCCAGTAAGAAGGGATCTGTCTCTAGTTCCTCCCAAAAGGTTTCGACAGGAACCTCTTCTGAAAAACAGAACGCAAACACAACGACGGGAAGTTCTAGCTCTAGCAAGAAAGATACCGGAGTATCCAGTTCCAGCCAAAAGGCATCTTCCTCATCAAAGCAGTCCAGTTCTAGTGCAAGGCGCACCAGCATTCCCGGCATGGAAGACGAACCCCAAAAAAGCTCTGCATCCAAGGACAAGTCGTCGTCTTCACAAAACAAGCCCTCATTGCCCAAGGACAATTCATCCAGCAGCCAGGAACAAATTTTACCGCCGCCTCCCGTTCCCCAAAGTTCTAGCAGCGTAAAAGGGCATTCCAACGACACGACAACCGTTGTTACTGACAAAGACAAACAAGAAAATATGGAACAGCTCGACAGTGCCGAGCAAAAGGAAATCGAAGACCTTATTGATAGCGGGGATTCGTCCATTATCAAAATAGACTCTCTCGTTGTCAATCCCGACACATTGGATTTTGATCACAACGAATATCTGTGCAAAGCGCCTGATGGAACATGGCATAAGCTTTCAAAAAACAAGTTTATAACATGGCTGCACAGAGTCATTGACTTCTTCTCTGTACTAATTACCGGCAGACACCTGTATGATTTCACAGAGGTTTGCGACGAAATGTACATAAGGCCTATAAACCGATAAAAAAGGTGTGAAAATAACCTTTGACGGATTAAAGACGACTGCTATATTTACGAAACTTTTTCAACAGGAGCTAAACATGAAGTCTCTCAGTCATCTCATCGGTGTAAGCGCCATCCTCATGCTGGCCTTCACTTTCACCAACTGTACTACCGATTCTGAAGTCACACAGATTTCAGAAAGCGAGCTGGAAAGCGAAGACATCGACAGTTCCAGCAGTGCAGAAAAGGCCGAAACAAAGGCCAAGTCCAGTTCTTCCAAGAAGGAAGAAGCCAAGTCTAGCGAATCCAAGAAGAGCTCCGCCAGCAAGGACGAAGAGAAGAAGGACAGCGATACAGACAAGTCTTCTTCATCTTCTGTAAAGAAGGATTCCGAAGACAAGGTCAGCAGTTCTTCTAAAAAAGAAGAAGCTAAGTCCAGCTCCAGCGCCAGAAAGATTAGCGTGCCGGGCATGGATGAAGACGAAGAAATAGTCAAAAAGGACTCCACAAGCAAAAAAAGCTCTTCTAGCAGCGCCAAGAAGCCGAAAGAAAAGAGTTCCTCCTCGAGCAACATCGCCAAGGATACCGTAAAAACAGACACAACGACGGTCATTACCGACAAAGATAAAGAAAACAATATGGAAAAGCTCGACAGCGCCGAGCAACAGGAAATTCAAGACCTCATCGACAGCGGCGACACCACCATTACCCAAATTGACTCACCCGACAAGGTTGAAAGCGACAGCCTTGATTTTGACAACAACGATTACTACTGCAAGACTCCGGACGGCTCTTGGTACAGGCTGAAAGAAAACAAGGCAAAGACGTTCTGGAAGCTCCTGTGGGATTTCACCGTGTACATTTTCACGGGTCGCCACTACTACGACTTCACGAAGGTTTGCGAAGAACTCTACATGCGTCCGAAGAACTAATCTTCGATAGTCAGAAAGGATATCTAAAAGACCCGTTGGACAAGCCAACGGGTCTTTTGTTTTTAAACAAAAAAATGGCGGCCATGAAATCATGAACCGCCAATCTTTTAAATTACTTTGCCGTGTTAGCAGCGACTTCGAATGCGGCGCCGAGCTTCGCAAGAGCCTCATCGCATTCCGCAGCGCTCACATTGAGCGGCGGGAGCAAGCGCAGAACGTTGCCCTTGGCAGAAAGCACCATGAGTTTTTCGGCGCGGGCAGCTGAGATGATGTTGCCCACCGGCATCGCTTCGTCGAGAGCCACACCGAGAATCAAGCCTTCGCCGCGGATTTCCTTGGCAAAGCTGTACTTTTCG
>CAMJHM010000021.1 GCA_946405515.1 uncultured Fibrobacter sp. | reverse complement strand
AAGACTTGCCAATTTATTGGCTTAGTCGTTGTTATGCCCTATGGGTAGACCTCATTCCTCATACCTCAAAGGCACGAAGTGCCGACCTCATTTCCCCTAGTCTCTAGATCCTAGCCTCTAGATTCTCTGATGGAGATTGCTTCAGGGCTATTCGCCCTTCGCAATGACAACCAAGGCGAATGCCACGCCAAAACGCTTGCGTTTCGGCATGGCTGAGCCGACGAGTCATGCGCCTGCGAATGACAAATACTAACCACCAACCACTGCTTACTTCCTACTGTCTACTTCCTACTATCTCATACAACAAAGCCTCCCCGAAGGGAGGCCATTTTAAATTAATTCTACGTGAAGCTTAGTTATTGCAGAAATCGCTATCGATACTAGAAACGCTGTAGGGCTGCGTCCATTCGCTCCAGTCCGTCTCTCCATTGCGGTCTTTCCATACAATGCGAAGTTGTACATAGTAGCCACAAATGCTTCGTGCATTATGAGCCAAGCACTCGGACATGGCAACTTCAGAATCCATAATTCTCAGCCACTCAGCTTTTGTAACCGTCTCGATATCTAGCAACGGATTGTCTTCATCATCGCCATCATCATCTTCTTCTCCTTCTCCATCACCTTCATTCTCTTTTTGTGCGGCCAACAGCATGGCAATATCTTCAGCACTAGGTAGATAAAGCTTGTAATGGTTAGATGCATCATAACCAGAATGGGCCTTACAATATTGAGACACGGACGTATCTATTCTGATTTTTTGAGTACCATCTTCCGTCATTACTTCAATAGAATCCCCCAACTTATATATGTCAGTTTTATAGGCACCCTTGGTAATAGAGGGTTCCTCATACGGGAACTGTTCATCCCAATAGCAGCTATCACAGCCATCGGAAGTCTTCTTCCCTTCGCAATTAATCTTCTTATAATCGTTGTAATGTTCCAGAGAAGTGAACCAACGGGCCTCATAATATGCGACATCCGTGTATTCCGATTCAACAATATACTTGCTAATAAAGTTACTTGTAATCGTAAATGTCGCTGTTGCATGAACATAGGTGACATCTTCCTTTGTCGCTGTATCCCGGTCCACTTCGTAAGCAGTAGTGTAATACTTGCTTAACGACATCGACGGCACAGGGACATTGAGAGCCATATACTCGCGATACGGAATTTCCGGGGTCAGCTGAACAGCTTCCGTAAAGGCAGAAGTATCTCCCTTGTCAACAACAGCCATACGATAATAGGTTTCAATCTTATCGCGGCCCTGAATATGGTAGTAACGAACGTTGCCAACAATGTCCGTTTCCACATCGGTCCATTCAAAGTCTTTCAGTTTAGAAGACTGGATGATGAACTTCCTTTCTGGGTTGTCACTTGCGACATCGTACTTCCAGCTGAGTTCCCAAACACTCGGAGCAATACGAGCAATCGCTAAATTCGTCGGCGGGTTCACCACCAGGACCTCAGCATCCGCTTCGCTCACAGCAATCAAAATATCCGCAGAGAATTCAGACTTACCATCGTCATCAAACGCGGCAACACGGAAGTAGTTGTAAGGATCGGTAAGGCCAGTAATCATGGCACGATAAACACCTGTACCGGTAGTATCGAAATTTTCCCACTTGCTCTTGTCAAGATCGAGTTTCTGGATAACGAAACCCTTTTCAGGACGGGCTTCGACCGGCTTGTATGCCCATTCCAACATCCACGTACCGACATCCTGGTTCTTCACGGTCAAGTTCGACGGAACAGCAAAAGCGATTTTGTTATCATCCTTGCTACCCGAATCTTCACCATCATCGGAAGTTCCCTTGGACTCACAGCGCTTGTCCGCATCGATGAGGTTACTGTTCGTACCGGCCTTGGTCCCCATCGGGTCTGACCATTCACCGTAATCGGACACACCGTTCTTGTCGGTCCACACCACGCGGATCTGGGCATAGGCGTTGCACTGTTCCTCGACACTCTTGAATGTCTTGGAAATGGAGGACTGATCCACAGACACCTTCACGGTATCGACGCTCTTCTCGGTCCCCGTCACAAAACGGGCCTCATAAGAAACGCTACCAACGGTCTTGCCCTTTGAGTCCTTATTGTAAATAGATTTCGTGATGGACTTGCTCGGGTAGTTTCCGGTAAGCACGAGTTCCAACACGTTTTCCTCGGATACATTCGGCTTCGCGGTCGGAGGCGTGAGCTTGATGCCCTCTGCATATCCGACATCCTCGGACACGAACAATTCCTTCGTGTAAGAAGAACGAGTCTCGTCATTCTTGGCAGCGAGGCGATAGTAATAGCCGCCGTTCTTTTCTCCATCAATGAGGAAATGTGTCATCTCGGCATCGATTTCGTCATATTCTTCCCAAGACTTGTTACCAGGAGCATAGCGCTGCACGACGAAGCTCTCGGCATTCTTGCCTTCGTAAGAGAAGGTCAGTTCCCAAACGCTCGGAGCAAGTCTCGAAAGAGTCACATTCGACGGAGCTTCCAGAGACTTGGACTCTTTGAGATCGGAAGGATCTTCAGCATCCTTTGCCGATGTATCGGAACTGGAACTGGAAGTCTTTTTCTTGCTACTACTGGAGGACTTGGCCTTGACTTGAACCTCACCCAATTCATCATCTTCATTGGTGCCCGACGAAGAAGAACTATCGCCGCAAGCGCCAAGGAGCAGGGCCGTAGAGAGGACTGCGGAGCCCATCAGCATAAAGGAAAAGCGTTTTAGAATCATCTTAACTCCTGTAGGCAAGCCTACTATAGAATTGTAACTAGTTGCTTACAAAAATACATCTTTTTACAGCTTTTCACATAGCCAAGGTTACTTTTTTTCGCCAGATGCAAAATAAATCACATGTTTAGGCACAAAAAAGGGCTATTTTCCATGAAAATAGCCCCAAAACAGAATATATCAGCCCTAAATCAGTTCTTCGGGCGGGAGATGGTCCCCGTGTTCCGGTTCCTGATAGAATGTATCGGGAATCTGCACCTGATTCTGGAAATAAGCACGATGGGCGGCAATCACCTTTTCGCGGGCGAACGCCGCATCTTGCCATTCACCAATCTGCACGTCCTTGCCTTCCAGTTCCTTGTAGTTCTGGAAGAAGTTCTTGGTGATGCGCAGGAACATCTGGTCCACGTCGCTGATGTCCTTGATGGGGCGCGGGTTGAACACCGGAACGCCCAACACCTTGTAGTCCTTCTTGCCGCCGTCGGTCATGTCAAGAGCGCCGATAACACGGCAGGTGCAGACGGTGCCCGTCATCATCGAGGCCGGGCTATAGATAAGCATGTCGAGCGCGTCGCCGTCGTCGGCCTTGGTGCTCGGAATAAAGCCGTATGTGCAGGGATAGCTCATGGAACTGAGCAGGCAGCGGTCCAAGCGGAACACGTGCAGGCGCTCGTCATATTCGTACTTGAGGCTTGTATCCTTGCCGATTTCCACCACGCATTCCACTTCGTAAGGGTACTTGCGACCAATGGGGAGATCCAGGTAATTTATTGACATCTATTTTCTCCAGAGGGGTCCACATCGGGCCCTATTTATCTTTCATATTAAAAAAGCAACACAAATTTAACAAAATTTTACAAAAAGGTCAAGGGAGCGTCAGCGACTGCGCCAACGGGACGAAGTGACCTTATCAAACAATCCGAAGTAGAAAGCAGGTTCTCCCCTATCCGGCCTATAACCGACCTCAAAACGAATCCGGTCAAGGGCCGGGATCACCAGATGGACGCCGCCATAGACAGCCCCCTCGTAATCATCCCAACCGGGATGTCCCTTGTCCCACAGGAGGCTTCCGTCCAAACCGGCAACGAGTTGCACCCCATAGAAGAAATTGACACCCAGTACGCTAGCCGCATGGCGTTCCATCAGCACGAAGCGCTCTTCGAGCGTGAGCAGGACCTCGTGAACCCCAAGGCGTACAGAATCGGCCTCATCATCTTCGCCCCAGAGGGAGGTACCTCCACGCCCGCGGAAGGTATTCGGTCCCCCGTGGTAATAGTAGTCGTAGAACTTCACGTCACCCGGGCGGAAGCGCGCGAGAACCGTCGCACCGGTCACGAAACGGCTCACGGTAAAATAGGCGCGAGCGTCCGTCAAGAGTTCCCAGTAGTCCTCGCTCCCCATGCTCTCGCAACCACCTTCACAGGCCACCAAGAACTCGTCCGTGCCGCCCACGTGAGTCAGCATGTATTCGTAATACACGCCCTTGCGCGTATCGAGCTTGCTGTCTCGGTAATCGAACGCAAAGCCCAAACCGAATTCCGGCAAGAACGCAGCCCTCTCCAAGATTCTACCCGCAAGCGTACCCAGGAGAGACAAATGAGGAAGAAGCGCATAATCCAGGTCTAAATCGACAAGCCAGCTATCGTCCTGGTAACCGCGGATATCGTCATAGCTGTCGGTCCGCAGGAACTCGAAATTCCAGCCGAGCGGGAGCCCGAAGAAGTAAGGGGAACTCACATATAAAGCGTACTCGTTATTGTCAAGGAACGGGTCGGTGGATGTACGGTACTGGATTTCGGCGCGGATATCTTCGCCAAGTACGTTGAGGTTCGCAAGAGCAAGGCCGAGCATAAGCCCGTCGCGGTCAGTTTCCTTGCCCGCCGGAGAGGGAATCCAGCGGAAGATTTCCTTGAAGGAGTAGGTGAGTTTAGACGAGAGTGGAGAGACGAGAGACGAGAGAGTGTCTTGATTAGACGAGAGACGAGAGACGAGAGACGAGAGAGTGTCTTGATTAGACGAGAGACGAGAGACGAGAGACGAGAGAGTGTCTTGATTAGACGAGGGCTGGGGGGCTGCGGGGGTGCAGGCTACGGTAATTTCGGTGAACAGGTCCAGGTCCTGCAGGCGGAGCTTTTCGGCCTCGAATTTTTCGGAAGAGTACGGCTCCCCCACCTTGTTCAAAAGTTCGCGTTCCACCACGCGCGGCTTCGTATGTTCCAGGCCCTTGAATTCAATGGACGAGACAACCACGCCATCGGCGCACGAACCGGAAGATCCTGTTGAAGGCGTAGCCCCTTCGGCAAAGGCTAATCCGGAGCCACCTAGAAAAAGTATGCCCAGAACAAAGAACTTCGTTAATCGCAGACCATTCATTTACTCTTCACCTTCTGATTCATCAACAGGAAGCCAATAATGAAAATACTCGTAGGCATAATTCGGAAAATAGATTTTATCTACATTACAAGCAAAAGCCCTGTGGGCATACTTTCCATCCGTTTTATTCCAGAGTTTATCACCGGGATTGCCGCACCCCGAGAAGTCATAGGCTTTTTGCCAAAAATAGGCGAAACACTGGACCTTCTCAAATTGCTCCTGCACATCCCAAGCCCCCTGTTCGTAAAGAGAAAGCAGGCTGTCCGCCAAGTGAATTTCGAACGAGCGGTCACCATAAAAACCTCTTTCGGCCAATTTATTGGACAATCCCTCAAAGGCCCTATAGAACGATTCTCCATCCTCATCCATTTTCAACAGCAACTTCATGAATTTGTCCCCAGGACACCCCGTCGAAAAACTTTCATAGTCGAAAAAGGGGGGCATCTGTTTTTCGGCAACATTCAAGGCGATATTCAACGGCAAGCCCTCTTCGCGAACCAGCCGCTCCACACGTTTCGTCATTAACGCCGAATAAACTCGCGTGCCTGCGATATGATCCTCCTTGCCATCAAAATAGCTATGGAGGGATATTTTCGTCTTGGTGCTATCCCTAGACTCCGCTTCGAGCGCAATCTTCATGTAGCCAGTCCGCATGTGCACGGAATCCGTAATGCACTGTTGGTAACAGGCGTGCGTCCCTTCTTTCGAAAAGACCTTCCTGATTTCATTCAAGGAATCATCCACCTCGTATACCGACACAGACGTCACGACAATAGAGTCCGTGACATAAGCCCCGATAACAAGGGAATCCCGAATAACGGGCCATCGGGCATCTGCAAGAGTCATCGTTGTCGTCGTAAAATCATCACCTCCACTACAGGACATCACATACAGCGACAAAGAAATCCCCAAAAAAAACTTCAAGAATTTCATCGGTTACCCCCACACCGACCAATCAGACGGAAAACCGTCATAATGGAATTTTTCACACGTAACACTTCCGAATTTCACCGTCCAGTCAATTTTCAGATCTTCTTGGTCAATGAAGACATCAAAAAAGAGATTCTTATGGATATCGCAGTCCCCGTGTCCATCGAAAAACTTTTCCTTGGGCTCCGTAATCTTGAATTCGCCAGGATAGAATGCTTTCGCATACCGGTATTTTGCATCATAGACAACAATCTTCTTCGCGGCAAGACACTTGTACGTTTCACACCCAAAAAATTCCACATACAAAATATTCGAATTCTTCGTGATCCCAAACTTGACTTCTGCTTCGCCATAAGAGGAAGCCCACCAGACGTTATAAGTGGAGTCCTCCCTATCGGCATCAAGACTATCCAAAAAAGCAGAATAGGTCGTTCTATAAGAGGATTCGCCAATATCCTGTTCGACGTCCGAATAGTGATAGCAAGCGACCAAGCACGTCAAAGACAACAGCAGGATCGCTCCACAGGCTTTTTTACGCATAGTGTACAACAGCAATCGCATTAATAAAAAAGATAGAATTTATGATCTTCGGCGGGCCATTATCATCAAACATTCTACAAGATTTCTATATTTGCGGGCGTAAAACAGAACCCCCGAGGTCCCTATGTTAGATTTTCTCGCCAACTACTGGCCGTATCTTATCGCACTGGTTGTCATCGTCCTCGCCATCTTCGCATTCCGCGGAGTCCGCAAGGCCCTCAAGGAAGGTGGTGGAGCGTTCAGCCTCGAAACCATCAAGAAGAACACCGAGCCGAACTTCGCCGCCCTCAAGCAGAAGTCCAAGGCGCTGCTCGCCGACGCCGACATGATTTGCGAAACCAAGGAAGGCAGCAACCTCGTCATCCCCAAGAAAGAAGACATGATGTTCTTCCGCCGTGCCGTCAAGCAAAAGTACAAACTAGCCATGTTCCTCGTGCCCGGCACGAACAAGGTCGTGTACTTCTTCTGCAAGACGGAACAGGGACTGCGTCGCCGTATCGAGAACCTCGTCATCAACCAGAAGTTCCGCGAAGGCAAGCCGCCCTACATGGACGCCGCCACCGGCGATAAGCTCAAATACCCGAGGTAGAAATTAGACGAGAGACCGCTTCGCTGGTAGACGAAAGACGAGAGATTTTTTTCGTACTTGTGCGAAGCACCATTATTTTTCTTTCGTCTCTCGTCTGTAGGACCGCAGGTCCGTCCTCTCGTCTAGCAACGCATCATGACCTATAACGATCTCGCACTCGCGGAAGAAGAATCCAAGCTGGAAGCGGCAATCGAAGCGTCGCGTAACTTGCTTATCGAGGCTCCCACGGGTTCGGGCAAGTCGTTGTACATCCCCTACTTTTTAAGCAAGCACTGCAAGGGGCGCATCGTCGTACTGCAGCCCCGCCGTATTGCGGCACTCTCGCTCGCACAGTTCTCGGCAAAGCTCCATGGCGAGCCCTGCGGCAAGACCGTCGGCTACCAGTTCCGGCAAGACAGCTGCAAGAGCGCAGGCACGCGCATCCTCTTCCAGACATACGGTAACTTCTTGCAGGAACTGTTGCACGGCAAGATGGACGCCGACTGGGTCGTGTTCGACGAGTACCACGAGCGCAAGGCCGACATGGATTTGTTGTTCGCATATTTTAGACGAGAGGCGAGAGACGAGAGACGAGTGGGGCCGAGGGTTGCGGTGATGTCGGCGGCGCTGAACCGCGAAAAACTCGAAGCGGTTCTCGGCGTCAAATGCCTACAACTCGGCCACCCGCTGTTTCCCGTACAAATTATCCACCAGGCCCCGGCCACGGGCAATTCGCTCGTTTCGGGTGTAGGCATTGACGCCGAAGTGGTGCGGGCTCTCCGGACACTCTACCGCAACAACATTTGGCAGACCACACTGGTATTCCTCCCGGGCAAGGCCGAAATCGCCCGCTGCCACAGCGCCGCCTCCGAAGCATTGGGCAACAACTGCGCCGAATTCCTGGAACTCTACGGCGGGCAAGACCGCGAAACGCAAGACCGCATCTTCGAAGTCACAGAACGCCCGCGCGTCATCTTCACCACGAACATCGCAGAGACCTCCATCACCGTCCCGAACGTCACCGGCGTCGTCGACAGCGGTATCGAACGCGTGAGCCTCTACGACGACAGCGAAAAGGTGAACGTACTGCGCACCATGCCCATCTCGATGCAAAATGCCATCCAGCGCAGCGGCCGTAGCGGCCGTACGCAGAACGGCTGCGCTATCCGCCTCTGGAGCGAGGAATCCGAAAAGAGGATGCCCGGGGGAATCGTCCCCGAGGTGCTGCAGATAGAGCCCTCGGAACTGCTGTTGCAGAAGGCAGCGCTTGAATTAGACGAGAGACGAGAGACGAGAGACGAGAGGCATGAGGCTCGAGGAGCGAGGAGCGAGGAGCGCAGCAACATTGTCATTGCGAGCGAAGCGAAGCAATCTCAACTAGAACTACCCACCCCCATTCCGGAAGCACGCAAGATTGCGGCGACCAAACTCCTCGAAGGTTTCGGGATGCTCAAGGACGGAGCCATCACGGAACTCGGGCTCAAGGCCATCCGCACGCCGGTTTCAAGCATCCCGCTTGCCCTGCTTCTCGCCTCGGCACAGAGCCAAGCCGACCTCCCCGACCTTTTGCTAGCCACTCTCGCCTGGGTCCACTCCGGCACAGAGACATTGCAGAAATCCAAGGTGTCGCAAGACATCCTCACACTCGCCACCGACACACTCTCCAAGAGCATCAACGTCCCGCGCGAAGTGAGCTTTACTTTCAGGCAACTGCGAGACTACCGCGATGGGTTAGACGAGAGACGAAAGACGAGAGACGAGAGAATAGATTGCCACGCCTCTAACGAGGCTCGCAATGACAATTCTACCCATTCCAACACTTCACGCCTCGTCGCTCAAAGCCTCTTAAAGGCCTTCCCCGACAGGCTCGCCACTCCAAGCGGTTCCGCATACAAACTTGCAAACCAGAACATCATCCGCCTGCAAGTCGCAGAGCCGCCTTACGCCATCTTGGCGCTCACGATGTTACGCACCGGTGGCGGCAGCAAATCCGAGCTCAAGGTCAACCTGTACGCCCCCATCACCCAGGACATGCTCGGCGGTAACACCGCCAGGACACGCTACGAACTCCTATGGCGCAGCGGCCAGGAGCGGTTTATCGGCGTAGAAATCAGCGAAACCGAAAATGCCGACGGCACCACCACAGAACTTTCCCGCAAGGAAATCATCCCGCAGGAAGCCTCGCCCAAGGTGCTTGCCAAGCTCAAGGAACTCACCGTCGACGCTTGGCGCGAAAAAATTGAGAAGGAAAACTGGAGCGGTCGCTACCTTACCGAGCAAATGCAGACTCTGCTCATCAAGATGCGCCTCGCCGCCAAACTCTACCCAGAATACGGCCTGCCCGAATTCAACGATGAGGACATGGAACTGATTTTCGACGAATTCGCGAGCGGAATCTTTTTGCTGCGCGACATAAACGAAGACCGTTTCCATAACATTGTCGAGGAATACTTCGGCAAGTCCATGCTCGCCTGGCTAAACAAGACCTTCCCCGACCATTACATGCTTCCCAACGGCAAGCGCGCCCGATACAGCTACCAGGCCGTCGCCATCGACGACAGCGGCAAGTCCGTACAAAGTATCGAGGGCGTCCTCGTCGAGATTTCGGCACGCATCGAAGACTTCATGCAACTCCGCGGCGAGCACAGAATTGCCGACGGCAAATTAAAAGTCCGGTACGACATCCTCGCACCGAACTTCCGCACTATCCAAAAAACTTGGGATTTAACAGGATTCTGGCAGAACACCTACGCAGAAGTACGCAAGGAACTACGCGGCCGCTACCCCAAGCACCCCTGGCCGGAAACAGTAATGAGTTATGAGTTATGAGTAATGACAACTCATAACTGACAACTCATAACTGACAACTCATAACTGATAACTGACACAACTGACACAACTGACACAACTGACACAACCGACCTCACACCTACTTCACTGTATAAATCGTGAGCGTCTTGCTGTATTCGTAACCGACAACGAGCAAAGCCTTGCCAGGAAGCGGGCTCTGTTCTTCGGGGATAAACAGCAGGCCTTCGGGGCCACGGTCCTTCGGGTCCATGTAGTAGTCGATAATTTTCGGATTGTCGAGGTTCGTAATGTTGAACACGACAACGCCGCTCATCCTTTCTAGGCCGACAAAGGCAAGGCGATGGTTCCCGATCATGCCCACAACCACGTTTTCGGGTTCACACCCCTTGTTGTCGCTGCGGGCGTCCATCTTGACCTTGTCCTTCTTGGAATTCCAGTTGAAGTATTCCGGAGCGACAGTGGCAAGCATCTGCTCGATCTTGTCGCCGGAATCCCATACAAGTTCGCCAGTGTTCCCGTCAAAGATGCTGATGGAGCGCGTGCCGAAGCTGTAAACGTAGGGGCACTTTCTCTGCCCTTCGGCACAGAAGTCGGTGTTGCTGATTTTCAAGGTCTTGAGCGCACTGAGCGCCTCGCCGTTAAAGACGTCCTCGTCAAGACGACCGCGTTCGAACAGCGACAAAGCGTTCGTCACATCCGTCCAGCCATTAAAGTCATCACTTTCGGCACCTTCGTTAGCCGTAATGATATAAGGTTTCCCATCGGCTTCAAAATAGCAGATGCCATCCGGCTGGCGCAACCCGTGCACAGGCACGTTCTCAATCTTGATGTTCCCATTCTTGCGCACATCCACCCCAAAGCCCGGCTTTGAATGGTCCACGGATCCCAGAGGGAACACACCGACAACCTTCTTTGCAGGGATGTTGATTTTCGCAATGGCGTTGTTCTCTTGCAAACTCACCCACGCTGTCTTGGAATCCTTGGAAACCGTGATATATTCAGGTTCAAGCGTCTGCGCATAGGGGTTCGTGCCAATCGTGCGCACGCCATCATCCATCAAGTCGCTATCCTTGAGTTTCTTGAAGTTGACAATACTGACCTTAACCAACAAGGAATCCTTCTTGTTGAGACGTCCCGGAGTCAATATGGCAATGGCACCTTCCGGGTCCACGCTCATGTCTTTATTCGGGGAACCCTCGCACGCGACGAGAATGTTCTTGCCGTTGGGCGTGTAGGTAAGCATGTCCGGCTGGGCGCATACCTTGTACGACCCGACCTTTCTCGGCATGTCTTCGACAATTTGGAAAATTTCGACGTACCCCGGATCCTGCTCGGGGTCGGCAATTTCGCTCACGGCGACAAAGTCTCCGAAAACACTCACGCTGGAACCGCGTCCCATCAACTTCATCGCACCAAGAACCTTGGGCTTGTCGGGTTTGTCAAGCGAAACGACTTCCATGATTGGCTCGTCGCCCACCACAAACAGTTTTTTCAACTCGGGCATATACGCAACGATTTCCGCAGTCTTCATGGGAACCGAGCTCAATGGGGAAAGCAGCTTGCCCATCTGGAACGTTTGAGACGGCCCTGGTTCCGCAGCAAAGGAGATTCCTGCGGCAAGGAATGCAGCCAGAATAAAGCAATTTTTTCTCATACCAACCTCATGCTTTTCTTTGTTAATCGAAAATCAACCAAAACAAAAGCATCCCAAGTAAAATTCCACCCAAGAAGGAAGAAGACGTCATCATTGCGGCTTCCTTCTTACTAGAGCCATCCTTCTCTGTCTGCGAATTGATGGCCACACGCAAAGCCTGCTGGCAAACCGAATTGTCCTGCTTTATCGTATTGTAACTCTTTTCCCAATTGGCACTCTTGGCCTGCTCGGACTCGACCGCCGTGCGCAAAGAATCTTTTTCGACATTGCACGAATTTTCCCGTGCAGCCATCACGCTGTCGCGGACATTCAATTCAGCGGCAACCTCCGCTGCGGGAACAAAGCCTTCAGGTGAAGAGGATTCCTCCTGCGCAAAGGCGACAGAAGAAAACAGGAGACTCAAGAAAACAAAAATCTTTAAAATTGCAGTGGCTCTTTCCATAAAGAATTAGTCTTCGTATTTCTGAATTACCCACTCCGTAGGCATCGGAGGAACTTCTCCACTCGAATGCTTGTAGGTAAATCCCTTGCCCTTTTCAAAATCTTCAACCGTGCCCATGACAAGTACTTCACAAGCCGACGGTTCAACACAGGATTCGCCCCTCAACAACAGCACGTTGCCGTAGACATCCCAGTGACCGCCCTTGCCCTGTTCGTTCGTATTGCTGAAGGCTTCGAGCTTGTAGGTTCCATCTTCGTCCAGGATAAAATTCCAATCCAGCTTGAGATCCTTGTCGTAGCTGTACCAGTTATCGGCAAGATTCTTCGCCTTGATTGCTTTGAACTTGAAGGTCTCGCTTGTGCAGCCAAGCGAATCCAGATCGAACTCATTGGAGACCGAGTACTTGTACAGGGCCATCACGCCATCGGAGAAATATTCTGGCATAAGGAGCAGTGTACCGCGATGGATATCGGCGTAGCCGCCAACCATCAGAATCTTTTTCTTACCGGCCGTACTTTCCATGACATAGCGGCCTTCGAAGAACTTGTAGACATCAGTCGTATCGCCGGACTTGCAAGTGAGCTTCTTGCCCACCATGTCGTCGTACTTTCCGATTTTTGCCTGAGTCGCCGGCACCTGTTCCGACTTGACTTCCTTGGCCTTGCCCTTGTCCACAGAATACATCAGGGTTCCCGCGGAATCCACAGTGAACTCGATGGTCATCTTCTTGGCCATCTTGTAAAGGAAGAAATCCTTCTCGAGCGTGGTGATGACAGAGGCAGTTGCATTGTCTTCGGTCAACTTGATGACGCCATCCTCAAAGTCGCTCTTGACGACAACCTCGCCCGTATCGGCCTGGCCCTTACCCTCGCCGCGAAGAAGCCAGAACGAGAACAGGCCCTGCTTGGAACCGGCAGCCATGTGAATTTCATGCCCGTCGATATCGATCAGCATGTTGCGGGAAAGGTCATCAAGGGTTGCCGCGCGTACACCATCGGGCAACTCCTTCTTGGCCGAAGAAGACGAGACCTTCTTGGAAGAAGAAGAAGACTGTTCCGAAGAACTGGAAGACGAAACATCTTCGCGATCGATTCCGCCATCGGAACCGGAATCGGAACTACAGCCAGAAAAAACAAGAGCGGTGGCCACGAAGCCGGCCAAAAGATAGTGCAATTTCATAATATAAAGCCTGTGTTATAATTCTACATTATGAATATACACAAAAACGCCTCACGAAAAAAATTTTTTTCATAAAAAAAGGGCGTTTTAGGCTCCAAAAGGCGATTTTGGGTGATAATCGAGGTCTTTTTCGGCGCTTTCGATGGACGGAACTGCATCGTAAAGGAACCCGGCCAGGGCCTGCTCGGCAGTGACCTTCTGGCCACCAATCCACGACTTGAGCATAGCCAAACGCCGGCAGATGAACCAGGGCAGCGAAATCATCCGATGTTTGAGGCCGCGCCCGCGCAGAATGGCCTCGGCCATCTGCGCCATCGTCATAGACGATGGGCCCGCCAATGCGTATGTCTTCCCCACGGCAGATTCACACAACCCCGCAGCAGCAATCCCCTGGACCAAGTCAACACTGCGGACCGGGCGCTTCTGGGCGAGCCCCCCACCCGGCAAGAAATAAACCGGGAAGCGGGATACATACCTTGCGTACATGTTGAACTCGACTCCGCCCCCATCGCCAATCACAAGCGTCGGCCGGACAATTGTCCAATCAAGGCCCGACTCCTTCACCGCCAACTCGCCAGCAAGCTTGCTTTGGCCATAGGGCGTGAGGATGGGATAAGTGACGGAAATGCTGGACACATAGAGCAATCGCCGGACACCGGCATCTTGGCACGCAGAGACGACATTGCGCGTCCCCTGCGCGTTGACCCGTTCGAACTCACCAGGAACAGTAGAGAGCAAGGCCGCAGCCAAGTGGAACACCACATCGATGCCGTCGAATGCCGTGCGGATGGACTCGAAATCAGTCACATCGCCATAAACCAATTCCACACCCGAAGGTATTCGCGAACTAGCCAAAGTATCGCCAGGGAGAGCAAGGACGCGCACACACACACCACGCGCTTCAAGTTCCCTGCAGAGCGCCTTCCCTACGACGCCCGCGCCACCCGTAATAAGTGCTTTCATCACGCTTCCAGCATATAGCGGATGTCTTCGACGCGCCTCCTCAGGCCGTCGTCCTTTTCCATCTGCACTTTTAGGGATTTCAAGGCGGCAATCACAGTGGCATAGTCGCGATTAAACGCTTCCCCAATACAAACAAGCGATTCGGAGGTATATTCCCGGCAAAGCATCATGGCCACCTTGCGCGGGACCGAAGCTGCCGCATCCTGACGCTTGGAGGCAAGAGCCAAGAAGTCCACGTTGAACTGGAATGCAACCGTATCGGCGATGCTCCGGACGGTGAGCGTTTCGGCGGCACCTCCAGACTTGTTCTCCCCCATCAGGCGCTTGACACAGGCAAAATCCAGTTCCACGCCGTTCAGCGTGTGCATGGCATTGAGCCAGTTGATCAGCCCTTCGATGTCGCGAACGTTACTGCGCGGAGGCACCGAAAGGAACCGGCAGATTTCTTCGCGGTCGCCGTCCACAAACGGCACATTCACGGACTTCTTCTCGATAAGGTTCAGACGGGTCGTCATGTCCGGTTCATCAAGCCCTACTGCCACGCAAGATTCCAACTGGGCAAGGAATGTCCTCGAAATGTGCGGGATGGCAGACTTGCGGTTTGTTGCAGAGACTTCGCCCGAACAGAAACTGGACGGGTGCCTGTCGCAAGAGATGACGACCTGCTTGCCGTGAGCGCGGAGGTAAGCCACCAAGGAGAAAAGCTTTTCAAGAGTCTTCTCGCCCTTTTCTATCCATTGGATATCGTCGAGCAAGAAGCAATCGCAGAGCATATAACGTTGTTCAAACTTATCTTGCAACTGCCGGGATTCGGCGTGGTTCTTGTAGATTGCCGTATAATCGCGCAGAAAATCGGCAGCATGGCAATACGTAACACGCATTTCGGGGCGTTTCGCCACCAAATCGGCCGCAATAGACTGCAAGAGATGTGTCTTGCCGAGGCCCGATGCCCCATAGATGAAAAGCGGGTTCAAAGACGGATCGCCCGGATTTTCCGAGACCGTCTTGCAAGCGCGCAAAGCCGTGGAGTTGCAACTCCCTTCGACAAAGTTGTCAAAGGTGAAGCGGGCATACAATTTAAGGTCGTTTTTCGCTTCTTTCCGGACATGAGCCTTTACAACTGGGCGCACAACCGCCGGAGCGGACAGTTTCATCTCGGGAACAGCCTTGGATGGGGCCAAGAGACGAATAGTATAGTCAACGAATTCAGAACCCAAAACAGCGGAGAAGGCCTTGCGGAAGAGGTCTCCATAGTGGCTATCGAGCCAAGTCGCGCGGAAGGTATCGGGAACGGTCAGCTGCGCATACCCGTCCTGCACGCCTTCAAAACCGACGGCATCCAAAAAAGCTACACCAAACTCATTACATTTCGAACGCACGTACTCAAGGACACGAAGCCAAGGGGACGACGACAAATCCAATAAAGCAATAGTATTTTCCACAGTTATTCCAAAACGAGGGGTATCAAAAAATCTTACGAAAAAATTAAATAAAGCCCCCGACACAGCGAGGGACGGAATTGGATTTTTTTCAAAAACTGCAAAATAAGCCCAAAAAGGGCAAATTTTTTTTCATCCCCGCTCAGCTACCATCATTGACCGATTTAATAACCTGCCAATCAAAATAACATCCCTAGGATTTCACATTCTATCAACAGAAAAATTTAAAACAATCCCTTGACATTTTTTTATAAGCAATTACAAACGAAAAAATATGCACATAAAAGCACTATCACAGACAAAAGAATTAGCGAATTTGTACCAAAAACGCCATTTTTGGTATAAACAAGCTAAAATTTTTAACGGAAAACGTTGATTGTCAATGACTTCCGGAATCGTCATCCAGCATCTTCTGGATTTCGGGAATCAGACGTTCCTTGATGCGGTCCAAGAACAAGCATTGCAGCTGAATCATCCTGTCGCGATGACGGCCAGCGTGTTCCTGGATCCAGTGGCTCACAGCATCCTGCCTGTTCTGTACGCGCTCTTGCAATGTCTCGCGAATGAACGTGCTCTGCACCGACATGTAGCGCTGCATATTGAACGGCAAACGATAAATACGGATAAACTGTTTCAGAAGTTCAAGGAGCGATAGCTTGGATTCCGCATGCTCCTGAATAAACTTTCGCAACTCGGCTATGTGCGCTTGGAAAAAAGGAACAATGGAATCTTCATCAATCTGATAAAGTTCCAGCGCGTTCCGCTTCCTCGTGTTTTCATCAATAGCCATACGCCAAATTTATGTTTTGTCGCCTAGCGAAAAAAGGTTCTTCTTCACAATAAAGGCAAATTTCGCGTTATTTGCGATATTTTGCACATTATTTTCCAAGAAAACGCGCCCTTCCGTGCCGGGATTGAGCCTGTCGGCCGCCTGTCCGCGGAAATCGACCAAGGCGGAAACCTCGACTGGCACCATGCCTTCGGGGGTCATCAGTTCCAGGGAATCGTCCACCGAGAACGGATTCTTCACGTTGACCTTCAGAGCCCCCGTATTTGGCTCGAATTCCACCCCTTGCGCCGCAACGCAACCGCCGGCGGCATCCACATGCGACGCCTCGTAGTTCTGCGGCAGGGGCCCGCGCAAAAATCCGGGCATGAACCCACGACCATCCACGAACGTAATGGCCCGGCGGCTTTCTTCGGGGACTCCCCCACCCGAGGCGACAGAATCGATAGCCATCCTGTAGGCCCTCACGACCTGGCTCAGGTAGTACACCGAACGGGTACGCCCCTCGATCTTGAAGGAATCCAGCCCACCCGCGACAAGTTCCGGCACCACATCCAGGGCACAGAGGTCACGGCTGCTCATGAAGTACGTACCCCAAGTATCCTCGTCCAACGCAATGGGATCGAGTTCAGGCTTGTCTGCCCGCTGCAAAGAGAAGCTCCCTTCGTGAGTGTGATATTCGTCACACTGCGGTTCCGGGTTCGCATAAAGTCGGTAAGGCATCCGGCAAGAATTGTTGCACGCACCCTGGTTTGCATCCCTGTGGGCAACCCAGTTCGAAAGCATGCAACGGCCAGACATGGCCATGCAGACCGCACCGTGAACGAACACCTCCAGTTCAAGGTCCGGGACTTTTTCCTTTATCTCTAAAATTTCAGACAGACGAAGCTCACGGCTCAAGATAATTCGGTGCACACCCAAATCTTTCCAGAACGATGCGGCAAGGTAATTCGTCGTATTCGCCTGCACCGAAAGGTGGATTTCCGTTTCGGGGGAAACCTTGCGGAGCCAACCGACAAAACCGGGGTCGGCGACGATCAAAGCATCGGGTTTAAGTTCAAGTGCCGAAAGTAGCGCCTTCTGGAAGGCTTCCACCTTCACGTTCCTCGGGATGACATTGCTCGTCAAGTAAAACTTTTTGCCAAGGCCATGCGCATAGGCAATCCCTTCGGCAAGGTCGTCCAAGTTCCTGAAACCATTCTCGCGGGCACGCAGAGAAAAAGCGGGTTGGCCGGCATACACAGCATCGGCCCCATAAGCAAAAGCATAGCGCATGCGGACAAGGTCGCCCGCAGGTGCCAAAAGTTCCGGTTTATTAGCAGACATCGTACCCCCTAGAACTTGAATCCAGCACGGAGATAAACCTTTTCGTCGTTTATCAGCGTGAGTTCGCCCATGAAGGAGACATAGCGCCCCTCGTAAGCCAACGCAGGAGTTATGGAATACTTCATCGAGGCGCCATCCAAGAACTTCTTCGGAAGATTCATGTGGTTATGCCGGGGCGTCGTATCGTTGACAGCACTGCCATAATCCGTCCCCTTCCAAAACCAGGAGTTGCGCACCGAAGCCACGAATTTCCCATCGAACCGCCCATAGACGGTCCAGTCGACAACCTGGCTGTTCGGGCCGTTCTGGTTTCCCAGAGGGTAACCCAAGTGAGCCAGCTGAGCTGTATTCTTGTGGAAATGCGAATAAACATAAGGTTCTATTCGCGCATATTCAGCAATCGTCCCCGCCTCGAGCAGTTTTCCCTTTACTTTGAAATCGTGCCCCGCCTGTAAACCGGCCATCCAAGCCCACTTCGCTTCGATGTTGTCGTTCTTGACCAGGCTTACAGGGCTTTCCATATCGTCCAAGAAAAATTCCGTATAAAGACGCACGCTGTTGAAAATGCGGTAGTTGAGATCCAGCGCAAGCGCTCCGTTATTGGAATCCTCGCTGTAATTGCCCTTTTCCATGAACAGCGGGACACATGGCACAAACAGCCACGGTTTCATATTGTCGTAAAGCACTTGCAATTCACTCATGCCGACGGTCACATTCCCGACAGCGAGTTCATAGCGGTGGCCAAAGACATGGCGCACATCGTCCTTGTTATCCATGCTCATGCTATTGTTGTAAACCCGCAAGTCCCCGTAAAAAGTCAGCACATGGAGCGGGCCGATGTACATATCCATCGAAAGCATGTTGTAAGGGAGCGCGAACTGGTTGAGCGTGAGGTTGTTGTAGTAACCGGGCCCCCAATGCATCACGTCGCGAGCAAGGTCTATGCGGAGCCAATCATAATTGAAACCGAAGTGCGCACGATAACGGGCGTAGCTTACGTACTCGACTCCGGAATTGTCCTTGGCATCCTGGACTTCCAGAAATTCGCGATCGTACGACTTGGGAACGCTGGAGGAATGGCCTTCGTCGTAGATGCGAGCATCTAGGACGAAATCCACGGAATCGATGTAGCCACGGAGATAAAGGCCACCATCGACCGACGGCCAAATCGTATCGCCGAAGGTTGCCCCATTGCGATAACTCTTTCCACCGACAATGGAGGTATCCACTAAGGAATCCGCACCGCGATAGTCTATTCCGCCCACAATCGATGCGGCAAGACCATAGGAACCTCTGCCGATACGGGCAGAATCCCTCGAATCACTGTCGATATAGAGGAGAGCCGTCCCTTCGGTCTCCCGGAAATGCTTGATAAAATTGGTATCGCGACGAGGATAGGCAAAAAACTGCAAGTTGTCGCCAGTCGTCTGCCGGTGCATTTCAAAAAGCAACGGAGATGATTCAAGGAGTTTCAGATTCCTGGAATGTTCTGGGCCAATTACCGGAGAAGCGGCCATCGCAGAAACCATGCCGCCAATAACTAGAACAGCGAGAAAAGACAGAATCGATTTTGTCATTGCTAAAAACTACATCCAGCTGCGTTCGGACGTGCCGGAAATGCCGCGAATCTTGAGGTCGAAGTCGTCGGGGTTCGTGGCGGCGCTCATCGCCGTCTCGAGAGAAATCTTTTCTTCCTTGTACAGTTCGAGCAAGGCCTGGTCAAAGGTCTGGCTGTGGTACTGCATGTGCCCTTCGGCAATCGCCTGCTCCACAAGGTCAATCTTATCCTTGTCCTGGATATATTCCTTGATGGCGCCCGTATTCACAAGAATTTCAGCAGCAGGGACTCGGCCCTTCCCGTCCTTGGTCGGCAACAAGCGCAGAGAGATAATGCCCGCAAGCACTTCGGCCAGCAGCAAGCGGATTTCGTCGTGCTGGTGAGGCGGGTACATCGAGAGCACACGGTGAATCGTTTCTGTCGCGTTCGTCGTGTGGATAGTCGCAAAGACCATGTGGCCGGTGTCGGCCGCCGTCAAGGCAATCTGCATCGTCTCGAGGTCACGGATTTCGCCAATCAGCAAGACATCCGGGTCTTGACGGAGGGCTGCACGCAGGGCATTGCCGTAAGAAAGCGTGTCCACGCCGATTTCGCGTTGCGAGATAATCGCCTTGTTGTCTTTGTACAAGTATTCAATCGGGTCTTCGACCGTGATGATGTTGACCGACTCGTGATTGCTGATATGGTCAATCATGGACGCAAGCGTCGTTGATTTACCCGAGCCCGTCGTACCGGTCACGAGGACAAGACCGCGCTTGGTCAAAGCCATGTCGCGGATGACATCGGGCAAATGAAGGTCCTCAAACGGCGGAATCTGAGCCTTGATGTGGCGAATCACGATAGCGATGGAACCGCGCTGCCTAAACACGTTCACACGGAAACGGCCCAGCTCGCGTGCTCCCACGGCGAAGTCACATTCTTTATTTTGTTCAAAACGTACTTTCTGGTCGCGGTTCATGATATCGTCCAAGAAGGAATCCATCATGATTCCGTCGACCTTGATGTCGAACGGGCGCTGCAAAAGGCCGTTGATGCGGAATGTCGGAGAAGCGCCGACGCGGATATGCAAGTCCGAAGCCTTGCGGTTCACCATCTCGCGGAGAAGGTGCTCGATGCGGAGCTCAATTCGACGTTCCTGCTGTTCAGCCATTGGCATTGCCTCCGAACTTTTCACGATAAATCTTTTCGATTTCTTCCAGGCGGCTATGGTATTCCGCGTTATTCGGTTCCTTCAAGCAGAGGTCTTGGTAAATATCCATCGCCTTGCCGTAGAGACCTTGTTCAAAATAGATTTCGGCGAGCGTCTTCGTGTTCAGGCTCTCGTCGATATCGGCCGCACCGCGGTCCAGCGGCTTGGAGGGGTCCTTGATAAGGCCAACGGAGACCTCGTCGTCGGAATCGCCGGACATGAGGAAGTCCAGCCCCTTGTTGGAAGGCTCATCCTTTTGTTCCGATTCGGAAAGCGAATCGTCGTCCGTGAAGAAGAGTCCCTTGAAAGCGCCGTTCACTTCGGCTTCCAGCGAAGCATCCGCACTAGAAGGAATCACGCGTTCTTCGATGGCGGCACTCGTCGATTCCTGCGTAGGAGCTTCTTCCTTGGCAGGAGTCTGTTCGGGCAAGTCAAGGTCGTCGTCGCCCAAGATAGAGTTGAGCGCACTGCCCACTTCGTTTTCAATTGTTTCTTCGGAGTTTTGTTCCGGAGCGCTATGGATGGTCGGCAATTCCAGTTCGTCTTCGGCCTTGGCCACCTGCTCCGAAAGCGAACCCAGAACAGGGCTTTCCTCTTCGCCAGCCGTTTCTTCCGGCTTCACGACGGACACATCGGAGCTGTCGCTAAATACAGCAGAAACATCATCTTCTGCAGGAGCACTTTCATCAAGAGCATCATCGTCACCGAAAATCGAATTCAGCGAACCGACAGCCTCGCTGTCAAAGGATAACGTCGTATCGGCGGCATCATCTGTTTCGGATGCGCTTGCAGAACCCTGCGGGTGTTCTTCGGGCAATTCGTCTTCGCCAAAGATGCTTGCAAAAGCGCTGTCCAGGCTCTGCGGTCCTTCGTCGACGGTGGGCTTTGCAGGTGCCACAGGAGCCGGCTGCACAGGCGTAATTTCCTGGAGTTCGGCAAAAGGTTCGTCATCATCGACAAGTTCTTCGGCAGGCTTTTCCGCAGGTTCTTCAACAGGAGCCTCGGCAGGCTCTGCCTTGGCCGTATTCTGTGGAATTTCTTCGGGGAGTTCATCTTCGCCGAAGATACTTGCAAAAGCGCTGTCCACGCTCTGCGGTTTGTCCTCGTCAGCCGGAGCCGCGGGAGTTTCTTGCGCAGGTTCCTCTGCCGGAGTTTCGGGATGGACGTCCATCTTTTCCATGAGCCCGAACAAATTCTCGTCGTTCGTCAGGGCGATATCTTCGGACTTGACATCCTTTGCATTGAAGGAATCCGGAGAGACTTCGTTCGGAATATTCAGGTGGTTGAACGGAGACTCGCTCGCGGTATCGTCTTCCGATTCCATGGAATCGTCGCCGAACATGCTAGAAAGCACGTTGGAAACATCGCCGCCAGAAATGTTGTCGTCGGCAAAATCTTCCAGGTTGTCTGCATCACCAGAACCGATATCGGCCATGGCTGCATCGAGTGACTGTTGCAAACTGTCCATAGCGGAACTGTCGACACCGTCGTCGCTGGGGAGCAGGGCCGACAAAGCCGCAAACGGGTCTTCCTCGGTATCGGCACCCTTCGAAGAATCAAACGGAGATGCTGCGCTATCGGAATCGGCATCATCGATAGAGGCCACCGGTTCATCGATGGAGAAGTCCTCGAACGGAGACTTCGTAGACTTGTCTTCGGCAGACTTCGAGAAAATGGATGAAACGGAATCGGCGCTGGAGTCGAGCGATTTTTCAAAAATTCCAGAAGAATCCTCGGGAGCCGGTTCGTCCGGATTGATGGAATTTTCCTTCACGAACAGGGAATCGTCGCTCCCGCTCGTCGTCAGGAGAGAAAGACCATCGTCCGCAGTGCTAGAGCTATCCTCGGAAAGGCCCGGCATCACAAAGTCAGAATCCTGGACTGCAGCGGCAGTTGCAAGGACTACGTCGTATTCCTCTTTCCAGAAGCTGTCGAGCGGATCCATATCGTGGACACGGCGGTAACACTTGTTGCGTTCGGCCTCGTTACCCAGCTGGTCGTAGGCATCGCCCATGCGCTTTTGGGCAGACAGGCAGAAGGGGTCCGCCTTAAGAGCCTTCTCGCATTCCTTGATACATTCCTCGAACTCGCCCCTCTCGAAGAGGATGCGGGAACGGACCAACATACCAGGAAGGTCGACGGCAAAACTCTGGAGACCGGCATTCACCCGGCGCAGGGAACCATCCAGGTCACCCGAAGCACGTTCCAAATCGGCAAGCCAAGCAAAGGCCATCGACGTGCCCTTCTTCTTGCCAATCGTCTTTTTTAGCAATTCCAAAGTAACAGCCATTTATACTCCCCCCAAAGGAAGCGAAACCGCCTCGTCGGACAAAAGGACCGGGATACCTTCGCGAATCGGATAGAGACGCTTACCGTCCTCGGAGACGAGAGCCTCGTCCATCTTCTCAGAAATAATTTCACCCGCCACGTTCTTGAGGGAACCTGCGGCAATAGCACCATTCACGGCAGAGAGACATGCGTCGTCTGCCAGCTTGAGAGCACCCCGGGATTCCGGGCAGCAAAGAATACTCAAAAGATTTGTATCGAACATAAGACCTTTAATATCAATTACTTACGTAAAAATAACATCATTTTGGGCAAAAGGTTCGGGCTAATGCAGATATTTGAGGTCAACAAGGGCAAAATTGCCGTTTTTGCCGTTTCCAATGAGCAAATAGACCTTCAAACCGAGCTTGTCGAGCCAATTGATGTCGAAATCTTCACGATAACCCGAAAAATTGGACACAACCAGGAGTTCGCGGCACCCAGTACGGTTACAAATGGACTCCATGTCCGAAAGCGGCCCCAGAAGATGCTGGCGGTTCTCTTCGCTGATTTTTTCGGATTCACCGCTCACGCAGCCGAGAATTTCGATACCCGGAATCACGTTGTAGCTATCGAACCAGTTCGTGAGCGAGTCCTCGCGGCCGCCAAGCAAGATAGAGCGATGACGTTTTTTGGCAAAGATGCGGTAGAAATAGTTTATCCAGAATGCAACGCGACGCCAAGCCAAAAGCGCAAGCGGGATAAAGAGGCTGGAGCAGGTAATCCACACCATCAAATGCGGGTCGTACGGCCACCAATTATTGCCATCGACCACGACAGGCATCTGGGTAAAGTAGCGGAAAACCTCATACCCGCCCACCGTGAGCAAGTTCAGCGGTATCAAGTAGCGCAGGAACTTTTCGCCCTTGAGACTCGATTCCGTATATTCCCCGCGGAAAATCAGGAACGCAAAGTTCACGACGACCACCAGGCCAACAAGCCACCAGTCTTCGAACTGAGCAAAATCCATAATGGAATGCTTTATAACCTCACTCGTCCCGGCACACCCACTTTCGAGGCAACTGGAATCAGGGAAGCACACATCGGACACCACGCTTGAGTGGTTCAGGAACGAGAACGCCCACAGAGCCACAACGCCCAAATCCAAAAACATCTTCCAGAACTTCGGAATCAGGCGCGAGAACATGCCAACGAAGGCCGCAAACATGATACCGAACGACACGAGGAAATTTGGTACAAAGTAAAGGTCCTTGTGCTTTTTCACAAAAATCAGCATCGCCTTGTAGAAGTCCACGTAGGACCCCCAACGACGCGTGCGGCAACTCTGGCCTTTGAAATGCAAGATGTTCGTCGACGGCGTGTAGTAGTTCTTGTAACCCGCAGCCTTTGTCCTAAAGCAAAGGTCCAAGTCCTCGCCGTACATGAAGTAGTCTTCGTCAAAGCCCTTCAGGGACTCGTACAAGTCTCGCTTGATGCAGAAAAACGAGCCACTGATGGCGTCCACTTCGGTAACCGCATCGGGGTCAGCATACGTCATGTTGTAGCTGGCCAGAAGTTTGCTCTTCGGGAACATCGCGGCAAGGCCGACCGTCTTGGAAACTGCCGAAATAATCGTCGGGAAAGACCTACGGCAAGCCCACTGGAGCGTCCCGTCCTCGTTCAGGATGCGGCAACCCACCGTACCCGATTCCGGATGTTCTTCCATGAAATCGAGCACCTTGGTGAACGAATCGCGCGAAACGACCGTATCGGGATTGATAAAGAACAGGAACGGCTTGGTCGCATGCTTTTCGGCAAGGTTACAGCCCTTACCAAAACCCAAGTTTTCCGTGGAATCGAGCCACAGGACCTCGGGGAAAAACTGCTTGATTTCCGGCGTGATGCGATCCTTCGACCCGTTGTCCAAAACGATAATCTGGGAATCAATTCCTTCACACGCGTCACGGACCGATTTCAGACACGCCGGAATGAAATCACAGGAATTGTACGCAACGATGATGATGGAACAGGAATACATAGTTTAGACGAGAGAACGGCGCAAAGCGCCTACAGACGAAAGACGAAAGAATGAAGAAGCAGAAAAAAACTTAAATAGCAATAGCATCAATTATCAATTCCTTTTGCACAAAGCGCCATTATAAAATCTCTCGTCTTTCGTCTCTCGTCTACTATGCTAAACCTAGCCTCAGCTTGAGCACCAGGAAGAATGCTTCGGAAATAATGCCACCGCTCATCTTGGAGGTACCACGGGTGCGGTCGGTAAATACGATGGGGATTTCCTTTACGCGGAGTCCCTTCTTCCAAATCTTGAACGTCGTCTCGATCTGGAAGCAGTAGCCGTCGCTCTTCATCTTGTCGAGATTCAAAGCCTGCAACGCCTCGCGACGGAAGCACTTGAAACCGCCGGTCGCATCGCTAATCGGGAGGCCGGTCACCATGCGCGTGTACACGTTCGCGCCGTAGCTCAAAATGAGGCGACGGAGGTCCCAGTTCACCACGCTGATGCGCTGCTTCATGTAACGGCTGCCCAACACCAAGTCGGATTCCTCGGCAGCTTCCAAAAAACGGGTCAAATCCGAAGGAGAATGACTGAAATCGGCATCCATTTCGAACACGCGCTCGTAATCGCGCTCCAGCGCCCACTTGAAACCGGTCACGTAAGCGGAGCCAAGCCCCATCTTGCCTTTGCGGCGGATCAGGTGAATGCGGGTGTTCTTCTCGGCCTCGGCAGCAACCATGTCCCCCGTACCATCCGGAGAGCCGTCATCGACAACGAGTACCTCCAGGCACTCATGCTGTTGTAGGATGGCGTCCAGCATCAAAAGGATGTTTTCCTTCTCGTTGTAAGTCGGGACAATAACCAAACTCTTAGGAAACGTCATTCTTACTCCTATCCATACAAAATCTTACACCAATCTAATTATCTCTTATGGTTTCGGCAACTGGGTACGAACGTTGTTTGTTGCCATTCAGCATCTCACCCAGCAAACCGAGGGATATGAACTGGACACTCATCACCAGCGAGAACCCACCGGCGAGCAAGAGCGGACGGACGTGCAAGGCCCCCGTGTTGAACCATTCATAACCAAAGTAACCGCAGACACCTAGGCCCAGGAACAGGAACAAAAGCCCGATGAGCCCAAAAAAGTGGAGCGGCTTCGCAGAAAAACTGCGCATGAACATGAGGGATACGAGGTCCAGGAACCCGCTGACCAAGCGCGAAACGCCGTACTTGGAAACTCCGTGGACACGCGCCCTATGGGCAACAGGCATTTCCGTTATACGGAATCCCTGCCACTTGGCCATGACCGGAATAAAGCGGTGGTAGTCCCCATAGAGTTGGATGAACTTGACCACACAACTGCGGTACGCCTTGATACCGCAGTTAAAATCGTGCAAGCGCTGCCCGCAGACGATGGATACAGTCAGGTTGAAGAGCTTGGACGGCATCGTCTTGTGCCAAGGATCGAGCCTGCGCACCTTCCAACCAGAAACGAGGTCGTATCCCTTTTCGAGGATATCGATCATCTTCGGAATTTCAAGAGGGTCGTCCTGCAAGTCCCCATCCAGCGTGGCGACATAGCGGCCCTTCACCTTGGAGAACCCATAAGCGAGGGCTGCGGCCTTGCCGCAATTGAACTGGAAACGGTAGGCGCGAACGAACGGGAAATCCTTGGACAAGTTTTCAACCACCTCCCAGGTGTTGTCACGGCTGCCGTCATCGATGACGAGCACCTCGTACTCAAACCCGGTCGGTTCCATCGCCGCAGCAATTTCCTTCATCAAATCCGGCAAGTTTTCGTTTTCGTCCTTGACCGGAATGACCATGCTCAAATCCATCATCACCTCGACTCGTTAATTTCCCGCAGAAGCGACAACTGCAGCACTGTCGGGAGCGGCACTGTCCTTTGCTCCGGAATCAGAAGCCGGAGTTTCGGGTTCAATTGCAGGCGGTTCATCCGGCATCTGCTCCATGGACTTGAGGCTCATGGCAAGACGGCTGCGACCGCCCTCGTCGTAGGCAGGAACATGCTTGAGACCGCGAGCCAGCACATCGAGTGCAGGCTGCTTCATGCCAGCAGCTTCGTACACGTAGGCGGCAGCCCAGTAGTTGCGCCATTCGTCCGGGAACTGGTACATGCCCATTTCGAGGAACTTGATAGCGTTAAGGGCAAGAGCATCCACCTGGGCCTTGCGAGCAATCGTATACGGCTTCTCGCTACGGATGGCAGAAATCTTCTCGCGTGCATCAAAGGAAATCTGCAAGTACAGGGAGATATAGCTAGAAAGCAGACGGAGCGTTTCGCTGTTAACGAAGGCGGTTCCATCACCGAGGCCACGGAACTTGTAGACGCTATCGATCATGTTCGCCGTACGCACAGGGTCGAAGTCGCCACGACGAACCGTCAGGTCACCCTTCTTGAAGTCGTAAATCATGCCTTCTTGGACCATGTATTTTTCGAGGCCCATGAAGTTCGACATTCCAACCGTCGTCGAGAAGTGAATCGGTTTGTCCATGTTCTGCATGGTCAAGTCAATCACAAGCTTGTGCTGCGTGAGCATCACACCGCTACGGCTACGGGCAGCCCAGTCGTGGAAGGCATCCCACACCTGGTAATGCACCTTGAGTTGCAGTAACTTAGCAGAATCTGCGGCAGAAAGCTGCTGACCTTCCATCTGGTCGATGCGTTCCTTCAGCTTGGGCATGAGGCGTTCCGCATTCTTGATCCAGGTCGCCGTGAGATGGTTCGGATTGTTACCATAGCTGTAATCGAGCACCATGTCGCGCTTGATACCTTCCTTATCGTAGCTCAACTTGAGGATAGGCGGATTATCGAGCATCTGCTTGATATACCAATCCGTGTTACCCAGCGAGAGGTTCACCACGCGGACGTCCTTACGGATACCGGCAACTTCTTGAGCAAACCACAACGGGAAGGTGTCGTTGTCGCCATTGGTAAAGAGAATGGCATTCGGACGGCAACTATTCAACAAGTTGTAGGCATAATCCCACGGAACCCAGAGGCCAGAACGGTCGTGTTCCTTGTAATTCGAGGTACACGGAATCACGAACGCGGCAAGAACAAGAATTGCGGCGAGAGGCGAAGCAAACGTAGCAAACGAAGATGTCGCAAGCAGAAGCACAAGGATTCCCGCTCCGATACCGAGCATCAAGCTCATGAAGATAAATGCCGGCGTATAGAAATAGTCACGTTCGCGGACTTCCATGTGAACAGCTTCCGGGAACGGAGCACGCTGACCCACCTGGGCATAAGCATTTTCAATCTTGGTCCAAGTGGTCCAAATGCTGGAACTCTTGAGGTCGTTAATCTTTGCTTCGAGGGCGGAGATCGTCGCTGCAGGAGCCCTGTGCTGGCGAAGATACTCGAGGCGAATGCTGTTATACTCAATTGCCTGACGAGCGTCAAGCAAATCGTTCGGATCGGGCACAGAGGTAATGCCAGCACCGGCACGATTCAAATCAGCAACGTTACGGGTCATCGCAGAGACCCACTGGTCGTGGTCTCGCTGTTCCATACGCGTTCCGTCGGCGAAGTTGATATAGAAAATCAGGCCGAGGGAGCAAAGCGCATAAAGAACAGAAAGGAAAATACCCAAATGACGGTTACGTTTGCAAGCAAAGACGCAAACGAGGACCAGCAAGCCGTTGAAGAGGATGAACACAAGCAACTGCGGCACAATCGAGTCGCCCATGAAAATCATCTGCGTGGGGAATTTGATACCGAGGCGTTCCAGCGGTTCATTGTCGGCTGGGTCGAACGTGTACACGCCGTTAGCGTAGTTCACGCCACCCACCTTGTAAGGCAGGTACTGGGCCATCTGATAGCCACCATAGCTCATGCTCGGGAAGCTCAGGAACTGGTGGGCCAGCTGGGAACGGCGGTAGAAGGCGCGGGCAATCATGCTCTCGGAGCCGTACTGCTTACGTTCCACGAAGTTGTTGAAGGATTCCCAGTTTTCGCTCTTGAACAGGTTGCCGAGCTGGAGGTTGCCCTGTTCGTCGCGGATGTTGATTTCAGGATCGTTTTCGTCGATAATCGGGTTCAGTTCCGAACGGATGGGAATGTAGAGGTGAGTACTGTAACCAATCAGAGCGAAGAAGGAGAAAGCGAGAGAAAGGCGGACAGCCTTGTTCACCTTGGCATTGAACGGCTTGGCCAGGCTCAAGATGGCGAGCACGACAAGGCAGCCCAAGGAAAGTTCGATAAAGGCGGACACCATGTAGATGACGGAGCAGAGAAGCGTACCCGTAATCCAGATAGGAATGCGTTCCTTGATTTTGCCCGGCTGCGCGATGAGGAGCAAGACAAACACGGCAGGAATTGTGAGCATCGTGTAAAGGTGCGCACCCACGCCGAGGAAGGCGATGTAGCAGATGAAGATGAGAATCTTGTCGCTACCTTCTTCGTCCCTCTTGTTGTACCAGACAAGGCCGAGGTAAGAGACGAGCATGAGGATGAGCATCGCAAGGCCATAGACTTCGGCTTCGACGGCGTTGAACCAGAACGTGTCGGAGAAAGTCAGGAGGAAGCCTGCGACCAAGGAAGCCGTGCCGAGCACAAACGTGCGGACTCTTCCAGAAATCTTGGCAGCGAGAGCGTCGTTCTTGAGGATGGATGCGAGGAATTCCCAAGCGAACAAAGCCGTCACGTAGACAGTAGCCGCGGAACTCACCACGGAAATGTAGTTCACACGCTTAGCAATCTCGCCCACGAACGGGAGCAACACGATTACGGCACGCGCAAAGAACACGAAGAACGGGGTTCCAGGAGGATGGGGAATGCCAAGAGTATTGGCACAGGCAACGAATTCGCCGCAGTCCCAGAAACTGACGGTCGGCGCCATCGTCATCGCATAGACGATGAGAGCAACCAGGCAGGAAATGCCGGCAAAAATGTGTTTCATCCATTTTTCCTTTATCACGACTACTTCTCCTTATTTTGAGAGCTAGAGACAATTCCATGCTTCAGCATGAAGCCATTTAAAATTCCATTGACGAACGAACTCGAGGAGTCCGTGCTGTACTTGGCCGCAATCTGGACCGCCTCGGAAAGGGCCACCTTCATGGGGATATCCGGGACGTACAGGAGTTCAACCATCGCGATACGCGCGATGATGCGGTCGAGTTTTGCCATGCGGTTGATTTCCCAGTGCACGGCGGCATTCTTGATGTCTTCGTCCAGTTCTTCACGATGGGCCTGGACAAGGTCCACCAGTTTCATTCCATATTTTTTCTGGTCGTCATGGATCGGGCGACTTTCGAGCACACCGGGCAAAGCCTCCCCTGCTGTCGCACTGGTAATCTCCATAGCGTACAGCAACTGCATTGCAAATTCACGGGCTGGTCGATAACTTACGTTCATAACTAGTGGTTAGTGATTAGTGGTTGGTGGTTAGGGCAAATGGTTAGGACAAAGCCTTGTACAAATTTGCCATTTCGACGGCGGTGGAAGCCCAGTTTGCACCGAGGTTACCCGCCTTGAGGCCAGCGCGGTTCATCGCCTGGTCCACGGTATCGGTCGTGAGGATTCCGAGAATTACGGGAAGCTTGCCTTCGGCAGCGATGTTTGCGACACCGCCCGTAGAAGCATTCACCACCACGTCGTAGTGGCTCGTCTCGCCGCGGATTACGGCACCAATAGCCATCACGGCACTGTACTTCTTGGAATCGGCGAGCCTGCGGCACACGCCCGGGAGTTCAAAGGCGCCCGGAACGCGCACGACGGTCACGTCCTTGTCGGCAACGCCCAGCAGTTCGAGCTGGCGGAGCGCCCCTTCCAGGAGCTTGTCGGTCACGACCTCGTTGAAGCGGGCGACGGCGATTGCCACCTTGAGTCCCGCCCCGTTCAGGGAATTCTTGATTTCGTTAACCATCTTATTTTTCCTCTTTTAAAACTTTTTCGCCGGCAGCTTCGGAATCCAGGTGCAACTGGTGGCCCATCTTCTTCTGCTTGGTGAGCAGGTAGAACAGGTTTTCCTTGTTCGGCTTGACCTCGATAGGCACGCGCTCCACAATCTTGAGCCCGTAAGCCGAAATGCCCGAAATCTTGCTCGGGTTGTTTGTCAGAAGGCGCATTTCCTTCACGCCGAGGTCTGCAAGAATCTGGGCGCCGGTACCGTACTGGCGGAGGTCCGACTTGAACCCGAGGTGCAGATTCGCCTCGACCGTATCCATGCCCTTTTCCTGCAACTCGTAAGCACGCAGCTTATTGCAGAGGCCAATGCCACGGCCTTCCTGGCCACGCATGTACAGGAACACGCCGCCGTGCTCGCCGATAAATTTCATGGCAGACTGCAACTGTTCGCCGCAGTCACAGCGGAGGCTACCGAAGATGTCGCCCGTAAGGCATTCGCTGTGTACACGCACGTAAACCGGCTTGCTGAAGTCGGGGTTGCCAGCGACCCAGGCCACGTGTTCCACGCCGTCGGTCTTGCTGCGGTAGGCGTAAGCCTTGAAATCGCCATACTTGGTCGTCACGTGCGGAGCAGCCACGCGCTGCACCAATTTTTCGTTCTTGAGGCGGTAGTCGATAAGGTCACGGATGGAGATAATCTTGAGGCCAAACTTCTTCGCCACTTCTTGCAGTTGCGGCATACGGGCCATCGTGCCGTCTTCGTTCATGATTTCGATAAGGGCGGCCGCCGGGCGCAGGCCCGCAAGCTTCGCCAAATCCACCGCAGCCTCGGTATGGCCTGCGCGCCGGAGTACGCCCTCTTCTTGGGCGTACAGGGGCGAGATATGCCCCGGCCGCCCGAAGTCGCTCGGCTTAGAGTTCGGGTCAGAAAGAGCGAGAATGGTCGCCGCGCGGTCGTGGGCAGAAACACCGGTGGTGCAGCCTTCAATCTTGTCGACCATGATGGTAAACGGCGTGCCCAAAATCGAAGTATTTTCGGCCGTCTGGCGCGTGAGGTTGAGTTCATGGCAGCGCTTGATGGGCAGCGGGCAGCAGAGCACACCACGACCCTCGTGGAGCATGAAGTTCACCTTTTCGGGAGTAATCTTCTCGGCAGCGATGACAAAATCGCCCTCGTTCTCGCGGTCTTCGTCATCGACCACGATCAAAAACTTGCCGTTCTTAAAATCTTCTA
>CAMJHM010000020.1 GCA_946405515.1 uncultured Fibrobacter sp. | reverse complement strand
ACACGGCCAAGGCCTTCGGCCTGCCGAGTCGCGTGGCCATGCTCAGCTACAGCACAATGAACAGCGGCAAGGGTCCCGATGCCGACCTCGTGCGCGAGGCCACCAAGATTGTGAAGGAAGCCCGCCCCGAGATGCTCGTGGACGGCCCGCTCCAGTACGATGCGGCGACCGTGCCCAGTGTCGGGTCCCTGAAGGCCCCCGGCAGCACCGTCGCCGGCAAGGCGACCGTGTTCGTGTTCCCGAGCCTCTCTGCCGGTAACATCGGCTACAAGGCCGTACAGCGCAGCGCGAGCGGCACCATCGCCATCGGCCCGATGCTCCAGGGCCTCGCCAAGCCCGTGAACGACCTCAGCCGTGGCGCCCTCGTGGAAGACATCGTCTACACGATCGCGCTCACCGCCGTGCAGGCTGGGTAAGCGACAGCGGCCATTCCTGGCACAGTCAAGAAATTCACAAAGAAGTCCGGATAAAATTCCGGGCTTTTTTGTATACAATAGGAATTTCGCTCTATTGTCATTTTTTTATTGACAACATTTCTTTGATGATATAATTTTATTACAAAACATTTCTAAGGAGTAGAAAAGTGAAAACAAGACCGGGAATTTGGAGTGCAATCCTGTTTTTAGCATTTGCCACAATGACGGTAACAAACGCATGGGCCGCACAAAGATCGCTGACTCCTGATGGTAACGGCGGTTACTACATCAACATGCCCACGACCGGGACCGACACGCTGGTAATCCCCGATGGCGTGACGACGTTCAAGGTGTATGATGACGGGGGACCGAATGAAACATTTAGCGCAGGCTGCGAAGGATTCCTTTTATTGACTGCTCCAGAAGGTCGTTTGCTTCGTCTTGCAGGAAGCATAAAGACAAATTATTACTCTGTATCTGTAGGTTACCTGACAGTCTATGATGGCGTTGATGCTAATGGAGGTTATCTACTGTACGATTACGGGAATGTCCCTAATTTGAGAAAGAAACTCAGCACCCAGGAAAACATGTTCCTTCAATTTAGGGGCTCAGGTGATCATTGGAAAACTGAGTATGAAGGTTTGGAGTTGACCATAACGATTGTGGATCCGAATGGTCCCCATGCCATCAATATCGAGACAGCAGAACATGGCGGTTTTGTCAATCCTCCGGCAACAGCGATGCCTGGCGAAGTGGTGACTTTGACGGCAACTCCCGATGCGGGTTATGTTCTTGACAGGGCCCTTGTTCAAGATGAATATGTCAAGGAAGAATATTTGAGCAATGTAGAACATACTGCCAGTTGGTACTCCAATAACGAAATCTCGTTTGTGATGCCGCAAACAGATGTTACCATTACCCCGCATTTTGAAAATCTTACTTATGGGCATTTTTATTTAAGTATGAACCATTCGGGAACAGAAAATATGACCATTCCGGATGGAATAAAAACGTTCACGATTTCTGACGATTATACAGATGAAAAAATCGACGCCTATTTTGCATTAACTGCGCCAGAAGGGAAAGTGTTCCAGGTGATGGGGGAATTTTCGGGTCGAGGTTCCGCTGATTCCTTGTATATCTACAATAGTAGCGATACACTCTTGAAGGCTCTTAACGGGAGTTATATTGGCAGCATGGTTGTTTCTAGCAATGATTTGACAATCCATTATAAAGAAATGGGTGAATCTATTCAAAAGCGCAATGGTTTAGCTTTGATATTCCTTGTTGTCGACCCGAACAAAGATTATGCAGTCTCTTTCTGGGATTACAGTAATGGCAATATCGTTCCCAATACGGTTTCTGCCAAGGTGAACACGCCTGTTTCTTTGTCGGTGACGCCTGATTCTGGGTATTATCTCCATCACGTGAGAATTTGGGGCGAAAATACTGGATGGGAGGTCTCTAAGACGGGTGGAACATGGTATTCCGAAGGGAACGAGGTGACGTTCTTGATGCCAGGCGAAGATGTTAATATTGAGCCTTACTTTGCAAGCGAATCAGAAACGCCAAGCATTGCTGTGTCCCGGTACGAAACCATTAGGGCAACAATCCCTGCTAGATTCGAAGAATTTTACGTGAATGGACAGGGAGTTGGCGAGTGGGAAGCGGCTAAGCCTCTCATACTGAAGGCTCCGGAAGGTTATTGGTTCCTAGTTGAGAATATGAATCATGAATATACTTCTGGATTTAACGCTTACGATGGTGAATTCGCGGACCCTGTTGGTTCGGGTGCTGAATTGATGTCGGGAATAACGACTGGGCGGGACCTGACTCTTGTTTATGTCGGGACAGGTGAATATGACATGTCTATACCTGTAAGGCTTGTTGATGCAAGTGTTACGCACAATGTCGATGTGCATTATAGCGGAAATGGTTATGCCGGAGGAGACCTTTCGTCGGCATCGACGGGGAATACGATTAATTTGACGGCGACACCTAACGAAGGTTACATGATAGGCAGTATTTATGCGGAGGCTTATTTGGATTTGAACGATGAATCGTGGTCTCTCCCTATAACTGGTGGTACATGGTATACAAGTAACGACTATTCCTTCACAATGCCTTATGCAAATGTCAGGGTCAATGTTGAATTTGTCGAAAAGGTGACGACGGCTAACGAAGGGCTCTTTATAGAGATGCCGCAACGGGATTCTGTATTTGCCACTATTCCTGCGGATGTAGAGTCGTTTAATGTTAATGGTGAATGTGTTTATGATGCATGCAAAGGCACGCTTGTGCTGGCAGCACCCGAAGGGTTCAAGTTCCAGTTGACGGGAGATGTGAAAACCTATGGCGACAGTGCTGGAATGGCGGTTTTTGATGGTTCCGGAACAGGTGCGACAAAAATTTGGGAGCTGGACCAAGGTAACGGTATGTATTTGAATAGTTCTGGAGATACCTTGACGCTCCATTATGAATCCAGTGATTCCTATATGAGAATGAATTTGCTTGTAACGATTATTGATCCCGATAAAAAATATAGGATTGAGTTTGCCAAAGTTCAGGGTGGAACAATTGATGACTATCCAGAAAGCGCAGCGCCAGGTGATACGGTCACATTGAATATAGTGACAGATATAAAGTCATACAGCGTTTGTATTGAAGCATATGATTTGAAAACGACTTTATATGAATTTAATAGATGCTATAGGTCAGCATGGTATGAAAACCAGGTTCAGTTTGTAATGCCGGAAAAAGATCTTTCTCTCGAAGTATATATCTTCGAAGCAGAATATGGTGATGCGGTTATTCCCAGAGCGGATACACTTAGGCTGGATATTCCGGAAGGAATGAAATCGATTGACATCTATAGTGATTACAGCTACATTGATTGGTTGTATTACAGTAATAGCGATGGCGTACTCGTCTTGACAGCCCCCGAAGGGTATAAATTGGTAGTTGCAGAGGGTGCAGGGGATATTTCTGATGAAGGCGATTCCTTGATTATTTACGCTGGGGATGGAGTAGATGCCGAGCGGGAACTCGCAACGATATCGGTTGGTGGCGAAATAGGCGAATTGGAAAACACGGGTCGGAGCCTTACATTTAAATTCAAGTCAGATGGAGAAGGAAACGGCGAAGGTGTATACGCTAATGTCCGTGTTGTAGATGTTAACGAAGTATATTCTATAACTCTGGCTGGCACATGGAATGGAAACATGATCTCTGATAAGCTTTCGGCTACGGTAGGAGATACTGTTACACTTGTGGCAACTCCCGACGAAGGTTACTTGCTCAATTATTTCACCGTAGATTGGGAAGATTTTCACGGTTCCTGGAACAGTATTTCTCCAGTAGGTGGTACATGGTATTCCGGAAACGAAGCCAAATTCGTAATGCCTAGGGGTGATGTTCTAATTTATGCAGAATTTAGATCCCCAAATGATTATCTCAGGGCTACAATTCCGACAACCGATACGGTTGTAGCGAATATTCCAGAGGGTATCAGAAAGTTGACCGTCCGTACGGCTTGTGGCTGGGCTTATTGCGACAACAATGATGGTGTTCTCGTATTGACTGCTCCCGAAGGTTATTCGCTTCGTGTAAGTGGAAGTACGGACCTTGTTGACGAAGACTCCCTGTTCATTTACGATGGAATGGATACAGATGCAAAAGTACTTGCAAAAATGTCTAATAACAATAATCACATTGACTATATATATAGTACAGGCCGGACTCTTACATTCCGGCTGAAATCTAATGATAATGGAAATGGCGGGTATCCGGAATTGAGTGTAGATGTTTTGAAAAAGTCGGGATCTTCCGCTGTCGCGGTTTACGAGTATTATAATGGATACAAGTTTGCACGCATTGATGGTTTGTACGATGGCAAGGATACCGTGAACATTGAAGAAGACATGGAAGTGAACAATGTTGAATTTATCCGTAATTTTGCGGTTACGGCGAACGATTCGGGCAAGTATTCCACGATTGTTTTCCCGTTTGACTTCAATGCCTCGAGTGTCAGCGGTTTGGATGATATCCTTGAATTCTCGCAGATGACCGAAGAAAACGGCAAGTTGCAGGTTGAGATGAACAGGGTTTGGTGCCGTGCTGATGTGGATCCCGACCGCGATTGCAGTTCTTACGAAGGGAATCTCAAGGCAAATACGCCCTACATGTTGAAAATGACGGATGAGACGCTCTTCTTTAATGGTTCAAATTATACCATCAAGAAGACCGAGCCGGCAGTGGCCACTTCGGGCAACTGGCAGTTCATCGGAACCTATGCGTACAAGAAATGGGAAAAGGGCGATACCGACCTGGGCAGTGTCTACGGCTTTGCTGCGACGGCTTCGAACGGTGCCGAAATCGGGCAGTTTGTCAAGGCGGGTTCCGGCGCCTTTATCCGCCCGTTGCGCGCCTACCTGAAGCACAGCAGTTCCAATGCGGAACCGAGGCCCGCTCCGGCAGGCCATGTGTCCGTGTGGCGTGACCGTAGCAACGAACTCCCCGAAGAAATCGAGGTCGTGGTTGTCGAAGGCAAGGGACGTGCCGGTATCGGTTCGGGCGAATCGGGTAGCGAAAAGAAGACGACCGTCATCGGCCGCATCAATACGCGCACTGGTGAGTTCACGCCCGTTACCCGCACATACGACCTCAAGGGCCGCAGCTTGAACGCAAAGCCCAAGGCAAAGGGCGTGTACGTCGGGAAAAAGCGCTAAATAGCGAAATTTGTGCCGGTGATGGCGGGGCAAAACCTGCCATGGCCGCGCACTTGTTTATTATTTTTATTTATGAATAGGTGAGGCTTTATATGGAAAATGCTCTTAAGAACATGGATTTACAACAAAAGAAGCAGTACACCACCCCCGAGATGAAGGTGGAAGTTTTAAAGCCTCGTTGCAATTTGCTAGAAGCTAGCCTTCCTTCTGACATACCCGTTGTGATTGGCTCCGGCCAGAACTAGTTTTTCGCCTGTTTCTTATCTAGCTTTGCGTTGATTTTCTTCTGGAGTTCTTTGAGCTTCCAGCGTCCGCGTTTGTCTTCGAGGAAGTCGCTGGTGCGGATTCCCCTGGCAAGCCCGCGGTTGATGATATTGAGCGCATCGGCATAGCGCTTTTGGTCAAAGCGCAGTTCTGCGAGGAAGAAGTAGTTGTACAAATCTTTGGGATCTTGTTCCAGTGCCATCACCAGGTACTTTTCGGCGAGCGCCTTGTCGGGCCACGAGAGGATGATGGGAATGTAGGGCAAAAGCTGGTGGGCACGCCCGAGAATCTGGTAGTTGTTTGCCGCAGTCGCGATATCGCGGACCTTGTTGGCGACGCCTTCCTTGACGGAGATGAGCGGGCCACGTTCAGCCCCCCACATCGAAAGCGACGAAGCGTAGATGTGGGCGATTTCCTTGTTCTTCGGGTACTTGGCGTAAGCGGCCTCGGAAACGTTCTTGAGCGTGTCGAGACGTGCAGCCCGCTGCTTCTTTGCGAAGGGGACAAACCGGAAGGCATAGTAAATGCTCCTCACGACGCCCGCCGTTGCGGCTTCGGCGACTGCGGGGTCTGCCTGGGCGCGCTTGTAAGCGGCAATCATCTTCTTCGCATTTTCTGCATCCGCCCTGTCTTCGACAGAGCGTTCGGCTCTCGCTGCATAACAGGAATCAGCAAAACGGAGGTCTTCGTTTGCCGTGGCGACTCCTGCGCAAAGGAGAATCAGTGAAAGAAGATGGATGCGGGCATTCATTTGCGGGCTAGACCTTCCAGTTCTGCAGGATGTGGTTGACTCCAGCGAGGGTCTTTTTTTCCTCGTCAAGTCCGTGGAAAGTCTTGAACAGGTTTTTCCTGTACTCCATAAGTGCCGTGCGAATGAGGATTCTTTCTTCTTTTTTCAGCATAGAAACAACTTAGTAAAACAATCGGAAAAGTGGGTTATTTTTTGCGGCGTTTGCCTGTGAAATAGTCTACTTGACGTGTTGCGCCGAGTACGGCGTGCCAGAGCGCTCCGTTGGGGTCTATTTTGCGGCGTTCGCTCACGGCGTATTCTATAGGCACATGCGAGAACGTGCCGTTCATGCTGCCGACGACCATGTCCGTCTTGCCTGCCATGGCGGCGTGTACCGCATTTTCGGCGAGCTGGTAGCAGAAGATGGCGTCGGTGCCCTTGGCGGGGATACTGCGCACGGTGTAGCTCGGGTCAAAGTACTTGATGTTGATTTCCTTGCCCACCTTTTCGAAGTGTTCCTTGATTTTGAGCGTCAGGAATTCACCAATATCTTTCTTGAGGATGTTGCCGCTTGCGTCGCGGCGTTCTTCTTGGCCGTCGAACAGGTGCTGGCCTGCGCCTTCGGCGACGGCGAGCACGGCATGCGTCTTGCCGCAGTCGTAGCGGTTTTCGAGCGCCTTGAAGAGCCCGTTCTCGCCTTCAAGCGTGAAGGGGACTTCGGGGACGAGGCAGAAGTTCACGACGGTGGTGGCAAGTGCCGCATAGGCGGCGATAAATCCGGAGTCGCGGCCCATGAGCTTCACGAGGCCGAGCCCGTTAAAGGCGCCATTCGCCTCGTTGTGGGCGCTCGTGATGACGTTGGTCGCGCTGAGCACGGCGGTCTCGAAACCGAACGTGCGGTCGATGAGGTTCAAATCGTTGTCGATGGTCTTCGGGATGCCGATGACCGAGATGGGCTGCTTGCGCTTCTTGACTTCTTGCGCGATGGCGTGCGCGCCGCGAAGCGTGCCGTCGCCGCCGATGCAGAACAACACATTGATGTTCAGGCGCATCAGGGTGTCGACCATGACGGAGGGTTCCTGGTTGCCGCGGGAGCTGCCGAGGATGGTGCCGCCATCGTCCTGGATGGCGTCAACCACGTCCGGGTTGAGCATGATGGGCGGGTAGCCGTAAGAGGGATTGAGCCCACGGTAGCCGTAAGGGATGCCAAAGATGTTGCGCACACCGTAGTCGAACCAGAGCACGGTAACGAGGCTCTTGATAACGTTGTTCAAACCCGGGCAGAGGCCGCCGCAGGTGACAATGCCGGCGCGGGTCCATGCCGGGTCGTGGAAAATGGTTTCGCGCGGGCCGGCAGTCTCGAGCGAGGGGACTTCGATACCTTTGCTGAAAAAATCCTGCAATTTCTTTGTGTCGGTAGTGAGCGCGACGCGGTCTGAATCGGAGACAAAAGGCACGCCGCTCATGGGCGAGTGAAGCGTTCCCTGGCCAACGGATTCAATAGAAAGGTCATACTTTTCTGGGTTCTGCAGAATATCTTCCTGTGTCATAAATACCTCTGGCTATGCACTTGAAAGCCGTAGTGAAAATACAAATTTTTTGGCAGGCGTGTGTCGCCATGCCAGTGAAACTTTTTTGTTACGGGAACTGCAATACCCTAGATCGATAGGGGCGGGAAGTGAATCTTCGTGCGCAGGCCGGGATTCGCGTTCTCGAGTTCGATTTTCATGTTGGTGAGCGTGCAAAGCTTCTTGACCATGGAAAGGCCGATACCCGTACCGCTCGTCTGCCTCGTCATCTCGTTTTCGACGCGGTAGAACTCCTGGAACACCTTCGTCATTTCGGCTTGCGGGATACCTGGCCCGTAGTCGCGCACGGCAAGGTAGAGGTCCGTATCCTTGAGGCGCAACTCGATGTTGATCATCTTGTAGTCCGCGTTCTTGGAGAACTTGAGCGAGTTGTCCACCAGGTTCATGAGAATCTGCATGATGGCGTCGCGGTCCATCATCAGCGTGATGTCCTTGACGTCGGTATCAGAAGAAACAGTGAGCTCGAAGCCTTGCTTTTCCACGTTCTTGCTGTATGTCGCGACAAAGTCGTCGAGCACGCCCTTCGGGCGTTCCTTGCGGAGCTGCACGTTCCAGCGGTTGCCGTCCAGCTTGGAGAGGTTCAGCACGTTCTGGATGAGGCGCGTGAGGCGTTCCGTTTCGCTTGCAATCTGGTTGTAATACTTCTGCCGTTTGTCTTCGTTGGCCACCCAGGAGTTCTGCAAGAGCTCTGCGTACATGCGGATGGCGGTAAGCGGAGTTTTAAGTTCGTGACTGACTGCAGAGACGAAGTCCTGGCGCTTGGAAGCAAGAGCGAGCTGGCTCTGCGTGAGTTTGTAGATGCAGATGAGACCGCCGCCCAACACGACCAACATGGCGATGCCGAGGAACAGGAGGATTCCGCTACCCGGTGCGCTTTGCTTTTGCGTGACGTACATGTTGAGCGAAATGCTGCCGAGCGGCGAGGGCAGAGGTGTGCTCAATAACAGTGTAGAGGACTTGTTGAGGTCGCCGTAAGAGACGAGCGGCTTGTCTTGGCCTACGAACTCGATAACCAGGTTCTGTTCTTGAGGGGAGAACTTGATTTCGTTCATGACGAGGTTCGTGAGGTAGGTGCGCAGTTCCACAATAAAGCCTTGCACGAATATCTCGGAGCCGCGCTTGACGTTACGGTAGAAGATGATGTACGTGTTGTCGAACGTTGCCTGGAACGGCTCGATTTCCACTTCCATTACATGAGTCGTATCGATATTGGTGCGCAAGAGGCCGTAAGCGTCCATCCGGGTCGATTCGACGTTGAACGCAAACGATTCCTTTTCGGAAGTTTGTTCAAAACGCTTCTCCCTTTTGGGCGTGTATGGTTTCTTCTGGTTCTTGCTTGCAGAAAGCCCAAGGTCTTGCTTGTAAATCTGGTCGAGGATGGATTCGATGGAGTCGCGGGGTTGCGGCTTGATGTTGTTGATTTCGCCAATCCTGAAGTTCTGCTTCATGAGGATTGTCTGAATCTTGTAGAGCACCGCCTCGCGCTTGTTGCGGTCGGCCATCGGAATTTTCTCAAGGACACCATCGGGGAGGATAGGCGTGCGGAGCGTGCCGTCGGGGTCCATCTGGAAATGCCCGACGATTCCCTTGAAGTGGCTCCGGAGGGGGAAGTTCGCGAGTTCCGAGAGCGTAATCTCTTCGCCGCCAATCACGGGGACCGCGCGGATAAAGCGGTATTCGGAATACGACCGCTGGTCCTCGATGGTCATGTCATCGACAAAACGCTGGTTCAGCATCTGCAGAACCAGGAAGGCATGTTCCCTGTAGGCGTATTGCGCATTCTGTTGCAATTGCGAATACGAATGGGCCAACAAGACGATGACCGGTATCGCAATGGCAACAAATATCGCGACGAATATTAGGTGGATTTTTCGCATTCAGGCGTAGAGCGCATCTGGTAGCCCTCGCCGCGGAACGTGACAAGCAGTTTCGGGTGGGAGGGATCGTCTTCGATTTTCTTGCGGAGTTTGGTGATGTGGATGTCGACCGTGCGCGTATCCACGGATTCGGCATTCTCGTAGCCCCAGACCTTCTTGAGGAGTTCGGCACGAGGAACGGCGTGGTCGCGGTTGTTCCACAGATATTCGAGAATTTCAATTTCCTTGCGGGTGAACGCGAGTTCTTCGGTACCGCGGGTACCGGTGTATTCGCGGAAGTTCACGCGGAGGTTGCCAGCAACGAGCTTGCCTTCGTTTTCCATGGTCTGGCGGCTGCGACGCAGCACAGCCTCGATGCGGGCGAGCAGCATCGGGACGGAGAACGGCTTGGGGACGTAGTCGTCGGCGCCGTACTTGAGACCGTTGATAATATCCTCATCGGCGTTCTTTGCAGAGAGGATGATAATCGGGAGGCTCTTGTCCTTTTCGCGAATCTTGTCGCAGACAGTAAAGCCGTCCATGCCCGGGAGCATGAGGTCGAGGAGAACAAGACCATACTGCCCTGTCAAGGCTTCGTTAAGGCCGCTTTCACCGTCGGCCACGTGCTTGACGCTGTAGCCGTTCAATTCGCAAAGGTCCACCAGACCTTCGGCGATTGCAATTTCGTCTTCGATAATGAGAATATTCGTGCTGCTCGTATTCTGTGTCATTGTTTTTCCTTTATTTGACCTCAATTCTAAATAGCTAGGCCGCCGCCGACTTCGAGAGTCATGTGTCCGGCATCAATTTCCTTCGGATATTCACCGCCGAAGTAGTACTTGAAGTTACAGTACGCGGCGATGGGGATAATGGGGAGTTTCAGGCGGAAACCGACGAGGGCATGACCGCCGATGCTAGTGTTGATGCTCTCCTTTGCGGCCTTGTCCTGAACGCGCTGCTTGAGAGCTTCACCGGCTTCCTGAAGTTTAGCTTGTGCTTCTGGAGTTGCTCCTGCGGCGGCATCTGCAATCAATGTCTGGATGGCCGGGTCGTCAACCAGGGCGGAAACGTAGGCCTGGTTCAACACAAAGCTGTTGGCAAACACAGTGAGACCACCGCCGATGTAGGGACGGATGATCGGGAGAGAAGTAATCGGGTAGGTGATGGAGAGGTCGCCGTTCATGGCCACGTACTTCGGGTTGGCCTTGGCGAACGGGGTCCCGCCCAGTTCAATTTCGAGAGGGATTTCCGATTCGACGCCGGAAGTCGGGTTCAAAACATAAAGACTTGCATCGTAGGAGCCGAACTGGATGTTGAAGGTACCTTCGATGTCGATAATCGGGAGCAGGTCTATCCAGAGCTTGAAACCGAAGCCCTGCATCATCTCGTCAAAGCCTTCGTGGCTGAATTTGATAGAACCTTCCTTATTAACGGGGGCCTTGGGGCCGGCCTTCATTTTTGTGCCAAAGCCGGGGGCATAATGCGCGCCGACGCCAATGATTGCAAACGACTGAGTTGCAAGCAGTGCTGCCGCTGTAGCGATAATTTTGAAGTTCATGTTGCGCTCCTGATTAAATACTTTCCTATTTTCAAATTAAAAATAAAGAAAATTTGCCGGTCGGAACACAGGCCGGGATAAAAATACCTCTTTTTTTGTGGAATGTAGCCTAAAGGCGAGTTTTTTTTGAAAAAATGCGGGAGGGGACCACGCTCGGGGTGGCGTGGGGTCGCTTGGTTGGTGCGTCTTACCGTATCGAGGGGATGATGAGGAAGACTTTCTGCCCCTTGGCGACGTTCAGCTTGTCGAATTCGAACAACTCAACCGTTTCGCCGGCGGAGCCGTTTGCCGTAACGACGACCTTGTGTGTGCCGACGGAAACAGGAATGCGCGTCATGTGCAGGGAATGAGGCATAAAGAGCCCCACGCGGAGGTCAGCCTGCTCAATTTGGCTCTGTGCCACGTCGGTGCCGATACTTGTGAGTAAATTCAGGAGAATGTTATCCGTCTTCATGGCCTGCTTGGCCTTTTGCGCCGCAATGGTGCGCAAAATGACACGGACGGCCGTGCGCGTGATTGTCGAGGATTTCTCGTCTTCCATGTTCTGCTTAAGTTCCTCGTCTACGGCCATCACCTTCTCAGGGCGGATTCGCGGGGAACCATCCAGCGATACCTCGAAATGGTCCACCCTGTTGTGCAATTTCTTTATTTCGGGCAAGGAGAACCCAATGTGGAAGGATTCCCCGGTGCCAGCGCCTGCAACAGGCGGGGCGACCAACGTGAATGTGCTTAATCTGCCGGTTTCACCATCCTTGTAGGTGAGGTTCATGACGCCGCCGCTAATGAACGTGCCCGACATATAGAGCTCGCCCAATATGGGGCTGTGTCCTGCATACCCGATGACGATGATTTCCTGGCCATTTTGGCGGACAGCGGAAGCCTTGGGCGTTACGCCGGGCACCGGTGTACCGAGTGCAACGAGATCGTTTTCGCGATCGGCACTGCGCAAGCCCTCGGTAACAAATTCCAGCACCTCGTTGGGTACCTTGAGCTTGCCTTCTTTGTACGCCTTTACCGTGTTGATATAGGCGATAGCCGCATCGTCCGATGACCCATCCAGTTCGTAGACCATGGCCGAAAGGTAGCGCAAAAGGCCGTTATCGTTGACCTTCTTCTGGTCCTTTTGGTAGAGAGCGTTCATCGCTATCTGGGAGCGCCGGACCTCCACCATCGCCCCGTCCAAGTCCATCATGGCGAGATAGTTGAGTATCTGGAACTCGTACATGAGCAAAAGTTCGAAGGGCCTTGCCCTGTAGGGGCGCGTGTTGTCGTTCGTGACGATGGCCGCGGCCTCGTTCGTCACCGATTTCGTATAGAGGTCTTCGTAGATTTGCTCCGCCTTGGCGAAGTTTGCCGCGCTTTCCTTGAAATTGCGCTTGTAGTGGTTAAGGCAACCGAGGTCGAAATAGTAGAGGAATTCACTGTTCGATCCGTACAGATCGTCCTGGTCTTCCTTCATCTTCTCGATTGTCGCGTCGATACCCTTCTTTTCGAGGGGTTGCGCAAGCTCCTCGTAGCGGGTCATAGACTTGTTCGCACAACCCGCAAGGAGTGACAACGAGAATGCCAAAAAGATAAGTCGCTTTATGGACATGACGACCCTAATCACTAATCACCAACCACTAACCACTGATTTACAGCTTCACGCCGTTCTTGGAGATGAACTTCTTGATCTTCTTGTCGCCGATCCAGACCTTGCGGTGGCTCTGGATGTCGGTGAGTTCGAGGTCAACCTGGTAGTACACCACCTGATCGCCGCCTTCCTGGTCGACGATGGAGGTGATGGTGCCCGTGAGCATGAGGTCGGCGCCGATTTCCTGGCCGGCCTGCTTTTGGGTATCGGCCGTGGCGTTGCCGGCCTGGCTGGCAAGTTCGTTGCGGAGTTCGGCACGTTCCTGAGCGTTAGCGACGAAGTCGACACGGCCGGAATTGATGAGCGTGCGCTCCATGTCCTTGATGAAGGTTTCGATGTTGATGTGCTCGTGGCTCTTGTTCGAGACCTTGCCGATGACGACCGTCGGGACGGCGCCGCCCTTGCTCTGGATCATGTTGTCGTACCAGGGACGGCCCAGGCAATCGTTGATCATTTCCTCGGCGACGAGGCGGGAGTCGGTGTCGTTCCAGGCCCCGGAGAGGTCCGTCACGGAGTTCGTGTCGATACGGGTGACCTTCTTGCCGCTGTCGCTACAGCCGATAAAGAGGGCGAGAGATGCGAACAGGCAGACTTTGAACAATTTGGACATGTTTTTCTCCTGGTTAAATTTTCATGTTTAAATATAAAAAAGAGCCCCGAAAGGGGGCTCCTGTAATTCCGTTTTATGCCAAAAGGCAGTGAAATTACTTCTTCTTCTTGCCGCCGGCAGTGGCGTCAAGTTCGATTTCGATAGTTTCTTCACCCTTGACGGTCACGAGGGTTTCGGCAGACTTGCGGTTGCTGCATTCTGCGCGGACCACGTGGTCACCGGCATCGAGGTTGTGAATGGTAAGCGGAGCACCATCGGTCTTGTCGGAGTTTTCACCATCGACGAAGATGAGGCACTTACCCGGCTTGGTCGTCACCTTGATATGGCCCTTAGGAATCTTGGTACCATAGTCGAAGGTATTGCGCTTGTCGTTGCCCGGCCAAACGTTCACGCGCTGGTTCACGAGCTCGTAACCCTGGTCAATCACGACGAGAGTCTGGCGGCCCGACTTGACGGCGCGGTTCTCGATGGGGCTGTTGCCCAGGAGTTCGCCACCCAAGTAAACTTCGCTGTTAGGCGGGTTGGTGATGATGGTGATGGTAGCGGCCTTGCCACGAGGAGGTGGATCTTCGTCGGCGACAGCTGCGGTTACAAGGAAAGCCACCATAAGGGCAAAAATGTACAGTTTCTTCATGGATTGCTCCTGTTTGTTTGTTCTTAAAATACAAAGTTTTCTACGAATTTATAATTTTTTTTTGCAAAAGTTTGGTAACTAAAGGAAAAAAGGGGGGGGAGCAGTGAGCAATGAGGTGTGAGCATTGAGGTGTGAGGTATAATTTTTGTTTTACTACTCATCGCTGACTGCTCAGAGGGGCTTTAGCCCCGCCCTCACACCTCATTATCACGCACTTCGTGCGTCAATATAAGACGGCGAAGCCGTGATATTTTTCCCTAACCCCTCATAACTGACGGAGATTGCTTCAGGGCTTCGCCCTTCGCAATGACAAATCCCTAACCACTTCCTACTGTCTACTTCCTACTGTCTACTTTTTCCTCTCGTCTGTAGCCGCGCAGCGGCGTTCTCTCGTCTCTCGTCTATATCCTAACCACCAACCACCACCACTGTTTACTATTTAGGCTCCAGGCACGAGGCTCGAGCAGTGAGCTATGAGTATATATCTCGTACCTCGAAGGGAGCGTAGCGACCAACCTCGAACCTCAAAGCGACCAAAGGTCGCGACCCCATACCTCAAAGGGGCTTTAGCCCCGCCCTCACACCTCATAGCCCCTAGCCCCTAGATTCTAGTCTCTAGATTCTTTGACAGAGATTGCTTCAGGGCTTCGCCCTTCGCAATGACAAATCCCTAACCACCAACCACTAATCACTGTCTACTTCCTACTCACCTCACCCCTAATTACTATCTTCCTTATCATGAAGGCCCTTTACCAGAAAATCCGCGCATTAAACGGAAAAAATTACGGTTTATACAAGTCCCTTGCCGAAAAATCGTGGGATTTTGGTGACTTTGTTCTAGAATTCCTGCATGTGCAGGGCGACCCGTTTGCCCCTGCGTCCAGGGTGCTGCTGAAGACAAATTTGCAAAAACTCGGGTACGCTCCTGTTTGGGGGAGCAGTTTTGAACGCCGGCTTGCGCTTTCGGATTTCCTGTTACGCCGCTTGAGTGCGGTTGTGCAGGAGCATTTCCCCGAGAAAAATGCCCCCGTGGCCATCGAGAATCCGGGACCCGAGATGCTGGTGCGGAACTCCCTGTGGGTCGATAACGGCGATTTGCGCGTCTGCTTGCAGGTGCGCTTGCCCGGCGAGGGCCGCAAGATAGAATCGGAGGCTGCGGCCGAAATTTTGACGATGGTGCTGCCCGACCTCGTATCGGCGAGCCTGTATAACGACTCGTCGCGGGCGGCGCAACTGGAAGCGCATTACGGCGTGCTCGCCGACCGCGTCGAGATCCTTGCGGAACTCGACAAACGCGGGCTTTGCGCGTTTGTGCCCGACGGGGCGGTTCTGCCCCGAGCGTCGGGCTTGAGCGAGGCTCCGCTCAAGGACGCGGTGCCGTTCGTGGCGCCGCCGGAAATGGCGGTGACACTTGAAATTTGTGGCCGCGAAATTCGCGGCATGGGCATTCCCAGGGGAGTCACCGTCATTACGGGCGGCGCCTTCCACGGAAAGTCGACGCTGCTGCAAGCGCTCACGCGCTCGGTATTCCCGCATGTGCCGGGGGATGGCCGCGAGGGAATCGTCGTGGACGAGACCGCCCTGCGCGTCGGCGTCGAGGACGGGCGCAGTGTGCGCGCTACCGACCTCTCGATATTCGTGCGCGACCTTCCGGGTGGCGTGAGCACCAAGGATTTTACCACGCTTTCGGCATCGGGCTCCACGAGCGAGGCCGCGAACCTGCTCGAAGCCATCGAGGCGGACTCGCGGACGTTCCTCATTGACGAGGATTCCTCGGCGGTGAACTTCCTCATCCGCGACATCCGTGTCCGCAAACTCCTGGGCGACGACCGCGAACCCCTGATACCGCTGACCGACCGCATCCGCGCCATTGCGCAGGCGGGTTATAGCTTTATCTTGGTGGCGGGCGCTTGCGGCGACTACCTCGACCTCGCGGACAACATCGTCGTCATGGCGAACTACAAGGCCGAATGCGCCAAGTCCACTAAACCTGCCGAATCTGCTGAAGCAAATTTCGCGCCGCCCGCGCCCCGCGCCTTCGCCGACTACATGCAGCCCCTTCAAAAATCCGTGCGCCCCGCCTCTGCCGTGGAACGCCAGGTCAAGGTGAAGCTTGCCGGAGATTCCCTGCTGCAAATCGGCTTCCTCGTCTCGGACACCTCGCGCCTCAACACGCTAGTGGACAAGTCGCAGCGCCTAGGTGCCGGCTTTTTGCTCTTGAACCTGTTGCAGAATGCGGCGAGCAATGCCGACAGCATGGCAAACGATTCTGTGTCGGCCGCTGCAAGCAAGGTGTGCGAAAGCATCCGCAACGTCGGGTTCCGCAACTTGCCGCAGGGCCTGAGCCGCGAAATGAGCCTGCCCCGCGAAGTGGACATCGCCTGCGCCGCCTTCCGCCTCCGCGAAGGCCGCTAAATACATTTTTAGTATCTTGTCAATAGAACATCCTGACCAACTGGAGAATTTATCATGCGCAAAAATCTCGGAGTCAAGACATACCTTTACCCGCAGCCGACGCTCGTCATCGCGACATACAACGAAGACGGCACCCCGAATGCGATGGTGGCCGCCTGGGGCAGCGTCAGCGATACGAACCAAATTGCCATCTACGTGGCCAAGAGCCACAAGACCATGCCGAACATCCTTGCCCGCAAGGCCTTCACCGTGAGCATGGCGACGGCAAAGAACATCAAGGCTATTGATTACCTCGGAGTCACCAGCGGCAACAAGGTCGCGGACAAGTTTGCAAAGTCGGGCCTCACCGCCGTCAAGAGCGAAAACGTGGACGCCCCGCTGATTGCCGAACTCCCGCTTGCGCTGGAATGCAAGATGGTGAGCTACGACGAGGAATCCGAACTTTTGCTCGGCGAAATCGTGAATGTGACCGCCGACGAATCCGTGCTGGACAGCGATGGAAAACTCTCCGTCGAAAAGCTTGCGCCAGTATGCTACGACACCGCGGGGCACGGTTACTATGTGATGGAACGCCGCGTAGGCAACGCCTTCAGCGACGGCAAGACCTTCTGCCCATAACTCAAGGCTCATAGCTGATACGGAGTATCTTATGAAAAAAATTTCTCTTGTCTGTATATTCTCGACATTGTTCTTTTTTGCTGCCTGCGCCGACAGCAGTTCCAGCAGCGTTTCGACAGATGTGAACGCAGGGAATACGCCGGCATCGAGCGAGACGGCTTTGTCAAGTGAATCCGTATCGTCTGCGGGTATAGTTGACCCGTCTTCTGCGGCACCCGAAAATTCTGCAATACTTGAATCCAGCAGTTCCACCACGGCAGCTGCTCCCGCCGACACCGTCTGGAACAAGGCTTACCTGACCTGGTATATTTCTTGGCCGGACCCCGGCAGCGAGGAATGCGTCAAGTACAATGGTTGCGAATGGGCGGGCTACTTTGCAGGCATCAACGGCCAGCAGACCGAGCAGTGGGTCAGCGAGCACAACATCATCTCCATCCACGAAAAAGACTGGGGCAAGTACAGAGGCAAAACTTTCAGGCTGCGCCAGAATGACAAGTCCATCGATGCCGTTGTTTACGACAAGTGCGCCGATAGCGACTGCGATGGATGCTGCACCCAGAACGCAGGTAACCTCGGATTCCTCATCGACGTTGAAAGCTATACATGCGAACGCCTCACCGGATCCAAGGAAGGCTGCGACGGCGTGGTGGAATGGACCTGCCTCGACTGCGAATAGCCTACTTGCTAAAAAGCCGATTGCGACGGAGCGTTGCAGTCGGGTGTTCGCGGTACACGACGGCAAAGAGCTTCGTGTACGGGATTTCGCTCGCAACAAGGTCGCGCATAGCTTCCTTAGTTTTAGCCTTGCCGAGCTGCTTCATTGCGTAAGCATCGGCTTCGTATTCCTGGTTCCAGCAGTACAGATGAAATATCATCCGGAGGGGTATGGCGGCCAAGTGCAGCCACAGCACGGATTCGTAAATGGTGAGACCGAACCTCGAGAGCATCGCGGCCAAAAACCATACAGCGACAATCAAGAAGATAATCTTGGTGACGCTCCGCAGGATGCCGTGGTGCAGGCTCTTGTGGCCTTCTTCGTGCTTCTCGACAAAGGCTGAGGCGGCAGGCGCCTTGCGCGATTCGGGCAGGGGCACGATGTCATTCAAAAGCGGCACCAGGCGGAGCACTGCGAACACGCCGCCACGCACCTGGGTCAGCCTACGTTCGCGCACTTCGAGCAGTACACGCAGCACGACTTCGACACCGAGCAATATGTAGAGCAATATCTGTTCCACCGGAGAGCTACCCTTCCGGCTTCGCGAGTTTGGCCACGGCATTCAGGCGGCGGATGGATTCTTCAAAGCGTGTCTTTTCCCATTCCACGAAGGCGGCATCGACTGGGTGCGCGGAATCGTAGTCGTCAAATATCTCGCGGCCACGTGCGCTGTCGCGGTCGAGCCCGTGACCGACGCGATCGAACCACTCCTTTTCGAGCGTGCGGAAACGCTTGACTACTTCTTCGAATGTTTCGGGTAGCGGCACGATGCGCACGATGTCCTTGTTCACATCGCCCGCAACCAGGCGGCGGAGTTCACGCGGCGCCTGTGCGGCAAGCGAGCCGTCGTTTTCGACGAGGGATATCAGCATGTCGAGCGCATAGCGTTCCAAGTATTCCGCATAGGCGCGCAGGGCATCCTGGCGCACGCTTTCGCGCATGAAGTTTTCACCGAGTCCGTCGATTTCCCGCCGAGTGTAGAGGTCCCGCACGGCAACCCCTTGCAACCGGTTGTATGCATCGAAAACGCAGCGGGCGGTCTCGGCGCTGAACATGTTGTAGAACACCGGCGCAACAGCACCCTTGCCCCGCTGGGCATACTTGTAGGCGTTCCTATCCATGGCGTACGCATTCTTCGCGTAGTTCCAGCCGGGGATAATTTCGTTTAGGCGCGCGGGCACACCCATCAACTGCGGGTCGCCGGAACGGATGAGCGAGAAGGGGAACTTGAGCCGCTGCGGCAATGTCGTCACACCGCTTGCGACCAACGTAAACGGCGACTCGCGGTAGTTGGCGGGGAACTTGATGTTCACACCAAGCCCAAAGAACATTCCTTGCCCAGGCATGATTTCTTGGTCAGGCATGCGGCCGGTGTGGTTGCTGCCGACGTTCGCACCGTAGCCCAAGTTACCGCAGCCTTCCGGCCACAGCGCCGCAATCAAAAGCGAATGGTGGTGCATCTGCGTCATAGGCCCCACATAGGAGCAGTTCACCTCGGCCTCTTCGATATGGCAGCATGGCGCCACGATAGAAGACTTCACAATGGCCTTGCTCCCCACCTTGCAGCGTTCCATGAGCACCGACCTCTGTACCTCGGCGCCTGTATGTACGCTCACGCCCATCTGCAAGTTGGAATTTTCAAGAATCACAGAATCGTAAACGTGCGTGGAATGCTCCAGCGAACTCATGATGATGGAGTTCCTGATTTTTGCAGCACCTTCGACACGGGCATGTTCGCCTATCCAGCTGTTGCGCACGATGTTCGTATTGCTCACGACGGCGCCCTTGCCTACGATGGAATAGGGCATATCGCACTCGTCCCGGTGTGCCATGAGCTGTTCCTTGAATGCAGCCTCCGTCGCTGCATCGGCCTTGTGGAAAAGTTGCACATCCACCAGGTCTGTGGTAATCTCTGGGATGACATACACCATGCGGCCACCCATCTCGTTACCCACAGTGATGCCAGTACCCATCATGTAATTGATCTTGCCGGTGCCCACAAACGACCCAACGTTCTGGACCACGGCGCCGCGCCGTACAATCGCGTTGCTGAGCATGGCGACCCTGTACACGAGCGCATTCTCGATAATGCAGTTATGCACGAGGCTGTCGTATATGCCGGTCTGGAACGAGACGTCGCCGGGCAAAAGAAGCGTGCCGAAAAAGGCGGGCAGGTAAACATCGCCCATGAACACGGAGCGGTAGATGCGTTCCGGAACAAAAGCCGGCTCCACCATGATCTTCGACCAGTCGTCGCACCTGTTGCCGTTTTTCTCGAGAACCTCTATTTCGGCGGGCGAAAGCGGACGGTACTTGCCCGTAGACACCTTCAAGGACTTGAATCCCTCCACTGCCGATGCCAAAACGCTGTTCTTAAGCACTTTTTTTAACTTGATCAATCTCTGCATGACCAAAAAATAGACTAAATTCCAATCGATGATGAAGGAACAGCTCTTCAATTTGATTGGAAAACACCGGTTCAATATTTCCATATACACGAAGGAATTATTTGAACGGCGCTGCCAAGAGGAAATTATACGCAGCGACGAGGACAAGACCTCGTTCGTGTACCTTGAGTTCAACTTTGAACAGATTGCCCAAAAACTCGGCAACGACGAAGACAACAGCAAATTCTGGGAAATCTTCCTAGAAGCGTTAGCCAAGAACAACAGAGGCTGCGACATCATCGGATTTATCGAAAACGAGGCCGGATTAGGCATGCTACTTCTTGACTCCAAGATAGAAGGCTGGATGCGCGTCAAGGGCCGTATTGAGCAAACGGCGAACATCAACGACTTCCCGCACATATCGAACATCCTCTCTACCCTCGTGACTCCCATCGTCTATCCCGCCTGCATCCAAGATATGCAACAAAAGGCGTCAACGGCACAGGCATGAAAGTTCTTGTCATCGGCTCCGTCTATCCCCGATTCCACGAAGACGCCGAAGTCCCCTGGCTCCGGACATCCATTGCGCACCTCAAAAAGGCGGGCATTGAAATCCAGGTACTCGCACCCTCTTACAAGGGGCTTAAAAGCCACGAAATCGACGGAACGCGCGTAAACCGTTTCCGCTACGCGCCCGCCAACTGGGAAATCCTCACGCACGAAGAAGGCGCCCCCTCCAAAATGGCGAGCAAGCCCTGGCTACAGCTCCTTGCCATCCCCTACATCATCAACGGGTTCTTCAAGTGCCTCAAGATATGCCGCCAGTGGAAGCCCGACATCATCCACGCGCACTGGCCGTTCCCGCATGCCTACATCGCGCTCGGCGCTGCAAAGCTCCTCCGCATCCCGCTGGTGCTGAATTTCCACGGGGCAGAACTTTTGCTCATCCGCAAAAAGAAATGGGTCAAACCGCTACTCAAGTTCGCCATCGGACAAGCGCAGGCTGTGTTCGCAAACTCGAGCTTCACCGCCGGCAAGATCAAGGCCATCCGGAACGTAGACGTAGAATGGAGCCCGTACGGAACGACTTTAGACGAGAGACGAGAGACGAGAGACGAGAGAGATGGCTCGGGGCTTGTTCCGCATCCGGTGAATGGGAAGTTCAAGATCCTGTTCGTTGGGCGGCACATCGAGCGCAAGGGCATCTGCTACCTCATCGACTCCGCGAAATTCCTGCCTGCCGACAAGTTCGAAATCCGCATCGTCGGCGTGGGCGACCTCACCGAGAAACTCAAACAGCAGGCCGCAAAGTACCCGCACGTCATCTTCACCGGCAAACTCTCGCCCGAAGACCTAGCCAATGAATACCGCACTGCAAACGTATTCGTGCTGCCCGCCATCGTCGACCACAAGGGCGACACCGAAGGCCTGGGCGTCGTGCTCATCGAAGCGATGGAACTTGGCCTCCCGATTGTCGCAAGCAATGTGGGTGGCATCCCGGATGTCGTCGTAGACGGCGAGTCGGGAATCCTTGTCCCCGAAAAAGACCCCGAAGCCTTGGCAAACGCCTTCAAGCGCATCGCCAGCGACCGCTCGCTCCTCGAAAGCCTGCTCGCAGGTGCCCGCAAGCGCATCGCCGATTGCTTCACATGGGACGGCATCATCCAGCGGCAGGTGGAAACCTACACAAGACTTGTCAACAAACGCAAAACACGCTGAACATACCCAGAAGCGAAAACAAGAAGGGAAACCTATGAACACACATTCTAGACTTTCATTTTTTGCAATTACAGCGTTCACGGCTTTCACGATTGCCTTTACCGCTTGTTCCGGCGAAGATGGTAAAGACGGTATCGCAGGTAAAGACGCCGAAGAGGTCGATGTCGATTCTCTTGCCACAGCAATCCGCGAAGAAGTCACGGGAACTCTCTGGGACAGCCTCTATGCGGAACCCTACGTGGATACCGTTTACAAGATTCTCTTCGATAACACTTACTCCGAGAAGTGGATGGACTCCATTCGCGAAGCGTTACTCGATAGCCTCAAAGAGGCCGACTACGACACGCTCTACAAGCAACTTTACGACAGCATCTACAACGACATCTACACGCAGAATGTCATCCGGACGCTGGACGCTTCTGTATGGTCGAGCAAAGACGACATCTACGGAGCTTTTGCAAACCAGTATCCGCTCATGTACAAGGACTTCAAGGACAAAAACAAACAAAAGGCTCCGATGCCTGTTTCCATAACCGTCCGCAACACTTGCGAGAGCAAGAGCAAAGTTCCTTGCCGCTGGAAAAAGATTGCCCTCAAAGTATGGATAGAAGGTGTCACGGATACGAGCACGACAACGGAATTCGTAAATCCCGATACATCCATAATCATCGGGTCATCGCTGAAATTCGATATGGACTATCTGCTCGACCTCTCGGCACCGAAGCAGGAACAATACCAAATCCGCGCCTATGCCCTTGAAAACGACCGAGAGATTCTCTTCTACTCGACATCCAAACCCACGACAATCCACCCTGTACAGGTCAATGGCGCAGAGCTCGCCGGCGTCGTAAACAGGAACTGGTGGGTCGGTGTCTGGATTACGCCGAACATGGATTCCATCTCCACCATCTTGGCCGAAGTCAGCAAAAAGCTCCCCAGTGAAAGCCTCAAAGCTTACCAGAAATACAGCGATGACTCTACAGTCACAGAAAGTGCCGCACGTGTAGCCAAAGCAGTATTCGAAGTTCTGCAGAAGCGCAATATCAAGTACGTCGAAAACGATGGTATCGGGAGCAACGGGCAGAAAATCAACTACCCTATAGAAATCCTGAGGTCAAAGCAGGCTGTGTGTAACGAATTTTCCTTCTTGTTCGCATCGGTCCTCGAAGCCATTGGTTTCGAAGTCGCCATCATTACCATCCCGAACCACATGTTCATTGGATGGACTGTCGAAAAGGGTTCAAGTACCGTCGACCTGATCGAAACGACATTCCTCAGTAACAAGGATGCCACCTTCGAAGATGCAAACGACAAAGGGCACGAAGAATTCAATGAAGAAGTGACGCAAGAAGCTTTGGAATCTGGAGATGCAGAAATAATCATGCTGCCCAGTATCCGCGAATTTGGCATCATGCCCAACGACATTCCGTAAAAACGGCACACTATAAGAACGGCCCCTTCAAGGGGCCATTTTTTATACCTCAATCGTCACGCGACTGATTTTGTTGTCGTCCTTTTTCACACGGACGATTTTTTCAATCTTGCGCTCGAGTTCGTTCACGTGGCTGATGATGCCCACCAAGCGGTTGTCGCCCGCGAGCGTCTGCAACGTGTTGATGGCAAGCCGTAAACTCTCGTCGTCGAGCGAGCCGAAACCTTCGTCTACGAACATCGTGTCGAGCTGGATGCCGCCCGCCGAACTCTGCACCTCGTCGGCAAGGCCGAGCGCCAGCGACAACGACGCCAAGAAACTTTCGCCACCACTGAGCGTCTTGACCTCACGCTGCCTGCCACTCACATGGTCGAGCACGTTCAAGTCGAGCCCGCTCTGGCTCCTGTTATTGGAAGCGTCCATGCGGCGCACCAGTTCGTACTGCCCATTCGATAGAATGCGGAAGCGCGTATTCGCGCGGCTCACGATGCGGTCAAAATACGACGCTTGCACGTAAGTCTCGAGCATCACCTTGCTCGTGCCCGAAAGCATGCCGTTCGCCGTATCCGAAAGGTTGCGCATCCAGCCGCGCTTGCGGAGAAGTTCTCCCAAGGAATCCACTGTCTTGCGAATTTGCAAAAGCGAATTCTTGTTCTGCGATTGACGCGCCGTAACGGTGTTTAACCGCTGCACAAGCGCATTGCGGGCAGCAGCGGCCTCGTCACGCTTTGCCTGTAATGCAGCCAAGTCGTATTCCGGAGCGCCCTCCAGCTGCGATGCCAGCGTGCCCTTGCTTGCATTCAACTCGTTTACCTGCTTTTCGCAATCAGTAAATGCGTTTGTCGCTCTTTCAAGTTCGCGCTTGGAGCTATCGAGTTGCTGTTGCGTTTCAGCAATCTGCTTTTCAGCATCGGCCTTGCTTGCAAACGAAAGCTTCTTCGAAAGTTCCTCTACTGCGGCCTTGCCCGATTCCACATCGGCCTTGAGGCCAGAAATCTGTTTTTCAAACTCTGTCGCGGTGGCCTGCAAACCGTCCAGTTCGCGGCGCTTTTCCGGAATGTTCTTCTCGAGGAATGTTTTGCGTTTTTCGCGCTCTTCTTCCTTGGATACAGCTAAAGTCAGCGATGCCATCTTGTCGCGGTTTTTAGCATATTCCGTATTGCCGCGCTCGCGGGCATTTTCCAAACTGCACTCGCCAAAAAGTTCATGCACCAGCGTATCGACGCTAGCCTGCTTTTCATCGTAGGCGCCCTTCGCTTGCGCAGCCTCTGCACTCTTGGTGCTGCGTACCGATTCCGCCTTGGAAGCCAATTCCTTGAACTGCTCCAATTCGGCCTGACTCGGCGCCTCCACCGATTTACAAGCCTTGTGCGGATGATCCGTAGAACCACAAACCGGGCAAGGTTCGTTTTCTACCAAGGTCTCGGCAATGATTCCCGCCTGTTCGTTCAAGAAAGCCCGATTCATCGCCTCGTATTCCGCGTTCTTCTTTTGGTAATCCGCGTCGGCTGTAACGTAGGCCTGTTTCGCCTTTTCAAAAATATCGCGTATTGTGGTCAATTCCTTGACGCTCTTGCCTACCTTCAGCAAGTCATCTTGCCTTGTCTTAAGCTTATCCAGCTGCGCAATCAGTTCCTGCTTCTTGGAACCCGCATCGCCCAGCGATGCTAATTCCTCCTCGAGCGTCGCAATCGTCGCCTTGAGCGTTTCTACGGCCTTGCGATTTTTTTCCAAATCCACGGCAAGGTTCTTGGCATCTTTTTCCTTCTTCGCAATATCGGCCCGGCGCAATTCCAGTTGGTCGTATTCCGGTAAAGAATTCCTGAGCGTCGTGATGCGTTCTTGCAAGCTGTCGCGTTCCGGCTGCTTGGCTTCGGCCGCAACCTTCGCTTCTTTCAACGGAGCCAGGGTCGGCAAAATTTTTTCAAAATCTTCCGTAGCTTTCTTGAGAGCACTGCGAGTCTTTTCGATATTCTGCGCCTGTCCCAATTCCTTGTCCATCGCAGCAAGGCGGCCTTCAAATCCAGAAAGTTCCGCCTTCATTTTTACTTGCGATTCTTCATCTTCTGCAATTACAGATTCCGCAGTGCTGCAAACGCCCTGCCAGTCGGCGACCTGCCTTGCTGCGGCCAGGTTCTTCGCCTGTTCCAGATTCTGCGCTTGCGCCGATTCCTCACCGCACTGCAACTGCGCCACCATCGTGCATGCCGCATTTTCGCTATCGCCACATTGCCTTTCTATTTCCGAGGCGCGCCTCTTGAGTTCTTCTTGCAAGGCGCTGAACTTGTCCGTCTTGAAAATCTTGCGGAAAATCTTTTTGCGCTCGTCCGTTGTCGAAAGCAGGAGCTTCATAAAGTCGCCCTGCGCAATCATCGCGATTTGCGTAAACTGGTCGCGGTCGATGCCGATAATTCCCTGCACTGCGGCCGCAACGTCTTTTTCCTTACTTACCGGGCGGCTTGCGGGGCCCTGCCTGCCGCTCGCTTCGGGATAGTAGAAAGTGACCGAGGCCGCTTCCTTCGTGAGCCCTTCGCCGCGCGCCTTGGGGCGCATGTACTCGGGATTGCGTACCACGCGGTATTCCTTGCCCGCGTATTCAAACGTCAAGTCCACTTCGGTCTTTGTCTCGGGAGTCGCATTCGTGCAGCGGAACAACTTCGCATCATCGCGGTTGTCGCCGCTCGCGCGCCCGAACAACGCATACGTAATCGCATCGAAAATCGTCGTCTTGCCGGCGCCCGTATCGCCCGAAATCAGGTAGAGCCCGCTCTTGCCGAGCTTATCCAAATCAATGACGGTACGCTCCGCGTACGGCCCGAATGCAGAAATAATCAGCCTGGTCGGTCTCATCGTTCGCCCTCCCAGATTCCGTCAACAATACTTTGTACAAACTCACACTCTTCGGAATTCATTTCGCGGCGCGTCATTTCGCTGAAAAATTCCCCGAACAATTGCATCGGCGATTTTTTCTCGACAGCTTCCACGCCCACCGCAATCTGCTGGTTGCGCGTGCGCTCGTTGTCGTAATCGAGCATCATCAAGTTCGGGTAAATCCCGCGCAGTTTCTGGGCGGCGTCGGGCACGTCGTTTTCGTCGGTGAGTTTCACATACACAAAATCGTCAAGCTTATTGCCTGCCGCCACTTGCGCCGTACGGAATTCCGGCGAGACAACTTCTGCAAACGTCCCGCGAATCTCGCGCACATCATGCAACGGTTTCAGCGGAACCTCGCGCACCTGCAAGGCCGCGCGCATTTCACTACCAGCAAACAAGTCGCCCGCATGCACATCTATATCGTCACATATTACTCCGGCAGTTCTAAACTCGTTGCACGCCCTGGACGCACCTAGCTCCACGACCGTAACCGATTTCTTATGTGCCGCTTCCGAAAGCGAATACTTGAGCGGAGTGCCGCTGTAACGCGCACGCACCGTACCGCCCACATCCTTCATCACATTTTGCGGTTTATGGATATGCCCGAGCGCCACGTAGTCGAACTTCTCGAACACCGAGGCGTCCACGTTGTCGAGGCCGCCCACGTTCTCCTCGGATTCGCTGCGTTCCGCACCCGTCACAAACTGGTGCGCCAAGAGCACGTTCCTGCGGCCTTCCGTAAATTTCATTTGCGCAATCGCCATGCGCATGGCAGAGGTATAGTCCGTCACCGCGGCGCATTCCTCGTCGCTCTCGAGATGGGCGCGAACATCGGCAGGGCGCACGAACGGGAGCATCCACAAATCCACCTCGCCCATTTCATCTTGAAGTGTCATCGGCGCAAATTCGCCGTTGTACACAGGCGACATGTACACGCCCATGCCCCTCATCAGGCGCCCGCCAAACGCGATGCGTTCCGCTGAATCGTGGTTCCCGCTCAGCACGAACACCTTGGTACCCGTCGCAGCAAGCTTCACCAAAAAATCGTCGAGCACGGCCACCGCCTCGGCGCTTGGCACCGACTTGTCGTAAACATCACCCGCAATAAGCACGGCATCTGGGCTTTCTTTGCGGGCAATATCCAAAACCTCGCCCAAAATATGCACCTGCTCGTCGAGCATGTTATGCTCGCACACGCGCTTGCCTATATGCAAATCAGCCAGATGCAGAAACTTCATTCAATAACCTCGTTTTTCACGGTTAAAATATAGTTTCGTCCGGCCGACAAAAAATGTCAAAAGAAACCTATGGCGCCAAAGATGATAAAACATAGGCCCCGTGCCTTAAAGCGCGGAGCCCTTCCTTAAAAACGTACCCAGGATTACTGGATTTTCATTCCGGCCGATTCGAACGTCAACTTGTTGTCGTCGGCCTTCAGCGCGACTTCGGTAATCCAGTTGTATTCGGCAATGCCAGCGAGCCCGACGCGAGCACAGAGCTGATCACGAGCAACGTTGTAAGCATTGAGAATCTGAACCTTCTCGTTGTCCTGAGCCTTTTCGATACGGTCTGTCCAGCTTACGCCCAACTCAAGGAGAGCGGCACTTGCCTTTACGTACAACTTAGCTTTTTCTTCGCTAATGACAGGCGATTCCGGCACATTGAAAGGTTCAACCTTGACTATCGCTTCGACCTTGGGAACGGTTACGACAGCCTGCTGTTGTGCCTGTTTTTCGGCTTTATCCTTAGAACAGGATACAAAAAAAGAGGTGAGTATCAAGACCGATATCATGAGAATTCGTTTTGACATACGCACCTCTTCTTCTTAGGTAATAGCGGCTTGTGGGCTCGAACCACAGACCTGCGGATTATGATTCCGACGCTCTACCAACTGAGCTAAGCCGCCAAATTTTCCCCAAATTTAGTTAAATGGACAAATATTTCAAGGGGTTAATTGAAATAAACTCCAGTTTCTACAAAATTTTCTCCCCATTCAATCACTTGCCAGCCCGGCGCGGAACTCATCAAGTTAAAAATGGGTGCCTGCGGGTCTATTTGCATCTGTGTCGAGGGCGCGACATGCACTTCTTGCTGCGAAGGCAACTGCAGGTGGAAGTTGAAATGGTAATGACCCGTGAAAATATGCTTGATGTTCTTTATTGAAGACAAAGTTTCTTGGACTTCGTCTATGTTCTTGAGCGAGTACTTCAGGTCCATGAACCTGTGGTTGCAAAGGCACGGCGGATGGTGCATGAACAGGAGGATTTCATCGTTCACCTTTGCCGCTTCGACCTTCAACCAGTCTAGCTGGTCCTCGGAAACTGTACCACACCCGCTATCCAAAAAGAGCAGAGTGCGGCCGCAAATGTCGTAACGATAGTAGCACTTTCCGTCCCTGACCTTGCCCTCTAGATCGAAATACTTCTGCATGACATCGAGGCGATCGTGGTTCCCTGGAATCACGCATACGGGAACGCGGTAATCCTTGAGCAGGTCGGCCACATATTTGTAGGCGCCTTCTTCCCCGTCCTCGTTAGCCAGATCGCCGGACAGCACCAGCAAGTCGATGTCCTTCATGGACTTCGACTTCAGGGCGGACTCAAAATTTGCGCGGACATCGATGCCCTGCACAAATCCTTCGTCTTCTCCGATATGGATATCGGATACCTGACCGATTCTGATCACTTTCGAAATCATACGCGTAAAGAATATAGATAATACAGCGCAGTGGGCCTTATATTATTTTTCTTATGTATCCCTTTTGTAAATATTCTGCGCTATTTACCTTCTGTTTTCAACGTCCTTTTGTGCCTTTTCTGTTGATAGCTGTCAAAGATCAGCTTTCAACATCTATTCATGTTGAAGTTCGTGAATAGAATTCGAGTTTTCAATGTAACCGCCATCACACTTTAGTTTCATATCTCTATGATATTCAAGTGAATATTGAGAAAACCCGAATTTTCTATCCACAATCAACATCTTCAATATCATTTCTATTTATATAAATAGATAGGTGATATTAGAAAGGCTGTTGACCTTTTTCCTTTCCGTTGGCAGCAGCCGGAGCTTCCTTGGCGGGCGGAACTTCGGAAGAGCCCATGTTGCAGTTACCCTGGAAGATAGCGCCTTCCTGGATGATGAGCTGCTTCGTCTTGATGTTGCCCACGAACTTGGAAGAGTTCTCGAGGACGAGCTTGCCCGTGCAATCGATGTTGCCTCTGACAGTGCCAGCAATGACGGAAGAGGTGACCTTGATTTCGCCTTCAATACGGCCCGTGCGTTCCACGACGAGGTCGCCCTCGATATTCACGCTACCCTGGACGTTACCAGCCACGCGGACGTCGCTCTTGCCGAGGATGTCGCCCTTGATGGTAATGCTGTTGCCGATCTGTGTGATTTCCTGTTCTTTATTTGGCATGGTTTCTCCTAGTAATTGAAGAAGGATTCGGGATTCTGGGGAACTCCGTCCTTCGTGATCGTGTAATGAAGATGCGGTCCAGATGCGTTGCCAGTGGTGCCGATGGTACCGATGATATCACCCTTCTTGACTTGGCGCCCTTTTCGTGTCCTCATATCCTTCAGGTGGGAATAGCTCGTTACATAACCGTTCCCGTGATTAACAATTATAGTATTCCCGAGCTCATCTTTTTCGGCGGCGAACTCAACTGTACCCGTTCCAGTGGCAAAAACGGGATTTCCGACCTTTGCAGCAAAGTCAGTGCCGTTATGTCCGGTCTCTTCGTTGAACGTTTTGCTGATCATGCCCACGACCGGCAAAATATTCGGGAGTCTCTCGATTCTCTGCCTTTCTTCGTAGCTTTTCCAACCGTGGAGGCCTTCGAAGTCGACTTCAATCTTTTCGGGAGGCGTATGCACGAACTTGCTCTTGTCAATAAGGCTGTTGATCTTGTTGGAATCGTTTTCGAGGAACGTGCCGAGGATATTCTGTATCCTTTCTTCGAATAGCCAGAGGGAATCCAGGTGGGTAAGCACCTCTTCGTAGTTGGCGTTCACCTTGACGAGCTGGGCGTCCGTCTTTTTCAAGGTTTCGTAGCGGGCAATCTTTGCAGTCATCTTGCCGATATGCGCTATGAACACGACTGAAAGTACAATGAACACGGCGAGCACAACGCGGATAACCGTAAGCATCGTCGCTGAGACGTGGTATTGCTTGATTTGCCGCGAATCGTCCGGGATGACCTGGATGGTGTACGACTTGAGCTTTAGCTTAAGGAATTTCACTTTTTACCGGTTCTCCAAAAGTTCCTGGATGCGTGTCAAGTCGTCCATGGAATAGTAACTGATGACGATGGTGCCCTTAGACTGGTCAGAAGCACTCGGGTTGAGCTCAACCTTGGTGCCGAAATAGCCTTCGAGCTTGGATTCGAAATTCTTGAGGTCGGCGCTGAGTTCCGGCTTCGGCTTCTTTACAGCCGAGCTCGCCGGAGTTGCCCCGGCTTCGTTGCCTGCCGCATCCACTGCCGGGGAGTCTTCCTCTCTCGTCTCTCGTCTCTCGTCTTTCGGCTGGTTGATATCTTCCCCGCGGATGACGGCTTCGATCTGGCGGACGTTCAGGCCTTCGTCAATAATTCTCTTAGCGAGGCTTTCAGAATCTTCGACCTTGTCGCTGCAGAGGGCACGGGCGGCACCACTGTTCAACTTGCCTTCTACTATCCAAGTGAGCACTTGTTCGGGGAGTTTGAGCAGACGCAGCGAGTTGGTGATGGCGGAGCGGGACTTACCAACAATCTTGGCCAAATCTTCGTGGGTATAGCCATGATTATCGATCAACTGTTGATAAGACCTTGAAACTTCGACCGGGTTCAGGTCTACGCGCTGGATGTTCTCGATGAGGGCCCATTCGGCCATCGTCTTGTCGTCGAGATTTTCGTAAACCTGCGCCTTGATGACCGGGAGGCCGGCGAGTTTTGTTGCACGAGTACGGCGTTCACCGCTGATAATCTGGTAACGGTCGCCCACCTTGCGCACGATAATCGGCTGGATTAACCCGTGCTGCTCGATAGTTTCGGCAAGTTCCACCAGTTCGTCGTCGCTAAAAACCTTGCGCGGCTGGAACGGGTTCGGGTCGATGAGGTTGACGTCGATTTCTACGATTCGGCTGTTATCGTTGTCCTGGGCCGGCTGGTTTTCGGATTCGCCAATCACGATGCCACTATTCAAGGAGTGGTCCTTGAGAATGTCGGAGAGGCCGCGGCCGAGAGCAAGAGACTTTTTTCCCATTTTTGAAATCCTTGATTAATATATAATTTCTGGTTCCTGCGTATGTAATGCCGATGGTATATTTTATTTATCCTTGTTCAGGATTTCTTCGGCGAGTTTCATGTAGGATTGCGAGCCGCTGCTCTGCACGTCGTACAAGATGACCGGCTTCCCGTGGGACGGGGCCTCGCTCAACTTGACGTTGCGCGGGATGACCGACTGGAACACCGTATCGGAAAGGTTCTCGCGGACTTCTTCGGCGACCTGCTTGCAGAGACTCAGGCGGGCGTCGTACATGGTGAGCAGCGTACCTTCGATTTTGAGATCGCTGTTCAGGTTTTTCTGCACTTCGCGGATTGTCTTGAAAAGTTCGGTCATACCCTGCAGGGCGTAGTATTCGCACTGCACCGGGATGAGCACGCTCGTGGCGGCGGTCAGCACGTTGAGCGTGAGAAGGTTCAGGCTCGGGGGTGCGTCGATGATGATGAACTCGAATGCCTGCTTGAGGATGTTGATAACTCGCTCGAGACGGCGTTCGCGGCTCATGGCGTTCACGAGCTCGATTTCCATCACGGCCAAGTCCGGGCCAGACGGGATGAGCTTCAGGAAATCCAGAGGCGTGTCGAGAATTGCCGGCTTGATGGTTTCGTAGCTGAGGTTGTCGGGGTTACCGGCCAAGTTGAGGACTTCGTGGATATCTTCGTCCTGCGCCTCGTTGAAACCGAGACCCTGGGAAGCGTTGCCCTGCGGGTCCATGTCGATAAGGAGTGTCTTCTTTTCGAGAGCGGCAA
>CAMJHM010000019.1 GCA_946405515.1 uncultured Fibrobacter sp. | reverse complement strand
GGGTCGGGAACGTGTTATCCACAATCATCGGAACGCCGTGCTTGTGGGCGATGTCAGCGAAGCGCTTGAGGTCCAAAACCTTGCCGGCCGGGTTGGCGACCGTTTCGCCGAAGAGGCACTTGGTGTTCGGGCGGAAAGCCTTCTCGATTTCTTCATCGCTGGCGTCCTGGTCCACGAACGTGCATTCGATGCCGAGCTTCTTCATCGTGACGGAGAAGAGGTTGCTCGTACCGCCGTAAATAGCGGAAGTGCTGATGAAGTGGTCGCCCGCTTCGCAGATGTTGAAGACGGCGTAGAAGTTGGCTGCCTGACCGGAACTCGTGAGCATCGCAGCCACACCGCCTTCGAGAGCCGCAATCTTGGATGCCACGGCATCGTTGGTCGGGTTCTGCAGGCGCGTGTAGAAGTAGCCGCTGGCCTTCAGGTCGAACAGGTCGGCCATGGCGTTGCTGGACTCGTACTTGAAAGTGGTGCTCTGGTAGATGGGAAGGACGCGGGGTTCGCCGTTTTTCGGCTGCCAGCCGCCCTGTACGCACAAAGTTTCGATCTTGGACATATTTGCCTCTTGTTTGTTATAGCCTTAAAATATAGATAGTGGGTTTGTTGGACGAGAGTCCACACCTTTTCAGTAGGCAAATATAGAAAAACCCTATCGCTTGTCAATGCGCTTATGCAGATATTTGCATAAGTGACTGCCAGCGATAGGGAATTAAGCCCTTTTACAGGGCAATTTTCAAGATTTCCTTGATGGCGGCAGCATCGATCGGCACGTAGTGCCCGACCTTGCCGTTGCGTGTAGCCCTTGCAGCCATAGCATCGAAGTCCTTGTCGCCAATCTTCAACTCTGCAAGCGTTGTCGCAAGCCCCAGTTTTTTGAAGAATGCAGCCAGCTTTTCCGAAAGAATCAGCGCGCGTTCCGTTTCGCTGTAGTTGAACGAATCCACGCCGAACACGCGGCTCGCAAGGAGAGCAAGCCTCCAGGGCTTTTTCTCGGCCATGTACTTGGTCCAGGCCACAGTCACCACCGCCATGCCTTCGCCGTGAGTGATGTTGTACTGCGCCGAAAGTTCATGCTCGATTCGATGAGAACCCCAGTCGGCGCGACGGCCCGCATCCAGGAATCCGCCGTGAGCGACACTTGCGAGCCACTGGATTTCGCCACGGGCGTTGACGTCTTTCTGGTTGGCGATAAGCTTGTCCGCATTCACGAGTAACGCACGAATTGCGCCCTCGATCAGGTAATCCGTGGTGTCGGAATACTTCTCGTCCGAGAAATAACGTTCCAGTAAGTGCGAAAGCACATCCGCGATGCCCACGAAAGTCTGGTATGCCGGCAGGCCCACCGTATATTTCGGGTTCATGATGGCGAACTTCGGGATAATGCGGTCGTCCTCGAAACCGAGTTTCCACTGCCCGCTCGAAAGAATCGCCGCATTCGATGTTTCGGATCCGCTCGATGCCGTTGTGGCGATGACGCCAATCGGCAATACCTGTTTCGGTGAAATTCCCTTTTCAAAGAAATCCCACACGTCTCCTTCGTAAGGTATTCCGAGCGCCACCGCCTTGGCCGTATCGATGGAACTTCCCCCTCCTACGGCCAGGACGAAGTCTACCCCGTTTTCTTTGCCCTGCTTCACGAGTTCGCGCACCAGGTCAATGGACGGATTCGGCACCACGTTCCCGTTTTCGGAAAAGCGGATGCCGAGTTCGTTGACGGCATCCTTAATCACGTCGTAGATGCCGAGAGTCTTGATAAAGTCACCGCTGTATACAAGCTGGAGCGATTTCACGCCGTATGCGGCCAAAAGCGATTTCAGTTTCTGTTCACTGTGTTCGCCAAATACAATTTTCGCTGGGTTGTAATATTCAAAATCTATCATTGTATTCTCCGTACAAAAAAAGAATCCAGTCCGACGTTCGTTTCCTAATGGTGAAAACGCCGTCGGAACTGGATACTTAACGTAATTTCTTAGATTGCCGCGAAGCCGTTTTCGAGGTCAGCGATAATGTCTTCGTAATGTTCCGTACCGATAGACACGCGGATCGTTGCCGGAGTAATTTCGGCTGCAGCCAATTCTTCCGGAGAAAGTTCGGCGTGCGTGGTGGTGTACGGGTGAATCACGAGGCTCTTCACGTCGGCAACGTTTGCAAGCAGGCTGAAAATCTTCAGGCTATCGATGAACTTGAAGGCTTCTTCCTGGCCGCCCTTGATGTCAAACGTGAAGATGGAACCGCCACCATTCGGGAAGTACTTCTGGTAAAGCTTGTGGTCCGGATGGTTTTCGAAGCTCGGGTGGCTCACGCGGGTAACCTTCGGGTGCTTGGAAAGGAATTCCAGAACCTTCTTGGTGTTTTCAACATGGCGATCGAGGCGGAGCGAAAGCGTTTCGACACCCTGCAACAGCAGGAATGCGTTGAACGGGGAAATGGCAGCACCTTCGTCACGGAGGAGAATCGTACGCACGTAGATGGCGTAGGCAGCAGCGCCGGCGGCCACAAACGGGAAACCGTAGCTCGGGTTCTTCTCGGTGAACTGCGGGAACTTGCCGCTCTTGGTCCAGTCGAACTTGCCGCTATCCACAATCACGCCGCCGAGAGTCGTACCGTGACCGCCAATGAACTTGGTGGCAGAATGCACCACGATATCGGCACCGTGTTCAATCGGGCGAATCAGATACGGAGTACCGAAGGTGTTGTCGATCACCAGAGGAATCTTGTTCTTGTGAGCGATTTCGGCGATAGCGTCGATATCCGGAATGTCGGAATGCGGGTTGCCGAGAGTTTCGATAAAGATGAGCTTCGTGTTGCTCTTGACAGCGGCTTCGACGCTCTTGAGGTCGTGAGTGTCGACGAAGGTCGATTCGATACCGAAGTCACGGAGCGTATGCTGCAACAGGTTGAAAGTACCACCGTAAACCGTGCGCTGGACAACCACGTGGTCACCACTGCGGGCAAGAGCCGTAACAGCGTAAGTAATGGCGGCGGCACCGGAAGCAACCGCAAGAGCAGCAACACCACCTTCGAGGGCAGCAATACGTTCTTCGAGAACACCCTGAGTGGAGTTGTTGATACGGCCGTAAACATTACCACCGGCCTTCAGGGCAAAGCGGTCTGCAGCATCCTGGGAGTTGTGGAAAACGTAAGAGGTGGTCTGGTAAATAGGAACCGCACGGGAATCGGTTGCGGGGTCTGCCTGTTCCTGGCCAACGTGGAGCTGAAGAGTTTCAAAATGGAGCTTGTTCTGTGTCGTCATGGTTAAAATTCCTTTTAGGTTGTAGCGGGCAACCGGGTCTAAAGAGACCCGCGCTCGCAAAATTTGGTTTTTGGAGATATCCTTAGGCTTGTTTTTCTAACCAGCAAAGCCCTAAGGACAAAAGGCTTGCGGCTAGTTCGATCTCAGAATGCCTCTCGGCATTCGACAGTCACTTATCATAGGCGCTCCTTCGAATGCTTAGGGTTCACAAACCATTTTGTTATCCCTATCAATCTTGTAGGAAAGAAGATAGAATAAGATTTTGCCCCTGTCAAGCCATAAACGCATACTATTTAACTATTGGAGGTAATAGAATTTGATTATAACACCATAGAAACAGCATTATCCGCAACACAAAAATGATGCAGAGTAATTTTATTTATTATTGTCAATAAAAAGGTTTATATCAAAATGAGATTGAATTGTATTTGTTTAGTGGTATTCCTTATCCTTCTTGGAATTTGTTCTTCGCAAGCGATGAATGTTTGCGAAATGGACGAGCGACTTCTGAGTGGTTTTGTTGATATTTATCCGTACAACGAGATTGCCGCGCATTCACTTCTCGACGATATCAAGCGCGAAGAATTGCAAGTCGACTCTGGAGACTGCCAGGGAAACCGCCTAAAACAATTACAAAATATGGCATCAACTTTTCTTACATACAACGGTCACCTTGTAAAGAGTATTCATTTCAGTTCAATGGACTTAGCCGACGAAGATGTTGCCGTATTGAATCTGCTATTTGAATACGTTTTGATCAAATATAATTCACCATATGCCTTTGAAAAAAATAAGGAGATGAAAGCCAAGAGTAATTCTGATAAACTAATCCAATTACTTTCAGAACTCGCTGAAATAAGTTACTCTGCTATTACCGCCGAATTCAAGAATCCAACCCCCGTTGGCATTGCATCTAATTTAGCAGCAAACACACTCCCTTCATGGCTGTATTTATGGTTTCGACAAGATAATCCGTTTGAACACGATAGCGACTACGATTTTGGGTATTCGTGGTTGATTCTGATGCGCGATGTATTTTTAAAATCCTTTCCCGAAAGCACACACAATGCACTTTTGAATACCTTGATTAATGAAACATCTGTCGAAAAAATGTTGCAAAGCAACCGAAACCGTTTGAATTTTCATTTTGGTATGACATACATGATTGGAAAGAGTTTTGTCAATTCAGCAATGGACGATGTTGACGAATGGTTTTCGTTATTGGCTCAAGCAAGGCTCCAAATTTATTCGATTTTGATTTTAATACACATAAACGCACTCTTTGGCGATAATTTCAGCTTTGGAGGATTCGGACTTATGGGAGGATATCCATTAATTGATGGAGATGTGTACGGACTTGATATTTTTGGAGGTCTGTCTTATGTCGAAAAAACAACAACAAGTGACAAAGAAGAATTTAAAATATCTTTTGGAACGATTGTTGCTGGGGCCCAGTTCTTTAAGAGATTTCCTGTTGGGGACTTGCTAGATATTATACCCAAGGTTCAATGGCAAATTGAAGTAGCTCCCGCCTACAGCAACCTTGAAACTAATCAAGATGGAGTAGGGCTAATGAGCCGTTTTTATTTAGGCATCGGTTTTGACGGTAAAGCGCCTATGGGAAAACCTAGAAAGTAAGCGAATAAGCCAACCCTAAGTTTACACCCCCTATCACAAAAAAACTCCACCAAAGCGGTGAAGTTTCAGAAATAGCATGAAGGAATATAGATAAATTAACTTTAGAGGTACAAGCCCTTGCTGAAGTAACGGTCGCCGCGGTCGGGGGCCACGAACACGATGTTTCCGCGAGCACCCGAAGCGATAAGTTTCTTGGCAGCGGTGAACGCCGCGCCCGACGAGGATCCCGCAAAGATTCCCTCCTTCTTGGCAAGTTCGCGAGCGCCGCCAAAGGCATCGTCATCGTTGATTTTGATGACCTGGTCCACGAGCGACATGTCCATGGTGTCGGCGATAAAATCATTGCCGATTCCTTCGATGTTGTAGTCGCCGTGTTCACCGCCACCCATGGTGGATCCGATGGGGTCCGCAAGCACGCCTTGGATTTTCGGGTTGCGCTCCTTGAGGGCCTTCAAAATGCCACTGAAGGTGCCGCCACTGCCTGCGCCCGCCACCACGTAATCTACGTGTCCGTCCAGGTCTTCGTAGATTTCGGGGCCGGTGGTTTCGTAATGGGCAAGCGGGTTGGCCATGTTGTGGAATTGCCTGAGCGAAATGGAATCCGGAATTTGCTTCAGGAGTTCTTCAGCCTTCTTTTCGGCACCGAGCATTCCCTCTTCGCGCGGGGTGTTGATGAGTTCCGCTCCGAGTGCGCGCAGGAGCGTCTGCTTTTCTTGCGAGAACTTGGTGGGTACCACGAATATCACGCGGATGCCGCGGTTGAGCGCTGCGAATGCGATTCCGAGGCCGGTGTTGCCCGCGGTCGCCTCGATGATGGTTCCGCCCGGCTTGAGCGTTCCTTTTGCGAGAGCGTCATTCACCATGTAAAGGCCGGTACGGTCCTTCACGCTGCCCGAAGGGTTCCAGAGTTCCAGTTTTGCAAACAGGTTCACGCCTTCGGGCACGCCCACGTGCGAGAGTTTTACAAGCGGAGTCTTCCCAATGAGGGACTGCATTGATTCATAATATTTCATAAAAAACCTCTTTTTATGCTTTCGCTACGTTAATGCCGGCGTTCAAATCCAGGATGATATCATCCACCTTCTCGATGCCCACGGACAAGCGAATCAGCCCGTCGGTAATGCCCACCTTCTCGCGGATTTCCTTCGGAATAGAGGCATGGGTCATGGTGGCCGGATGGCACACGAGGCTTTCGACGCCGCCCAAACTTTCGGCGAGCGAAATCAGCTGCAAACCCTTGAAGAATTTCTTGATGTCATACTTTTCGTAGAGTTCAAACGAAATCATGGCGCCACCGTTCTTGGCCTGCTTCTTGTTGATTTCGTAACCCTGAGCGGTCGGGAGTCCCGGATAATAAACACGCTTCACGGCTTCATGCTGTTCCAGGTAGCGGGCAATGCGTTCCGCATTTTCGGTATGGCGATCGAGGCGCACGCCAAGCGTCTTGATACCGCGAATCAAGAGGAAGGAATCGAAGGGGCCGAGCACCGCGCCCACGGCATTCTGTGTGAAGGCAAGGCGTTCAGCGATTTCCTTGTTGTTCGTCACGGCGAGGCCTGCCACCAAGTCACTATGGCCGCCCAGATACTTTGTCGCGCTATGCACCACGATATCGGCACCGAGTTCCAGCGGGCGCTGCAAATAAGGGGTCATGAAGGTGTTATCGACAATCGTCAAAATGCCATGCTTCTTCGCAATCGCCGCAACGCCAGCCAAGTCCGTCACAGTCAGGAGCGGGTTCGCCGGGCTTTCTACAAAGAAAGCCTTCACATCGGGTGTCACTTTGGTATCGAGCGTCGCCAAGTTGGTGGTGTCTTCGATGGAATAGGTGATGCCGAGGTTCTTGAATACTTTATCCAAAACACGGAAGGTGCCGCCGTACACATTGCTCGAGATAATTATCTTGTCGCCCTTGTTAAAAAGCGCAAGCACAGTGGAGGTGGCCGCCATGCCACTTGCAAAGGCAAAGCCTGCCACACCGCCTTCGAGGTCTGCAATCAACGCTTCGAGCGCTGCACGCGTGGGGTTCCCTGTGCGGGAGTATTCCCAGCCAGTATTTTCGCCGAGGCCCGCCTGCCTGTAGGTAGAAGTCTGGTAGATGGGCACGTTGACGGCTCCCGTGACCTTGTCGCCATCGATGCCGCCGTGAATGAGTTTCGTTTCGATATACTTGGAAGTTGACATTTTAAATCCTTTGGCGCCTTGTGTTGCCGCGCCGCGCATTGATGAAAGTTTGAATAAAAAATTCCCGCTCAAATGATTGAGCGGGAACTTGCTTAGAGCTTAGTTAAACCAATAGCCTAAAAACTAGTCGCCCGCCCGACATCGACAACAACAACACATGTTAGCGAAATACACAGTCATATTTATTTCCTATTAATTTTGTAGGGATTAATATAAAAATAAACTATCTCTCCGTCAACCGATTTTGAGGGTATTTGGTTATACTATTTTTTTCTATCCAACTATATTTTTTTGTTATAACGATTGAACAAAAAAATTCCCATAGGCATTCACCTACGGGAATTTGCAGTAATGAGGTGTATTAATTAAAAGGATGTTTTAGTTTTCGCTGCGGAGCTTCTTCGCGGCGGCCACGAGGTTCTTGAGGCTTGCCGTCGTTTCGGTTTCGCCACGGGTCTTGAGGCCGCAATCGGGGTTCACCCACACGTTCTGCTGCGGAACCTTCGCGATAATCTTGTGGAGCGCATCGACGATTTCTTGTTCCGAGGGCACGCGCGGAGAGTGGATGTCGTACACACCCGGGCCAACCTGCGTTTCAAACTTGGCTTCGTTCAGGGCGTCAAGCAATTTGAGGTCGGAACGGCTTGCTTCGAAGGTAATCACGTCAGCGTCCATGTTGTCGATGTCGCGGACGATGTCGTTGAATTCGCTATAGCACATGTGCGTGTGAATCTGCGTTTCTGGCTTGACCTTGGCGTGCACCAGGCGGAATGCCGGAATAGCCCAGTCGAGGTATTCCTTGTGCCAGTCGCTCTTGCGGAGCGGCAGCTTTTCGCGAAGAGCTGCTTCGTCAATCTGGATAATGCGAATGCCGTTCTTTTCGAGGTCAAGGGCTTCGTCGCGGATAGCGAAGCCGATTTCCTGAGCCTGAACCTTCAGCGAAACGTCTTCGCGCGGGAAAGACCAGTTGAGAATCGTCACCGGGCCCGTAAGCATGCCCTTCACCGGCTTCTTGGTGCAGCTCTGAGCATATACAGACCATTCAACGGTAATCGGAGCGCTGCGGCTCACGTCGCCCCAAACTACAGGCGGCTTCACGCAACGGGTACCATAGCTCTGCACCCAAGCGTTCTGCGTAAAAATAAAGCCGTCAATCTTCGTGCCGAAATATTCCACCATGTCATTGCGTTCGAATTCGCCATGCACAATCACATCGAGGCCAATTTCTTCTTGCAGCTTGATGCATTCGGCAATCTTCTTGCGGTTGAATTCTACGTACTGTTCCTTGGAGATTTCGCCCTTGCGGAAAGCGGCGCGGTTTGCGCGAACTTCGGCAGTCTGCGGGAAAGATCCGATTGTGGTCGTGGGGAATGCGGGCAGCTTGAATTCTTCTTTCTGCACAGCGCGGCGTTCGAGGCGGCTCGGTTTGCGTTCAAAGTCAGCAGCCGTGAGTGCAGCCAGTTCAGCCTGCACCTTGGCGTTTGCTTGCACACGCGGAGTTGCAAACAAGACCTTGTTCTTTTCGAGAGCGGCAGCGTCGCCACTGGCGATTTCGGCCAACTCAACGAGCTTTTCTTCGGCGAAGGCAAAATGACGGAGCGTTTCGGCGGGGAGTTTCTGTTCGGCAGCGACCGTGTACGGCACATGCAACAGCGAGCAAGAAGTTCCGACGACCACGTTCTCGGCACCGACTGCACTCACGATTTCGGCGAGCAGCGCATTCTTCTGCGCATAATCGGCACGCCAGATGTTCTTGCCGTTCACGACACCGGCGAGCAAGAGCGTGTTCTTCGGGAAACCAGACTTGACCAGTTCCAGCGACTTGAGACCTTCGACAAAATCAAGGCCGATGGCATCGAAACCGAGAGCGGCCACATCCTGGTACACATCGCGGATATCGCCAAAGTAAGTCTGCAAGGCAATCTTGAGGCCCGCGGCACGCACCTTCTTGACAAGTTCCACATAGATGGACTTGAAGAGTTGCTTTTCTTCGGCGGTCACGTCGAACACCAAAGCGGGTTCGGCAAAGCTAATCCACTTGGCACCCGCAACGGCGAGTTGGTCGGCGAGCTTTGCATAAGCGTCGATTGCAGCGGCAACAAAGTCCTGAGCCTTCTTTTGGCCATTGTAACGTGCGAGACGGAGGAACGTGTATGCGCCGATTACCGTCGGAATAGATTCTATTCCGGCCGATTTGGCTTCGTTGAATTCTTCAACAGGCTTCTTGCCGACGAGTTTGAGTTCGGTGGCATCGTCAATTTCCGGGACAATGTAATGGTAGTTGGTGTTGAACCACTTCTTCATCGGGAGGGCCTTCACGTCGCCCTTTTCGCCCTGGTAGCCGTGAGCGGCGGCGAAATACTTTTCGAGTGTGCTCAAATTCAGGCTCTTGTAACGTTCCGGCACCACGTTGAACAGGAATGCGGTATCGAGAACATTATCGTAGAACGAGAAGTCGTTCGAAGGAATGAAGTCGATGCCAGCAGCCTTCTGCTTCTGCCAACCGTACAGACGGATTTCGGCAGCGACCTTCTGGAGTTCCGCTTCGGAGATTTCGCCCTTAAAGAACTTTTCACTTGCAAACTTGAGTTCACGAGCCTTACCAATACGCGGAAAACCAATTACAAATGTTTTTTTATTGCTCATAGTGTATTACCTACCTTTTTTACATGTTTTTCTTGTACGCCGCCAAATATATATCCATTTCCATCATCGGTAAAATACTATTTTTTATGCATTCACCATAGCTTTAAACTATGATGAAATTACAGCCAGCGATAAAGAACTTGTATAACGACACTCCTGTTTACCAACCACTAACCACTAGCCACTTTACCATGACCCTACAACAACTTAAATACGCCATCGCCATTGCCGACACGCGCAATATCACCGAAGCATCTAAGCGCGTTTTCATCTCGCAACCGAGCCTCACCGCGGCCATCCACGAGCTCGAAGAAGAAATGGGCGTCACCATTTTCAACCGTTCCAATAAAGGCGTCACGATTACTAATGAGGGTGACGAATTCCTCTCTTACGCCAGGCAAGTCTTGGAACAGGCCTCGCTTTTGGAAGACCGCTACAAGGGTGGCAAGGGCGGCAACACCATCTTCTCCGTGAGCTGTCAGCACTACTCTTTTGCGGTCAACGCATTCGTCGATGTCATCCGTAAATTCGGCGGTCCGAGCTACGATTTTACGCTCCGGGAGACCCAAACAAACGAAATTATTGACGATATTGCCAAGCTAAAAAGCGAAATTGGCGTGCTTTATTTGAGCGACAAGAACGAAAAAGTCATCAAAAAACTCATACAAAAGAACAATTTGGTCTTTGAGCCGCTCTTTGCGACCCCTTTGCATGTGTTTATGTCGTCTAAAAATCCGCTTGCGAAGAAAGAAAAAATCACGCTGGAAGACTTAAAACCGTATCCGTACCTGACTTACGAACAGGGCGATTTCAACTCGTTCTACTTTGCCGAAGAACCCCTCACCGCCATCGATTTCGATTGCCCGCGCAACATCAAGGTTCGCGACCGCGCCACGCTTTTCAACCTGCTCATCGGCTTGGACGGCTACACCATCTGTTCGGGCGTTATCAGCCACAAACTCAATGGCCGGAACATTATTGCAAAACAACTTGATGTACACGACAAGATGATCATCGGTTACGTAATGCGAAAAGGCGTAACGCCATCGCGCTACGCCAAAGCTTATATCGCCGCCTTAATGCGGCATTGTAGATAGGTGATTATAGACTGCGCTCAAATTCCGCGAGGAACTTGCGGCCCTGTTCCCATTCGCCGAGGTTGGAATCCGAATTGATGTGGCCGAGGGTGCCCGCGTCGAACAGCTTGGCCCCCCAAGACTTCGCAAAGAATTCCGCACGCACAAATGTCATGTACGGGTCGTTCTCGCTACCCACGATACACGAAGGTACCGGCAGTTTTCCCGTAGGCATGGGCGCAAAGTTGCTGATGGATTCCACCACATCGGTATCGGCGGGCGCCACCAGAAATACGCCCTTGATATTTGCCGGAAGTTCGCGCCGTTCCTGCGCACGCAATAACCAGAACACCGTTGTCACGCTGCCCAGGCTGTGCGAGACGAGGATGGTGTCGCCCTTCAACTGCTTGACGGTTTCGTCGAGAGTTGCAACCCATTCCTCTTTTTGAGGTTTGTCCCAGCAACGCTGGTAGACACGCGATGCGTTGGGCAAACTCTTCGCCCAAAAACTCTGCCAGTGGCTCGGGCCGGAATTGTTCAATCCAGGGACTATCAAATAGTTCATGTTGGACCCCCTTTTTCACGTGTGAAAAATAAAAAAAGGCGCTCCCGAAAACGGACTTCGAATCTCTCGGGAACGCCAGCTTGTACGGAGAGTACAAACTTACTTGATGTCTTTTCTCCAGGTGGCGGGTTTGAATTCGCCAACAATGGGGAGAAGACGTTGGTCCACATCGATTTTCAGTACCGAGTTGAAGTTGTTCGTCGCGATCATCTGTGCTGCAAAGCCCACGATGGCAACAATCTCGGAATCGTTGTAGAACTTGCGCAGTTCCTCGAAGTAGGAGTCCGGAACGGCGGTGGGGTCCTTCACGATTTGCCTTGCAAGCTTCACGAGGATTTCCTCGTTCTTCTCGTATTCAAAACCATTCGGGTCGATACCGAGAGCCTTCAGGTCGCTGATGAAGAACAGCGAGCAGAGCTGGCAGCTGTTGGTCGTGGAAATGGCGTGGGCATAGACAGTGGCGGCGCGTTGTCCGATGATTTCCACAAGGCGTCCCCAGCTGGTGTACCAGCCCATGAAGGCATCAAACGTTGCATAGTCCTGCAGCAGCGCGCGCTTCATGTTGGTGATTTTGCCCGTAGAGATGAGCTTTTCATAGGCTTCCTTTGCCTTGCCTTGAGCTTCGTCAACTGATTCAATAAATTTTACTCTTGCCATATTATGTACTCTCCTTTGGTGCGTCAGCACCTTTTTGATGCGCAAAATATAGAAGCGGGTTTTGCTATTGTCCAATATTTTAATTTTATGCGGAGTTATTGATTTTTTTTATACCCTCATCCACGAAAGCATAAAAAGCTATCTTTACCGCCATGATTCCTACCCGCAACAATCTCGCTTTCTGGCATATCCTCGCCATCGTGACGATTGCATTCTGGGGCACGAGTTTCGTGAGCACGAAGGTATTGCTGAACCACGGATTCAGCGCCGTGCAGATTTTCACTTTGCGTTTTGCGGTCACCTATCTGATTCTCCTCGCGGCATCGCACAGCAAGTTCCGTTGCGAAAACTGGAAGCACGAACTCATTATGTTCATCTGCGGCATCACCGGATGCACGCTCTACTTTTGGACAGAGAACACAGCACTATCGCTTTCGCCATCAAGCAACGTTGCCCTTATCGTCTGTACAAACCCACTGCTCATCATGATTCTCGGTGGGCTCATCTACAAAAGCGAACGGCTCAACAAGCGCCAGATTTTCGGGTGCTTAATTACGTTTGTCGGGATGGTACTCGTAGTACTGAACGGCAAATTCATCCTGAAGCTTTCGCCCGCAGGCGACCTACTCGCCTGTTGCGCAGGGCTCATGTGGGCGGCATACTCGCTCATTGTCAAGCAGTTGAACGGCAAGTACAACACGCTCTTTATCACGCGTAGGATGTTCTTTTACGGGACTCTTACTTCGATTCCCGCACTGTTCATAGAGGCGGGTACTTGCAGTCCCAAGGCCATCAATATTCCGTGGCAGAATTTCGCAGAACCCGTCGTTACACTCAACTTTTTGTGCCTTACGGTATTCTCGTCGTTGTTCGGCTACCTCATCTGGAACAAAGTGCTAAAGCAGCTCGGTACAGTGCTCGCAAGCAACTACGGCTACGCGCTCCCCATGGTAACGATGATTACCGCAGTCATCGCGCTCGGTGAACGCATCACGCCTATCGCCATCGCCGGGGCGGTTGCGATTATCGCAGGAATGGTCTTAGCCGAGATAAAACGGAAATAATATTCGCATCAAAGTTACGCTTTTTGCTTATATCCGCTGAGGCTAAGCAGGGCAAGCGCCGGGACATAGAAGATCCAAACGAAGTTATGCGTCACGGTAGCGACAATTTCTTGAACGCTGTGGTCTACCGAGACCAAGCCCGACAACCCCACACATATATCGCAGCAAGCAAATAGAACCATTCCCCACTTGATACACTTCGCATTCGTCGCAGGGTAATAACCGATTCTAGGAGTTAGCCACGCTACAAGGGCGGAACATGCGATAAATATGCTATAAGATATCATAATCGGAGGCATCAGCTTCTCGAAAACACCCACCCAGTAAAGCAACGCCATGAGGAGCATCGTACCGAGCGGAATGTACAGAATCTTGGGAAAATGTTTATCCACATCACTCTTGCGTGTATGACGCACGATATACAACGTCTGTACAACCATAAAAAAACAAACACCAGTCAAATTGTCATGCAAAATTTTAAAGCAAAAATCCGCACACAAAGACACTAAAAAGCCCGCCTGCAAAAGGCGTCTATCCCTTGTACAAAATCCACTACGACCGATAAGCAAAACGATAATTGTCATGACGGCCGTCGTGGCAAACTTAGCGACATCCTGATAACCGTGCCCATCCATAAGACACTGTTCAACCGCACCACAGCGGTAAAAAACGAGCCAGTCCATCACCAGAAAAGACGCTGTAAGAATAGCAGCGAAAGCGAAAAGCAAACCGATGATTTTTTCCTTCTTCATTAGTTCAAAAAGATAGCATTACACATTTAGTTTTTTGTTTCGCACTTTTTGCCATACCAATCCATTGGCGTATCCGCTGTTATCGGCAAGAACGCACGGGCAATTTCGTCTATGCGTTTTGCATTCGGCAAATCGCCCGGTTCCGCAGCTACGGCATTCCCGATATCAATCCTGCGCTTGACTCCACGATGGTAATCCTGCAATACGATTTCCAATCTGTAGCCATCGTACATTTTATACGGAACTTTTTCTTCCTTATAAGATTCAACTAGTTTTTTCAGCAAATGAATTTGAGAAACCGTTCTTTTTTCGGGCGATAATGGAATTTCCAAAGCAATAGGCTTCAATATGACGTCAATACAACATTCATAAATTAGACGTAAGTTATCAGAACCTTTTAATGGAGAACGATAGAGCGTATCAACCTTTATAAAGAATTGATTATTAAAGTCCTTTTTCGATGCAGTGCCATAATTCGCTTTTAAAGTAACCCACTCACAAGTTTCCAACGAATCCTTTATCCCGCAGCTTGACCGCGATGTACAAACAAGTGCAGAATCCCCATTTACACGAAGTTGTGCAACACGATTATCGAAAAGCGCAGTTTCCGAATGAGGCTTATCGCTATTCTCTGAAAACGCTATTCTAATTTCATAATCAAAGCCTTCCTTCTTTTCTGAAATAGGCTCACCAACAATTGAACCAAAAGAAGACAACTCAGGCGGATAAGAATCCAGAAACGCATATACAGAAAGCGCAACCAGCAAACCCACAAGAAGAAGCAACCAATGTCGGGCCCTACGAACATTGAAGAAATAGCCAATAACGCCCCCGACAACACATGTAAAAAGAAGAACGGAACCTAGAATAAGACCATGAACATCACTAGTATAAAAAGCTTCCCCAATTGACCACACCGAAAATACAATTGGTAAAACGCAAATTACAATCGGCAAGGCAAAAGCGATTATACGCCATAATTTTTTCCATGGCTTATATTTGCAAATGATTACAAAAAAAAATGCGGGGAGGAAAAAATACAGCGCATAAAACAACACATCACCGTCAACAAACGAAAGTAGCCAATTGTGCAATACGATGCCTATATAGCGAGTTGTTTCCATAAAAGAATCCCTTACTATACATCAAATCGTCGCAGGCCTATACCCGAGCAATTTCATGCTGTAAAGCGCAGTGCCTTTGCTGATGCTGCGGACGCCTGTCGCATAACCGAATATTTTGCGGAGCGGGATGTCGGCTTTCAAAAAGTGCGTCTTGCCGTCACCGCCAATTTCCTTCACCTTGCCGTCGCGGGCCTGGATGTCGCCAGTCACAAGCCCTGCAAAATTCGCCGGACATTCCAGAGAAAGTTCCATAATGGGTTCATACAGTTGCACATCGGCCGGCTTAATCAGTTTGGTCACGGCATCGGCGCACGCTTTCTTGATCATGGGCGGGAGCGCCCCTTCGGTCCATGTAAACTCATGGACTTCGAAGCAAACACCAACAAGGGCTCCCTTGCCAAGGATTCCCACTTCAGTTGATTCCAGGAGAGCCGAACGAACGCCCGCCAAAATCTCGCGGGGAGCGGTCTCCAAAAATTCGGCAGAAAGACGGATATCATGTGCGTCACTGTCAAGCGGAGTTGCAGAAAGTTTAATCGAAATCTTGTGCGGGCCGAGTTGGAAAGTATTCTCGACAGGGCCGACATCACGGCACAAACGTTCTTGCCAGCGGACTTCGGGGCTACCGGCTCGCACTTCGCAACCAAATTCACGTTTGAGGCGGGCCAGCAACACATCCAGTTGCACCTCACCCACAGTATGCAAGTACCAAAAACCGCCATCGTCTTTTTGCACGCGGAAACTCGGGTCCATGCGGCTGAGCGTATTCAGGCTCTTTTCCACATGATGGTAGTCTTCGGAACCGAGGCATTCCACGCGCGTCTGCAACAGAGGCTGGTATTTGTCGCGGATGGAGGTGGGAGGCTCGATGCGCGGGGTTCCAGGCTCGAGGCTCGGGGCTCCAGGCTCGTTATTTTTCGTATTTTCTCTCTCGTCTCTCGTCACTCGTCTCTCGTCTAAATAAATAGTCTGTCCCAATTCCGTTTCGAACGGGGTGCGCATGGCATAGATATCGCCCGCGCGGATTTCATCGACAGGCTGCAACAAATTCGCCTTGAGCCGCGAGAATTCAAAACCCGCAGGCCACGCCTTGCGTTCCATATCGGTATGGCTGCGGAAAAGGGATATCTCGCCAACGCCCTTGAAATGCCGCAAGCGGATAACCTGGCCGAGTTCCCCTTCGTTAAATTCGGGGACATCGGGCAAAAAGAACGTCAGCGCTGTCACGAGGCTGCGAACGCCAAAGCCTTCCATCGCAGAGCCTGCATAGCAAAGCGCGTAATCGCCGCTGTTGGCCAGCGCCTTGAGGCCCCGCAGGAGCATCTTGGGCGGAACCCGCTTGCCATCCATGGCAAGCTTCAAAACTTCATCATCGAAATTGCTCGCAAATTCCACCGCCTCGGCGTAGTGCTGCTTGAGTTCGCGGGATCCATCCCAGCCGTCTTCCACGTTCCAGCCGTCGTCGACCACTTCCTCGCCCGTGTCTGAATGAGTGAGGCGACTCTGGCTGAGCACATCGAGAACGCCCGTCATACGGCCGTTCTCATATTGCGGAAGCGTCATCAGTACCGGGCGCACGCCCAGGATTTCTTCGATGTTAATCAGTGTGTCGTCGAGCGAATAGTCGGGATTGTCTAGCTTGTTCACAAACAGGATTGTCCGCACCCCCGCCTCGCGCAACTTCTTGAATGCGGCGATTGTCTGGGTTTCCACGCCGCTCGCGGCGCTCACCACCAGCACGGCCCCCTCCACGGCGGAGAGCGCCATGTCGACCTCGGCTCCAAAATCCACGTGCCCCGGGGTGTCTATAAAATTGAACCAGGAATCCTTCCATTCAAAATGCGCCACGCCGCTCTCGATGGTGATGCCTCGCTCCTTTTCCTCGGGCATGTAGTCCATCGTCGCTAGGCCGTCCTCGACGCGGCCGGGTCGGCGCACCTCCCCCGCCGCAAACAGGATGCGTTCGGAAAGGGTCGTCTTCCCGGCGTCCACGTGGGCCAAAATGGCAATATTCCGTATCGGCTGCGACATAATTCAAAAATACATAACTTCACACCGGCATCCTCTAAAATTCTTCCCGAAAAAGCCGTTTGCCGCATAAATCGGCCGAAATCACGGCGATTTTTAGGGTTTCACTTTAAATAAATCGTTTGATTTTGCCAAAAAAGACAATGTTATTCTAAAACAGAAGTAGCCCATTTACTGCCCTTCGGACCAAATTTAGAACAAACGCAACAATTCTATACGGAAAAAATAATTTGTATAAAATTTTTTATCGTGACGAAAATTACCTTTTTTTGCCAAAAACGCCATTCTCGGGAATGCTTTGTAAAACTTTCTTTGCACTGTACGTTTCGGGAAAGTGTAGTTTGCTATATTGTTTTTGGGGTGCAAATTAATGGAACTTTTATGGAATTGCAAAACATACCAACGAAACTGGTTAACAAATTCAAAAAGGCCAACATCAAAACCGTCGAAGATTTGCAAAAGAACTATAATCGGTTGATAAATGGCCTAGGTTTTGGCGGGATTTTTGTTGCCGCGCTATTAGATTACATGCAACGAGAGGGGATCAAGTTGCCCGAGGGGTCGTCTACACACCGTAATGACAATGTGCAGACAAAAAAGAAATTCTCTTTTTCGCCGCCGCCTTCCAAGTTGCTGACCAGGGCCTTTATCAAGGCCAACATCTATTCCGTCGAAGATTTGCAGAAGAATTATAAGGAGCTCACCAAGGCCGAATATTTCGGCAACAAGCGCATTGATGAACTCATCAAGTACATGAAGGTCCTCGGAATCAAGGACATTCCCGAATCCCTCAAGGCAAAGCACCTGGCCTCCATCCAGAGCCAGTTCAACATCATCCGAAGGGATGTCGACGAACTCGTTGCCCGCAAAAAGACAAAGTTCCTGTACCCCTGCAATGCTGCTTTGAGTATCGCCTTCGCGAAACTCCACATCAACAACATGAAGGTCCTGCAAAAAAAGATGAAGGAGTTGCAGGATATTTTGCGCAGCAAGCATGTCGCTATTTCTGAACTCCGCTCCTGGATAAAAGACACCAAGGAATACTACAGGAGCCACGAAAGCGAACGCAAGCAAAACGTTTTATCCATGTATGTGAAAGGGCTCAAGGCCATCGTCCCAGACGAGAACCTCCACAAAATTCGCTATACACAGAAAATTGCAGCCTACCTGACAGGCAAAAACATTCCCGACATGCCGAGAATCGACGGGCAGGCCATAGTGCAGTTGAACAATGCACGTGAACTTATCAAAAAACACACGTTCCTCGCCGCAAACGATGTTCTGCGCCAATTCAGCCTCAACATCAAGGAAATTACCGACGAGGAGCGCTTTGTCTCACGCCTGCTCTGCCGCGCCTCCGGTTACAAGGTCCGCGACCTGAAACGCTACGGGCAGCCCAAAGGCTTCGACATCTTCGTCACCAATAGTAGCGCAACGGCACACCTCATCAAGGACATCGCCGATTGCTCTTACGAAATTTTGCAAAACGAAGTCATCCCTGTCGACATCGCGACAATATCAAAAGGGCTGGCCAAGCGTGGGCTCAAAAAACTGGACGATGAAAAACTGATTCACCTCCTGAGCAACCTGAGCTATATCGAAAAGGTTGGTAATTGTTTCACGGTCCCCATCGGCAAACTCAAATCGAAGGGAGATATCGCACAAAGGATTCTCTACACCTATGGCAAGAAAATTTCCACCGAAGAGCTCTGTGTCAAGGTGAACAAGGTTCTCAAGCTGAGAAACAAACCGACAAATATGGAAACCCAGCGTTCCGCGACCGCCTTCATGAGAAACGAAAAAATCGTTTTCCATACCAAGACGGGAGACTGGTCTTACAAGAAGTAACTCCTAACGGACGCAACGCACCGAAAATCCGAAAATCTTGGGCTTGGAAGAATAGCTGAAGCCCATGGATTTGTTGGTCATGAACCATACGCGAGCATCGCCGGAGCCATCTTCTGCGTAATCACTCCAGAAAAAGGCAAACTTGTTCATGTTGCCATAGGTTTCGTCGTCAAAGCGGTTGCCAGCAGGCATGGCGCTGAACTTGAGCGTATCGTTTCCATTCGTTTCGCCCTTCCAGCCGTACGTTGTCTTTAAAAGGTAGGCAGCATTGAAATCGGCACCGGCAGCAGTCCACAAACTCTCGAAATCTTCCTGGTTCGGCAAGCGGAATCCAGCCGGGCAAGCCTTTTTCGCAGCATCCCATGTATAAAGCCGGCCATAGGCCATGCAGTTGTCATCGCTGTCGTCGTAGCAGTAGCTGTTTTCGGCCTTGAAATTCAGGTTGTCGCCAAACCATTCCCGGCCATCAATCTTTACAAGGCGGTAACTCTGCTTATCGCGAGGATCCTTGAATTCCGCAGGGCGGGCCTTCGTGGCATGCTTGCCCTTTGCTGCAAACACAGGCGCAGCAACACAAAGCGCCATAAAAAGCACAAGAAGATTTTTCATAGGATTACTTGTCCGTCATGCAACGCACAGGGTAACCGTTTTTACGCGGGAGCGGTTGCTGCAGCACGAAGAACTTCTGCACCTTGTCGACTTCGCCATCCACCCATTTCCAACGGATGTCGGCGGCATAGCCCTGCTTGATAGCGGTAGATTCCTTGACCTTCGTAGAGCTCCAGAACGCACCAGTGGTTGCAACGTTCATGATTCCGCCGTTCTTCGAGATAAAATCCCATTCATCGATACTCGGGAGGCGCCAACCCTTCGGGCAAACCTTCTGGGCATCGCCAAAGTCGTAGATGTGGTAACCATCGCACTGTTTGCAGTTGATGCCGAACATCTTCTCGTAATCCAGGTTTTCCTTCATCCAAATCTGTTGGTCAATAACCGTAACGGCGTACTTGCGGTTGTCGCGGCTATCCACGAAAGTTCCTTCCCAGCCGTCGTCCGAACATACCAGCGAAATATTCTTGAGAGAGACCTTTTCATTCAGGTTCTTTTTCGTACACGACTTCTGGATGGACGATTCCGTCATCGACGCGTCACGCCAAGCATTCAATTCCGGATCGCACACGATGTACTTGTTGTTCGTTCGTACCATCTTGCCAAAACTAGCATCTGTACATTCGTCTTCGGCGAAAGCAAACGATACAGAACCAACCAGCACGGCCAAGGGCAAGGCCTTGCAAAAACTTTTGAAAATACCCATTTTATAACTCCAATTAACCAGAATTGAATGTTCTACTTGTTCACCTGCGATTCCAGAGCCGCAACGCGTGCCGCCAAATCGGCGCAGAGTTTTTCCAAACGGTCCAGGCGGGAATCATGTTCGTTGTCCTTCACGCGCTGGCGACGCAGCTCCGTGTCCTGTTCCACATTCTTTACGTCTACGGAATTCAGTCGAAAATCGTGCTCGGCATCCTTCGCCACCTGGACTCTGAGCTTGAATTCCTGTTCGTCGTCCCTTGCCTTCTGCTTGTCCAGGCGCGCATCGTGTTCCTGGTCCTTGAGCTGGAGTTCGCGAAAACGTTCTTCATCAATACTCATAGTCACCTCGGGTTAAGGTTTGACAAAATCAATTTAGTAATTCTCGTCCAAGGTAAATTCGTTCTCAACGGCATTCTGCTTGCGTTCAGCCGTCGCATCGAGCGCTTCTGCATGCCCACGAAGCGCCGCAAACGGGTGGAAAATCTTCGCACGGTCTTCCATGCTCATGCGCGGATGCTTCATGAGGAAGTTCCAATCATCCCGCGGGTACGGCAAATTGATGATGTCTTTATAAACGTCCTGAGGCATAGAGAAGTGGTTGGTAAACAGTGGTTAGTAAACAGTGGTTAGTAAACAGTGGTTAGTAAACAGTGGTTGATGATTAGGAATTATACAAATCTATGGAAGAAATATTTTTCCTAACCACTAACCACCAACCACTAATCACTCTTTCAAGCACGATGCCCTCCGATCTGTCCATTCCTCTCAATGGTCGTGGCTCCTTCCTGCAAATCCATGCCCTTCACGATGGCGTTCTTGCCAAAACGCTTCTTGATAAGGAGTTCCGCCTTCAAGCGCTTCTTTTCGCGTTGCTGTTTCTGCACATCGGTAAACAGGTCGTACTGCTCGTAACTTGCATCCACGATGTCCGCTGCCACAAGGTTCAAGCGGCGCACGGTCAGTTTCGGGTCTACGATGCGGTCGAAAAGTTTCATCACCGCTTCTGCCATCACAGTCTGCGAACTCGTATAGTAGCCGATATTTGCCGTCCCATGCGCAGGCTTCGGGATTGTCCGCCCGTAAAAATCCTGCACCGTCTCGCCATGGTAAATTCCCTTGTCCACATTCTCGCGGTCGTAACCGACGGTCAACACCATGGCATTCGTCACCAGGTCGTGCGACACCAGCGTCATCGAGACGGTATCAACCATCTCGCGCACCACGAGACGCGCTTTCTCGAAACTATAAGGGTCTTGTAGCACCTGGCCCTCGCCCGTGCTTTGGCTACGCGGTTTCGCCTTCTTGATGTCGGCAATGGTGCAAGGCTCGTAACCCCACGCATGGTCAATCAACAATTCCGCATTCACGCCGAAAAGCTTGTACAGGCCCTCAGGATTCTTGACGCTCACACGGGCGATATCGCCCATCGTGCGGATTCCGCGCCCCCCGTTCAAATAACATTTTTCCAATCGCTCCGCAATGCCTCGACCAACCTGCCAAAAACTCGTAATCGGGCGATGCGACCACAACTGTTTGCGGTAGCTCATCTCGTCGAGTTCCGCGATGCGCACGCCGTCTTCGTCGGCTTCCACATGCTTCGCCATCACGTCCATCGCAATCTTGCACAGGTAAAGGTTCGTGCCGATTCCGCCCGTCGCCGTAATTCCCGTGGTCGTGAACACGTCCTGGATAATCGTCTTCACCAGTTCACGCGCAGGCTTCTTGTACAACTTGAGGTAACGCGTCAAATCCAAAAAACATTCGTCAATGGAATAGGCGTGGATATCCTCGGCACTCACGTACTTCAGGTAAACATTGTAGACCTTCGTGGAATACTCCACGTACTTCGCCATCTGCGGTTTCGCAATCAAAAACTCGACCTTCTCGCCCGTACGGCGTTCCACCTCGCGCACCTTCTGGTTCACCTCGAAAAGGCGCGCACGCCCCGGAATTCCGTAGGCCTTGAGCGCAGGCGTCACCGCAAGGCAAATCGTCTTCTCGGTACGGCTCTCGTCAGCCACCACGAGTTTCGCCGTAAGCGGGTCCAACCCCCGGAGGATACATTCCACCGAAGCAAAGAAGGATTTAAGGTCTATGGCAGCGTAGGTACGGGAGGACATGGCGTGGGATAAATTTTGCTTTAATATACATCTTTTCCTGTGATTGATTCTTTGGACTTTCTTGGATTTTTTGTACCCCCACGATAATTTTTTACCTATATTTCCAAATGTAAGATTAACCTTAAACCACTGTCTACCAACTAATAATTATGGCTGAATATACAGAAAAAATGGACAAGGCCATCGAGGCCACCGAACGTGAATTTTCCAAGATCCGTGCCGGCCAGGCATCGCCCGCCATCCTCAACGATGTGCGCATCGACTACTACGGCACGCCCACCCCGATTTCACAGGTGGCAAAAGTTTCTGTTCCCGAGCCGCGCATGTTGCTCGTCTCCCCGTGGGAAAAGACCATGGTCGACCCGATCGAGAAGGCAATTCTCGCCGCAAACATCGGCCTTACCCCGATGAAAGACGGTAACTGCATCCGCGTGTCGCTCCCGATTCTTACGACAGAACGCCGTCAGGAACTTGCAAAGCTCGCCCGCAAGCATGCCGAAGAAGGCCGCGTGGCAATCCGCAACATCCGCCGCGATGCGAACGACGCTCTCAAGAAGAACAAGGAACTGCCGGAAGACGAAGTCAAGAAGCAGCAGGACGAAGTCCAAAAGGCAACCGACAAGGCTATCGCCGAAATCGATCGTCTGCTTGCCGAAAAGGAAGCGGACATCCTCAAGGTGTAGTCCGGGGTTTGCGTGGCAAATCAACTTAGACATGTTGCCATTATCATGGACGGCAACGGGCGTTGGGCCCGCAGCCGCGGTTTAGAGCGTTTCTTGGGCCACCGCAAGGGGACCCAGGCGACAATCGACGCGGTAGAAGTCGGCGTGAATTTGAAACTGGAGCACATGACGCTCTATGTATTCAGTTCCGAGAACTGGGGCCGTCCTTCCAAGGAAGTGGATTACCTGATGAACCTCCTTATAGAAATGGTGGTAAAGGAAATCCCCGACCTCATGGAAAAGAACGTGAAGCTCAAGGTCATCGGCAATATGGAACGCCTCCCCGAAAAGCCGCGTGCATCTCTCCAGTCTGCTATAGACAAGACCGCAGGTAATACGGGCATGCAACTGAACCTCGCCATTTCTTATGGTGGCAGGCAAGAAATTGTAGATGCAACAAGATCTATCGCAGAACAGGTTGCAGCAGGGACGCTCCGCCCCGAAGACATTGACGAAAACTTGTTTGCAAAAAACTTGTACCTGAAAGGCGCTCCCGACCCGGATTTGGTCATCCGCACGGGTGGAGAGTTCAGGCTTTCGAACTACCTACTTTGGCAGGCGGCCTACAGCGAATTTTATGTAACCGAAACGCTGTGGCCTGATTTTACTCAAGACGAATTTTTGAAGGCTGTCGAGTTCTACAAAACCCGCCAGCGTAGATTTGGGAAGGTTCTTGATGAATAACTTGGCTGTTCGCCTCCTATTTGCGGCGGTGGCAATTCCCGTCGCTCTTTTTTGTATTTGGTTCAACGACATCTCTCGAATTTTCTTGATGTGCTTCCTGGGCGGCATCGGCGCTTGGGAATGGGCGAAGATGGTCGGGAAGATGTACAAAGGGCCCGACATGCGTTACCTTTCGCTGGCATCGGCGGTGGCGTTCATGTTGGCGTGGGTATTCTCCAAAGGGGGCTTTTTCGGTTGTGCCGCTGTCCCCGCAGTCATGGGGCCCACAGCTGTTTTCATTCTCGGTATTTATATAGCGATTGGCTTTGCGAAGGTCGATATCGCCAGCCTCTTCCCTTGGCTTGTGTTGCACCTTGGAGCTCCGCTGTATCTTGGATTGTGGGGCGGAGCAAGCATCCTTCTTTTAGGTTCTGGCCAAGGTTTTGAGCACTGCTATGCATTCTTGCTTGTGCTCCTGTCCATGTGGATTTGCGATTCTGTCGCTTACTTTTTCGGAAAATTTGCGGCCGGTAAAGGGCCGTTCGGCAGGCACGCATTTGCCCCGTCCATCAGCCCCAAGAAAACATGGGAAGGCTCGGTTGCTGGGACAATCACCACAATTGCCTTTGTCGCCTATTTTGCACCTGGTGCCCTCGCCAGCTTCAATGTGCAGATAACACTGCCGGTGGGCATCGCTCTCGGATTTTTAATTGCAGCCGCCGGCCAAGCGGGCGACCTGCTAATGAGCGCACTCAAGCGTTGGAGCGGGACAAAGGATTCCGGCACGATTTTCGTCGGTCATGGCGGTGTGCTCGACCGTTTTGATTCGTTCTTCCTTGCGGCTCCGACTCTTTACTTGGTTCTGGATTTCTTGCAGAAAATTTCGTAGCAACCCTACTTTTTAATCAGATTCACCCCCTCCCTTTTTAGGGGAGGGGGCTATTTTTTTGGCTACTTTTTCTTGTTGTATTCTTCCATATATATCGCGAGGTAGTCGATGACACCCGACTCGGCCCCTTTAACGGGAATGTAGCGCAAGTTGTTCTGTTCGTCTGCGATAATGGCAAGGCCCGCGATATAGTTTATCCAGTGATAGTCTTCGTAATACTTGAGGGCGACCTTTTTCTCGGAACCGAACACGGCAAGCGGCATCACCAGGATGTCGTGCGAGACCATGATGCTCACGCGCTTCCATTTGGATAGATTCTTGAGAATGACTGTTTGCATGAATTCCTGTGCGCGCGGTTCCAACTCGTAAAGTACATCGGCATACGGCTCGCCATACGCCCAGTGCGACATGAGTTCCACGGAGCCACCCCTCATTCCGAGATTGGTTCCGTATTGGGCGAGTTCATCGGCCGTGATTTTCAGGAACCAGTTGCCCGTAATGTCGTAATTCGTGATGAGTTTCGGAAGGCTAGCTTCCCCGCGCCCTTTCGAAATGTTGTTCGCGGTTTCGTTTGTGCGCACGAATCCTGAGGTGATGTAGCTGAATTCCTCGTCGCTCTTGAGCGTTGCGCCCAAATCTTGAGCCATCTTGATGCCGTTCGCGGTGAGTTCCGTTTCGATGGTTACGGCGTCCTCGCGTTCGGAATGGCGGATGATGAATACGGCCTTTTCCGTGGGGGCGAGGCTATGGTACACATCGGCTACCGTCGCAAAGCCATCCTTGTCGAGTTTAACTACTGTGGTAGGCGCCGCAGACGAAGGAGCCGGTGTGGACGAAGATGCCGGCGACGACATTGACGGGCTTGATTTTTGATCTGCGGAAGAAGCCGGTTCCCCGTTTGCCGACGAAGTCGTTTTGTGGCTATGCGATGTAGCTGCCGAAGAGCTCGACTCCGTAGACGGAGAACTGGCGGAATCGGCAGGTTTTGAGTCAGTTGATTCCGCTGAACCGGTTGAATTGGCAGATTCAGCCGGATCGGCCGCGGATTCCGGCTGGACAGAAGATTCAGAAGAGGTTGGCGGATTGTCTTCGCCTGCAGAAGTAGACGACGAAGAATCGTCACAAGCGGCGAGCAAAGCAAACAGCGCCGAGAATGCAAGCGCTGTGGCTGCCGGGAATGCACGGGATGCGCTGAACATGGATTTGCGCATTACGAGCCCCACTGGTATTCGCCCGCTTCGTAAACAGGGTTTTCCCCGTTGAACCCACGCGGGCGCTTGATTTTGTCGTCAAACACGGTCTTGTTGAAAATGCGGAAGTCCCCGCGTTCGTAGCTCTGGAACGAGATGTGGCAGAAAATCGGCCCTGCCGGCATGTACTCGCTGTAGCCCATGTCGCGCTTGCCCGAGGTGTAGAGGTAGTTGAAATATTTGCCGTTCAAAACGATGTGGAGCCCGATATTGCCGACGGTGAACCAGCGGCCCTTCGCAAGAATGTTCTCATGGTGGGTGTCGTCATAATCCATCACCACGAATTCGGCATCGCCGCTCTTGTCCAAGTGGAAACGGTACTTGTGGTTACCACCGCAGCAACGGCCGTCGAAGAACCACGTGTATCCGCTTTCGGCGGCAATACGCGGGTCGCGTACGCTTGTGTCGGGGTGCATGAGTTGTTCGTCGGTCACGAGGCGTTCGGGTTCCACGGCTGCAATCAGTTCGGCCAAAGTTTTTGGATTGGAGGCCGACGTGAGCGTCACCTTGTTCTTCGCTTCGCTCATGGCGCGACGGTACAGGCGGTATGGAATGCCGTCATCGCTGATCATCGTCATTTCGTCCTGGCTGAACACATAGTATGCGTATGTTTTGGTGCCGCTCTTGGTGACCACGTTGAAACTGCGGTTGTTGAGTGTGTACCACTGGCCCGAAACGTTCGGGAAGCCGGAGACGGCCGCATTGCCGTCATCGGCGATGACTACGGTGTAATCGTCGCTAATCCAGGCTTCGTCTGCAGCGGTAATCAGGCGGCAATCACGGTTTTTGTTGCCCTGACAAGCTGCCGCAGCAGGGTTTGCCGCCTCGCAGGGGCTGACCATCCCTGGCCGAAGTTCGCTAGACATGCCGATTCTAAAGCCCATGTCGGCGGCGCCATCGCGGCTGCGGATGGCGCGGCGGCTTACGCGGGCAAATTCAGCAGGTTCACCGTAGCTGCCGCCGCGGCGTGTCTTGTTGCCCGATCCGGTAAGTTGAACGGGGTCCACTTTGTCGCCCGAGGTATAGCCCACGAGCCAGTCGTACACCCATTCCCAGGAATTTCCACTCATGTCGTAGAGCCCGAGTTTGTTCGGATTCTTGGTGGCCACGTCGTGCGCCTTACCTCCGCTGTTCTCGGAATACCATGCCACATCATCGGCCGTGTTGCTGCCCGAGAACTTGAACTTGTCGGCGACACCGTCCTTGCCGCCACGTGCAGCGAACTCCCATTCGGCATCCGTCAACAGCCGGTATTGATGCCCCGTAAGTTGGCCTAGCTTGCAGGCGAAACCGTTTGCATCGAACCAGCTCACACCGATTTTTGGCGCCTTTTCCGATTCCCAAGCGTTTTTCTTGCCGCCCATCACGGCGTTCCACTGCGCAATGGTCACTTCGGTCGGTGCAATGTGATAATCGCTCACCGTCACCTTGTGCGAAGGGGTCTCGTAAATCTTGTCTTGTTCGGCGCAGTTGTCGCAGCCGCGCGTATATGTGCCGCCCGGAACGTACACCATGTTGAATACGACCCCGCCTACTGTATCGGCGAAGTTTGCCGGAGATACGTAAGTGAATGGGGTTGTACTGGACGAAGTCGTTTGAGTGGCGCCACCACTCGAAGTCGCATCGGCACCAGGCGTAGCAGAAGTGCCTCCGGAACTATTTGCCGAATTGCTTACTTTATCTGTACCGCTTGGTTTGCTGGAATCATTTGAATTCGCAGCAGAACTAGGCGAAGAACCTTCCTGAGGTTTTTTACTGTCTGTAGACCTAGTAGAATCCTGAGAATCCGAAGACTTGCCTTCGGGATTTTCTGTATCGCCCGCGCTGGACGACAAACCAAGCTCCGGTGCAGAAACATCGCTTTCCGACGATTCCGAGCACCCCGAAAAAACACAGGCTGCGCACAAGGACGCAGCCAGGACGTATAAAGAATATACCCGCATAATGCGACTCCAAACCACAAAAACCTGATATTAATATAAATTGAATTTTTTGTTTGGAATGTAAAATTTTATAATAATTGGAAATAAATAATGCTATCTTTGGGTAAAAAGAGGCTTTAATCATGAAAAACGTCGTTCTTCTCGGTGCAACCGGTTCTATCGGCACTTCAAGTGTCGATGTCATTTTGCAACATTCTGACATTTTTAAGCTTTATGCGGTTGCCGCGAACAGCAGCGTGGCGAAGGTCGCCGAACTCGTTCGCAAGTTCAAGGTGGAACGCGTGTGCATGTTCAACGAAGCTGCCGCCAAGGAACTCGAAAAAGAACTCGGCATGCCTGTGCTTGCCGGCATGGACGGCCTCTGCGAACTGGCCGCCGATCCGAAAGCCGACATTATCATCAACGCTCTGATGGGAGCCGTGGGCTGCCTCCCGACCATTACCGCTATCGAACATGGCAAACATGTGGCGCTCGCCAACAAGGAAACGATGGTCATGGCGGGCCCCGTCATCTGGGACAAACTGGCCGAAAATCCGAAATCCTTCATCACGCCGATTGATTCCGAACATAGCGCCATTTTCCAGTGCCTTTCCGGCCGCCCCGAAAAAGAAGTGGAGTTCCTCGAAATTACGGCCTCCGGTGGACCTTTCCGCGAATGGCCTATCGAGAAGTTCGAATTCATCACCGTTGCCGATGCGCTCAATCACCCGGTGTGGAGCATGGGCAAGAAGATTACCATCGATTCCGCGTCCATGATGAACAAGGGCCTCGAAGTCCTAGAAGCGCACTTTTTGTTCCATATTCCCTATGAACAAATCAAGGTTGTCGTACACCCGCAGTCCATGGTGCATTCGCTAGTGCAGTTCCGCGATGGTTCCCTGATGGCGCAGCTCGGCGCTCCCGACATGCGCATTCCTATCCAGGTGGCGCTTACCTGGCCCGACCGTCTGCCGCTCGAGACCAAGCGCCTCGACCTGCCCACGCTCCAGAAACTCACCTTCTTTGAGCCGGACTTCAACAAGTTCCGCTGCCTCGCCCTCGCTTTCGAAGCTGGCCGCCGTGGCGGTATCGTGCCTGCAATGATGAACGCCGCAAACGAAGTCCTCGTGGACCGTTTCCTCAAGGGGAACCTCAAGTTCACCGACATCCCGAAGCATGTGGAAACCATCATGGCGGGCGCCCCGACAGTGACGGGTCACTTGACGCTCGACCAGGTGCTCGAAGCCGACGCCGAAGCCCGCAGGTTGACAGAAGCCCTGATCAAGTAGTTTTCTTCTGAAAAAAACGGCCCAGCGAAGAACCTTCGCTGGGTTTTGTTTTAAACCTGAAGCATCTGGGCTAGATGAACATCATCGTGTTGAGCTTGGCCCGGTATTTCCAGGTGAGCTCGTGCTTGGGACCCAGGACTCCGAACAAGGTAAGCATTGCCTTCTTGGCCGCAGAATCGTTCCATTCGGGGGCTTCCACGTACAGGTTCAGGAATGCCTGCAGTGCGCTCTCGAAATCTTCGGCGCAGGCGAGCTTGCATGCTTCGTGGTAAACGACGGCTTCCTTGCCCTGCACATCCTTCTTTGCCGCTTCGGCGTGGAAGTCGAGGAGTTCCAGCAGCGATTTGGCTTCGCGGTACTGGTCGTCGGCTTCGGTGAACTTGGAAAGAACATCCTTCGCTTTTTCCGTATCGCCCATACCGAGGCTAGCCTTGGCCCAGAGCAACTTCAGTTTCTTGTCGTCGGGGGTCTTGGCGAGCGCTTCGTCGAGCAGGGGAATTGCTTCGTCGAACTGCTTGGCCGCGATGGCTTCTTCGATGGCGTTCTGCACGCGGGCTTCGTCGCTCACGTAATACTTTTCAAGGCGCTTCTTGAGGTCGGCCTCGGAGAGGACTCCCTGGAGCACGTCGGCAATCTGCCCTTTGTCCACAATGTGGATTTCGGGCACCGAACGCACGCGGAACATCTGTATGAGCTGCATGTTTTCACGCTCGTCGCAACTGACCACGCCAAGCGTAAAGTCCATGCTTGTCGAAAGGGAGCCCAACAGCTGTGAATAAGGGGCGCAATCCGGGTATTCTGCAGACGAGAAGAGTATTGCGACAGCTCGGGTTTCTGAGGCCTGGATGACCTCGGCTTCAAAATTTTCAGCGGTAATCTGTACTACTTTTGCCATGCCGCAAATGTAGCAAATGGCGGATTTATTATATTTTTATTATATGAGTAAATGCCCTTTTTGCGATGCAGACGTAGTGGACATCAAAATCCACACTTTGGATTTGAGACTTTGCCCGAAGTGTTTTTCCACGTTCTTCCCGTGTAGCCAGACCACGTCTTTCCGTGGCGAGCTCAGCGACAAGACCCGTGAACTATGGCTCAAGGCGCTCAAGGCGAAACAACTCCAAGCCACACCTGAATCCGCCAAGTGCATCGACCATGGGGAACCTCTTGTCCAGGGCAAGTTGCCCGACTATGGTTACGACGGACTGGTGACGCAATGCTGCCAGACGTTCCACCTGACACCCGAGCTCACCGTCCGGCTGCTGGAACACACTTTGGAGCACCCGTTCCAGGCGACCGCAAAACAAGGGAAGCACCATTTCTTTTTTATCCGTCTGCTTGACAAACTCATTTCAAAGGGAATGGGCGAAGAACAGCCCGAAGTAGACCCTTTGGACCTTATTCAATACAACATGTTCTTCAAGCCCATTTTGGAACCTTCTGAAAAATGAGAAAGACGTATACCATCCTTGGTGTTATTGCCGTTATCGTTTTAGTCATCTATTCGCAGATACCTGACTCGTTCTTTGTCGAGAGCGTCTATCCGCTGGAGGAGGGCATGTTCGTCACGAATTACGACGACAGGGCCGATGGCGGTTTTTCGAATGCCTCGCTCCAAATGGGGGATTCCTCCATGAAGTTCGAATGTACGCTGGGGACCGATACGACAGTTGCAGCCTGGTGTGGCATGCTTTGGAATTTTGATCCAGATACGCTTGAAAAATACCGGAATTGGATTTTTGTCGATTCGCTCATTTTCGACGTGGAAACCTCCGGCACAGACGAGATTCTTGTGAAGCTCTGGGCATACGATCCCGACGTGACCGACGTGAAAAAACCGAAAACCTTCCGCCTGCTGATGAAAGAAGTGAAGGTATCCGGAGGGCGCGAACGCATCGTCGTCCCGATGGAACAGTTCTACACGCCGGATTTCTGGTACGAAGATGCCCATGTAGACAGGGAACTGAACAAAAGGCACCAGGAATCCATGGCTCGCGTGGAAATCGCTCCAGGCTGGAACCAACCGCGCGGCAAGACATTCTCCATCGTATTTCATGGAGTTTCCGCCAAGGGTCTCAGCAATTTCTGGTTCGGCGCGGTACTTTTCGCCTTCTTGGGTATAACCATTGTCGCGGTGGGCTTCCGCCACCATAAGAAGAATGAAGACAAGGAAGATTAGAATCATCTCGGTTGCCGCGTTTGTCGTGCTTTTGGGTGCGTGGGCGGCCTTGTTCTGCACGTTCAAGGACAATTCTCTCACCTTTTTCCCGGAACTCGCCTATGAGGCCTACGCATTGACCGATGCAGCCTCCGGCGGCTATTCCACATCCGACATCTCGTTGCATGGCGACACGATTTCGGCGAAGGTGAATATCCGTTCGGGAATGGCGTACCCCTATGCAGGCGTAGGTGTGAACCTGATGTCTGTGGACCATCGCCCTGCAACATCCCGTTTTGATTTTTCAAAATTCGACACGATTGCAATCACGGCATCGGCCGGCCGCATGAAGTCGCTCACTCTGCGCATCTTGACAGACGACCCGGAATATTCACGCGAAGGAGAATACCTGAGTTATCGCCCCCTTTTGGCCACGATGCCCGTCGATTCAAAAGCGAGCGAGGTAAAAATTCCGCTGTCTTCTTTTGCTGTCCCTGAACGTTGGCTCGTGATGAACGGCCTCGACCACGACGACGGCTTTACGTACTGGAACCGGGCGCTACTTTTCGAAATTTCTAACGGCGAAGGGGCTCTGCGCGGGATTCCCGACGAATTCGAAATTTATTCTATCCACATGTACGGGCAAAATCATGGATTCATAAATGCCATGTACATTGTGCTAGCTTTTGTCATCGTCGCATTCCTGGCTTCGCAAATTTTGGCCGGTCGCGAAGGATCACACAAGAAAAAGAAATCTTCGGCATACAGGAGGGAGAATGCCTAGAATTTGGACTGTTGACCGCATTATGCGGCTCATGATGTTTGCTGCCGTTTTTGTGGTAATTGTGGGGACTGCATATTATTTGAGAAACGTGCTTTTCCCGTTTTTTGCAGCCTTTTTGCTCGCCTATATTGTCGACCCGCTGGTAAACAAACTCCAAGTCAAGATGAAGCACCGAATTGCCGCCGTTTTGGTGGTCATATTTGGCGGTGGACTCATCCTGACGGGTTGCATGCTCATTTTTGTACCGAAAGTCGTCAACGAAGTCCAATATCTGGGCTCATTGCTCGTGAGAATGTTCAATGATTCCGCCTGGTCCGAACGGATGGCTTCGTATATTCCGACAGACATTTGGGATTTCATCCGGGAATCTGTCGGTTGGGAAAAAATCGGCGCCGCCCTCCAAAGTTTTGATTCCTGGGAAAGCGTTGGAAATTTAGCCTCAAAAATTCTCCCGGGCGCCTGGGGCGTTGTTTCAAAAACAGTGACAATTATTTTCGGTTTGTCAACCGGCGCCTTGATGTTCCTTTACCTTATCTTCATTATGGTAGACATGCCCAAGCTCCGCAGCGGTGTGGCAAGCCTTATTCCCAAACGTTATCAAGCCGATGCTTTTGAAATGGCCCACGAAGTGGACCGCTTTATGGGCAACTATTTCCGTGCACAGTCCATCGTCGCTTTGTCTGTTGGAATACTTTATTCTATAGGCTTCAGCATCATGGGACTGCCCATGGGTATTGTGTTCGGCTTGTTCTCCGGTGCGTTGAACATGGTTCCGTATTTGCAGCTCACGAGTATCCCGTTGGCGCTCGTTCTGTCGGTTGTGTACTCGTTGGATTCGGGAATGCCCCTTTGGGAAGTCGCGATAATCGTCCTTTTCATTTATCTTGTCGTGCAGATAATTCAAGACCTTTTCTTGGTTCCGCACATTGTCGGAAAGTCGATGAACCTGCCTCCCGTGGGCATTTTGCTGTCCCTTTCAATATGGGGTAAGTTGTTGGGCTTCTTAGGGTTACTTGTTGCTGTGCCCTTCACTTGCCTATGCCTTGTGTTCATTCGCAAGGTGCAAAAAAAGTCCGAAGCGATGCATGCCGAAGCGGCCGGACCTCACCCCGAGGCTTGATTTAAAAGGGCTCAGGCGATATTTTTTTTCAAAAAAATTACTCGGTACGAAAAAAAAAAGGTATAATATCACCATACTTTTCTTAAAACCTAACTCAAGGAGTTGAAAATGAACAAACAAGATCTCATTGAAGCCATCCTCGCCAACAAGGACGCTGGTTTAGAATCCAAGGCTGCTGCTGGCCGCGCTGTCGACGCTGTGCTCGACGGTATCGCCGCTGGTATCAAGAAGGACGGCAACGTCCAGCTGATCGGCTTCGGCACCTTCTCTGTCAAGGTTCGCGCTGCCCGTACTGGCCGCAACCCGCAGACTGGCGCTACCATCAAGATCAAGGCTTCCAAGACTGTCGGCTTCAAGGCCGGTACTGCTCTCAAGGCCGACGCTGCCAAGAGCAAGGCTAAGAAGTAATCTTGTTGTAAACAAGGTTTTTAAGGGGACTACCTCCATAGGTGGTCCCTTTTTATTTTATATACAATTATCCTATTTATCTTTTTTTCTATAATAATTAGAGTTAAACCAATTGCAAGGGACGATGACTATGCTAAAAAAATTCATTTTCTTGGCTCTACTCAGTATTTTCACCCTTTCCGCTTGTGGCGGAGATTCCGTTGACGACGATTGCGACGACCAGGACGAAGAATGCCTGAATTATGATGATGACGACGATGACGATGAAGACGAAGACGAAGACGAGGAATACTAGGAGAATAGTTAAAAAAAACATTGCAGAACCTTGCTCTTTATTCTATATTTGCGCAAGTTTAAGCCTTGAGTGATTTAGACAAAAAATGAAAAGAATTCTTGCAATGTCGAAACCCAATGCAATTTGCGCAATCCACTGCGCAACGGCAGTCGGTTTTTTCAAGGGTTCTATTTTTTCTGATTTTGCTGGACTTTTTAGTTCAGCATTTTTTTTACCCGAGTTTAATAATTAAAGAATAAACGGAGAATACTAAAATGAAGATTGAAGGCATCGACAAAGTCCTTATCATTGGTTCCGGCCCGATCG
>CAMJHM010000018.1 GCA_946405515.1 uncultured Fibrobacter sp. | reverse complement strand
CCGTGAAGCCGTGGCAGACCAAGGGCATCGAAGGCATGAACCGCTTCCTCGGTCGCGCCTGGCGTTCCGTTGTTGGCGATTCTGACGAAGCCCCAGTCTTTGTGGATGAAACTGCTCCCGAAGCTATCGAGAAGGTGATGCACCAGACCGTCATCAAGGTCACGAGCGACATCGAAAACATGAGCTTCAACACCGCGATTAGCCAGCTGATGATCTTCAACAACGAAATGATGAAGATGGACAAGCGCTACCGCGAACCGTGTGAAACGTTCGTGAAGTTGCTGCACCCGTTTGCCCCGCACATCGCCGAAGAAATGTGGAGCATCCTCGGTCACAACGAATCGCTCACGAACGTCGCCTGGCCGGAAGCCGACCACTCCAAGGCTGTGGAAAACACCGTGGAAGTCGTGTTCCAGGTGAACGGCAAGGTCCGCGCCAAGGCAAGTGTCGCCAAGGACATGGACAAGGCCGCTTTGGAAAAGCTCGCCATGGACAACGACCGCGTTAAAGAGTTCATGAAGGGTATGCAGGTTGTCAAGTCGATTGTTGTGCCGGGTAAGCTGGTCAACATCGTTGTGAAGCCGGCATAATCCGCATGTCATGGCGAGGGGCGAATAGCCTCATTGTCATTGCGAGGCCGAAGGCCGTGGCAATCTCTAACAGCATTAAAAAAGACCGTAGCCTAACCGCTGCGGTCTTCTTCTATTTCCTAAACAGCTCGCTGTGCGAGCCTGTTCGCGCTAGCGTCAATATGAGCGTGTCGCCTGAAATCTTGTAAATCAACAGCCAGTCCGGCTGAATGTGGCATTCGCGAAAAGAAACCCAATCGCCGACGAGGGCGTGGTCATGGTGCCGGTCGTCTAGCTTTTTCCCTGCCGCCAAATCATCAACGACCTTTTGCAGGAGGGCCATATTTAGCCCTTTCTTTTTTGCCTGCTTAAGATCCTTCCTGAACTTTGATGTGGTCTTGATTTCCATTATTCGTTTAGAATGTCCTTGATCATTGCGTTTGCGTTCTTGTAAGATTTAGCCTTGCGCTTGCCGCTGGCAATTTCGTTTGCTTCGGTCATGGCGGCGATGGTCTCGTCGTTTGGGGTGTCAAGTGCAATTTCAAAAGGAATCTTGCGTAGACGGACGACCTGCTTCAAGAAAACGGTGATTGCCGTTGACATGTTCATCCCGAGTTGGTCGAACAGGTTTTCGGCTTGTGTTTTGAGCTTTGAATCAATTCTTGCGCTGATTGTATTCATTGTGGTTCCCATAATGCGCTCCTTTTTACTAAAAAATACATAAAATTTAGTAAAAGAGCAATACAATGTATTAAAAATCATTCACTTTCGCCTGTTTCGGAACAAAAAAACACATAAAAATCCCCTTGAAAATCAGGAATGATTAAACTTCCAACAGTTACAAATATATAAATAACAAATGTCAGAATATGACAATTTGTTTTTTTTCTTAAGGAGGTCTTTTTACAAATTAGACAACTGTCTAAATAATTTTGCCAGTGTTAAATGTTATTGGTGGAGCAAGCCGCTTTCGTGGTCGACTTTCCGCGAATTCTTCATCTCTTTCTTGATTCGGTACATTTCTTTTTCGGCACGCTTTTGGACCATAGCGACGCTTGTGTCGTTGATGTCCTTGAGTGAATATCCGCATGCGATACTCAACCGTTCCCAAGCGCTCTCGGCTGTGGTCGATGCATTCATCTTCTTGTTGATATGCGTAATGAGGTCGCCGCGGTTCCGCAGGTCGTTGCCCATGAGAATGACGACGAACTCATCGCCACTGATGCGGAAAACTGGACTATGACAGAAAATGTCGCATATCAACTTGCAGCAGTTGACAAGATAGGCGTTGCCGTTGTCGTGCCCGTAATTGTCGTTAATGGACTTTAGGTAGTTGAGGTTGCAAACCAGGATGCCGAACTCGCGCAGTTGCTTGCTCGCTATTTTCGTGTCTACTTCTTTGCAGTAGGCGTCGTAAGCGGTGCGGTTGCGTATGCCGGTAAGCGAGTCCCTGTAGGCGAGCCCTTGGATTTGGCCAAGGTATTCTTGCATGTGGTCTTTCGCTGTCTGGAAACTTTTAGAAAGGTCGCCAATTTCGTCGTTGGTCTCGACCTTGAATTGCACCTTCATGTTGCCGCTAATCAGTTTGTTTGCCGTTTCCGTCAAGTTGAGGATGGGCCTTGTGATGGAGTAGGCCACCATTGCCGATATGAACGAGAACAGGATTAGCAGGAAGACTGCGAAGATGAAAATTTCCACAAGGAGTTTGTAACGTTCTGCGTTGATTTCGGCTTCGGGAACTCGAATGCCAAAGGACATCCCGTTCGGCAACTGTGTGCGCAGTGCACGGTACCCTTTTTTAGGCTTGAGAATGTTGCCTGGTTTCAGCGTAGGGTGGACGATGATTTTTCCGTTTTCGTCTTCGAGGAATGCGTATCCAGTTTGATAAACTTTAATGCTCGAAACGAACTTGATAATGTTGCTGAAATCCAGATCGATTCCGATGATGCCGATGTCCTGGTCGAACTTGGTGAGTGGGACAACGTACGAAATCATGTAGACATTGATATTCTTGTTTTGATAGGGAAGTAACCATGTGGGTTTCCCGTCCTTGGTAGGTTGGTAATACCAGCCTACGTGCTCCGTATCGCTCGAGTCGTATTTCGAAAGATCGGTAGGGGTCATGTTCTGGAATTCGCCGGTTTCCGGATTTTTCGAGATGAAAAGCCCGGAGGTGGGGGGCGTAAGTTCCGGATTGTACCGCAAGTAAGCCGAGGTTGCGTTCTTGATGTTGCCCAGCGAGGCCGTGATGTAGTCGTTGATTTTTTCTGTAATCTCGTTGCGGGATTTCTCTTGCTTGAGAGCTTCTAGCGAGGGAATGTCGCTGAGGATGGGGGCGGCGATGCCGTTTGCGAAATGCTCGATATCGGTAAAGAGAGGAACAATCTTGTGCTGTTCAACAATGAGCCTGTTCTGGAGGAATTCTTGCGAGCGCTTCTGCAGAATGTCGCTGGTGAAGTAAAGTGCCAGCCCTCCCAGCGAGAGGGTACAAAGGATCAAGCCGGACAGCGACAACCCGAATATTTTCCTGTGAATAGGTATTCTCATGTCTTCTCCCTTCTGTCACTTTCCTCGCACTTCGATGACCTTCTTGTTGCTTGTGCTCCCCAGCACGACTTCGACGTCCCTTTTGTGGACTTTGAAGTGGCTTGCAACAAGTTCGCAGATGGCTTCGTTGGCCGCCCCGTCTACGGGTGGGGCCTTGACATCTACCTTGAAACTCCCGTCGGGCAGGGCCGTGATGCTGTCACGTTTGCTCCGCGCATGGACCTTGATGTTGATGCGCATGGCCCGATATTCCTCACCTATGCCAGAACATTCCCGATCGGAGCGTTGGTGGGCTCCTTCGGAGACATGGCTTCCAGTTCGCGTTGGTCGGTTTCCATGGCTTCCAGGAGTTCTTCCTGGCCACGGATGAGTGCGCGGCAACGGATAAAGTAGTTGCTGCGGAGCTGCTTCAGCTGCTCGATTTCCATGCGGAGGTTTTCGGCCTCGCGCTTGGTGTTTTCCACTTCGCGGGTTGCCCTGGCTTTGGCTTCGGCGATGATGATTTCTGCTTCTTTTTCGGCAGTCGCTTTGACTTCGTCTACCGTCTTTTGCATGGTGACGACTGCGTCCTGGATGGTCTTCTCGATTTGCTTGTAATAGTTTACGCGTTGTTCCGCAATCTTGAGCCGTTCGGTCAGGTCGGTGCGGTCTCTTGACATCTGTTCAAAGGCGACGGCGGCAGTCTCTAGGAATGCTTTGACCTCGTCCGCGTCGACTCCGCCGAAATTTTTCTTGTGGAAAGTTTGATTTCGGATGTCCAATGGTGTCAGTTCCATATATATACCTTCCAGGGGTTTCAAGTTGCGATAATAAAAATATAACAAAGTGTTTGCCGTGGGGGGAGTGGAAAAAGAAAGTAAAACGAAGGAAATGCCCACGGGTAAGGTAAAAAGCGTAATTTTATGAGAATGAGCGCTGGCAATAATTTTTTTTTATAATCAGGTGTTGCCATTATCAAGAAAAACTTTTATATTTATCCCTATTGAAATTATAGGAAAAACAAATTGGAGCCCAGATCTCCTGACCACCAACCACTAACCACCAACTATTGCCCATGACTCTCCAACAACTCCGCTACGTCATCGCTATTGCAGAAACAGGCTCCTTCAACAAGGCTGCCGAAAAGCTTTATATATCGCAGCCATCTCTCACGGCGGCTATCCGCGACCTCGAAGACGAGATGAACATCCTCATCTTCAACCGTACGAGCCGTGGCGTGACCCTCACCAACGAGGGTGAGGAGTTTGTTGCCTACGCCCGCGAATTGTACCACCATTACGAAATAGTCATGGACAAGTACGGCAAGATGGGCAAGCGCAAGAAAAAGTTCGCTGTATCTACGCAGCATTATTCTTTCGCGGTCAAGAGCTTTGTCGAGACGGTGAAGACGTTCGATACCGAGAAGTACGAGTTCGCCATCCGCGAGACCCGCACCAAGGAAGTCATCGAAGATGTGGCGTCGTTCAAGAGCGATATCGGCATCCTCTACTTGAGTGACTTCAACCGCAAGGTTATCCAGAGCCTTTTGAATGCGCGCGATCTCGCTTTCCACAAGTTGATAGAGTGCAAAGCCTATGTTTACCTATGGAAGGGGCATCCGCTTGCAAAACAACCGTTTATCACCTTTGACCAGTTGGCCGATTACCCTTGTCTCTCGTTTGAGCAGGGCGATAACAGTTCGTTCTACTTTGCCGAGGAAATTTTAAGTACAAACGAATATAACCGCACTATCAAGGCAAACGACCGTGCGACCATGCTGAACCTGATGATTGGCCTGAACGGTTATACGCTCTGCTCTGGCATTATTTGTGAAGAATTGAATGGCGGCGACTATCTTGCTGTGCCCTTCAAGGACAAGAGCGCCGAGGCCCACCGTGTTATGGAAATTGGTTACATCTCGAAGCGGAACATGCTGCTCGGCCTGGTGGGCGAGCGTTACGTGGAAGAACTGCAGAACTACCTCGCGAACTGCAAGCAAGGGGAGTGAGGGGCTGAATCTTTATCCCGGAATGTACTGATATCGGAGCTCTGTAAGTTTTTTTAGGGCTAAAAGTCCTTTTTTCGTGGTGTGCAGAGCGTCTTTTTTGTACATTTTTCGTGAATTTCCTTGTTGGCGACATTTTTAGGAGGAGTCATGGGAAAAAAGAAGTCTTTTTTGGCAATGGGGCTCCTGGTTTCGGCTGTGGCAGCTTTTGTTGCATGCGGGGACGAGGTCACTGAAGTCAATGAATATTATACGACGGGGCTAAATGTTCTTGAATCCAAGCAAAAAATGCCCACCTGCGACAAGAATGTTCTTGGTGAGATGCTTTACGTGACCGATTCCAGTTCTGTTTTTTATTGCAACGGGAAAAAATGGATCAACGTGAAAAGCCGTGACGGCAAGGATGGCATTGACGGCCAAGACGGTATCGACGGCGAAAAGGGTGCGAAGGGCGATCGCGGCGACAATGGTACCAGCTGTTCTGCACAGACGGTATCGAACAAGAGCAAGACCCGTAAGGGAATCGAGGTGCGCTGCGACGATGAGGTCGTGGATACTCTCTGGAGTGCCGATGGCCCCAATATGGATCTCGGTTGCAATGCGAAGGTCGTTACGAGCAAGGATAGCTCCGATTATGGGATTGAGATGGAATGCGATGGCTACATCATCGATACTCTCTGGGGGTTCATCAAGTTAGCTCCGGATTCCGAAGAGACCGCAAAGAGTTCCTCGTCAAAGTCGGACAAAAGCTCTTCTAGCAAGAAGTAATGTATGAAAAGGAAATGGTACGGCGTTTCGGTGCTTGTCTTGCTGCTGCTCCTTGCAGCATGCAGCGTAAATCGCGGAAATACCGCACTGCTTCGGGGAAAGCTCATTGTTCCAGAAGAAGGGACGTATTACAAAAAGCAACTTGAGGCTATTGAACGGGACTCCCTTTCGGCCATTCCCTATACAAACTGGCGCCAGTTCCGCACCGCTTTTTTCAAGTGCCGTCTCGCCAATCCGTCAAATCTCGGTGTGCCGCTCAAGACAACGATGGAACTGACGAAGGCTGCGAATGGCAGCTATGAAGGGGATGTTGCAAAACTTGCATACGATATTTTGGAACGAGACTACACGAGTATTGCCGCGCATGCGGCTTTGTCGAAAAATCTATCGATTTACCCGACGGTCCGCGAATTCCATGGTGCCGTCCGGAATGCGCTGATAAACTCCATCATCAACAGTGGCGACGGCAAGTCTCCCGAGACTGCTATGTACGTCATTGGCGTTGCCGAAGAATACGAAGCGCTCCAAGAACTCGGATTGACGCAAGAATCCCAGAGATTGGAACAGAAAAATAATCGCCATTACGACGTGTTCGCTGCCCGCGATTCCACGGGTGAAAAACGCGATGTCTACTTTGCCATAGACGAATTCTACGGAATGTTCTACTAAACTAGGCTGGGCATCGATATTATTTGATTTGCTTGCCGCGACCGTTTTCCCACTTGAATATTGAGAAGGGGAGGCCGTTGGGGAGGTAGATGGTCTGGGTCCCATCGATGTAGTAAATCTTTTTGCCCTCGGAACGGCTTGTGCCGTGGAACTCATGCATCATGTTTCCGCGGTCGTTGTAAATAAAGTAAAATTCTGATTTGTTGTACTCGGTAGACAAGTTGCCGTTGTCGTCAAAGAATTTATACGAGATTGTTTCGCCGTTGACCGTGTGCAGTTCAAATTCCAGCGAGGTGCCATTCCGGTACGACTTGCTCATGACCTTGTCCTGTGTTACGCCTGCAGAGTCGCTGATTTCTTGCCAGTACTCGATGTATTTCTGCCCCTTCTCGTTGAACGAGGTCACGTGGCATTTGCCCGAGCACGCCGCCTTGTCCACATTGATGGTCACGTCTCCTTCGTGATCTTCTTTAGGAGTCCCGTTCGCGTAGTACGACTTGTAGTGGTGGGACTTTTGAAAGTCTTTTACAAGGACTTCGCCTTCGTAGCCTTTCTCTTCGGTGATAATCCCGTCTTTGACGACAAAGAAGTTTTTCCCTGTCTGCACGCGGTAGTTCTTGTCGGGGGAGTCCTTGCCGTATTCGATATCGAAGAATATGTAGTTGACGGCGTTACGCTTTTCCCCGGCTTTCGTAATTCTGCCGTCACGGGTCTCGGTGAATGTTTCCGAGGAGTCGTTCGCGAGCGATACCTGCAACGTTGTGGAGAATCTCTTGACGACGAGATCCGGCAGTTTGGACTGGATCATCGCCATCGAAAGCGCGCTCCCTTTCAGGAAGTCTGCGGTGACAGAATCCTTGACCGCTCCGTTTTCGTAGGTGTATTCCTTGCCGGCTTTGTGGTTGTCGACAAAGTGGGCCAGTCGGACCAGTTTACCGTTTTCAAATTCCCTCTGTTCTCCGTTGTATTTCTTTTCTTGCACGGCGGTTTCTTGCACATGTCCGTTTGCTAGGGTGTCCCGCTGGATATACTTGCATTCCCCGCATGGAGTTCCGTCGGAAAAAAGGGGAACTTCAGGGGACGACTGAAATAGGGCACAAGAGGCAAGAAGAAACAGTAGCGGCAGGAATGTTAACCAGTAGAACATTGCCTAACCATAGCTTTTTTGGCGCTGTTTTGTGTTTATGCTGTGCTGAAAATAATGGAAGAGCGGCCTCTTTTTCAAGAGAACCGCTCTCATGAGTTGTCTGCAGGAGTATATTGGAAAACAAAAGGTTGATAAATGGACTCTAACAACCTTTTAAGGTGCTTCAAAAATATATTCTTGGAATTATGTTGTCCAATAGATTATATATATTAAATTGATAAGAAAAATCTATTGGTTTTTTACGTGAATGGATAAATTAATTATTATTGTAAATAATGTTTTTATGGGTTGATTGAGATATGGAACTAACACACTTGAAATATTTTTTGGAAGTTGCAAAGAATGAACACGTTACCAAGAGTGCCCGCAACTTATGTATTGTCCAGCCGGCGCTTACGCAGGCAATCCACAAACTAGAAGCGGAGTTAGGTGTGGACCTTTTCAAGGTGCAAGGGCGTAACATCAAGCTTACGGAGTGCGGACGATTTTTCTACAAGAGCCTCAAACCACTCTACGACGATATCGAGGCGTTGCCAGACCGCCTTCGTGCGATGGCGAACGAACTGAACCAGACCGTGAACCTGAATGTGCTTGCTGCATCGACACTCGTGACGAACGCCGTGATTAAGTATAAGCAGACGGATCCCGGCTTGAGAATTAACTTAATTCAGAATGAATCAACAACGTTGTACGATGTCTGCGTGAGTACCAGCGAGAAGTATGTGCCCGTGCAGGGCTCCGATGAGGAGACTTTTGTCTGTACCGAAAAGATTTTCCTTGCTGTGCCGAATACACCACAGTACAAGAAACGGAAGAGTGTCTCGCTCAAGGATTTGAAGGACGAAAATTTTATCGGGCTCTATGGGTCAAAACGCCTGAGTTCCATTTATGCCGAATTTTGCAATCGTGTGGGCTTCCATTCCAACACCTCGTTTGTGAGTGACAATGCAACGGCGGTCAAGGACGCCATTGCTGGTGGTGTCGGTGTAGGTTTCTGGCCGGAATTTTCGTGGGGAAGGATGGACCGGCACAAGGTTCGTTTGTTGGAGATTACCGATGGGGAATTCAAGCGCGACATCGTTGTCCGCTTGCGCAAGAACAAACAGAACAATGCGCGTGTTGAACAGTTCTTCGCGTTCCTGTGCAGTTTTTTGAAAAAGGAAGCTCAAAAGCATAGACAGTTGGCGAAGTAGTTTTTTGAGAGTGTCATGAAAATAGACAAAGATTTGTTGCAAGAAATAGTCCGTAAGCGGATAAAAGCTTCGTTGCTGTCGTTCGCGTTGCTCCCTATCCTCATTTTTGGAGTGTATTTCTCACAGAATTATGGTGGCTGGGAAAGTGCTGCGGAACCGAGACCATCGCATCATGTGGACCTCCAATTGCTTTACTCGTTCCTTGTTCGCGGTGCGGAAGATTCTTCGCTTGGAACTCCGTTCAAGGCATACCCGATAGATGTGGATGGTCACCATGCGACATTGGTGGAATACCCATTCGGGAGTTCACCACAACGCACGGATTCTGCTTCGGCTCCTAAGGGAATCGCATTGTACATACACGGATTCAACGATTACTTTTTCCAGAGAGAAATGGCGGAAAAGATGGACTCTGCAGGGTATGCCTTCTTTGCTGTGGACTTGCATGGGTACGGGCGCTCCATTCGCGAAGGCGAGCCGCGTAGCGACATGCACTTTGCTTCGGAGTTCTTTGCTGAAATCGATTATGCCGTAGAGATGGGATGGCACTTGGTCAAGTCGAATCTGGAGCACAAGGTTTATGATACGGTGCGCGATTCCTCGAACGAGGTGATTACAAGGGCTATTACGGCGATAAAGCGCCCGCCGAGTATACTGGTGGCTCATTCGCAAGGTGGCTTGATTGCATCGCTCTACATGGAAGATGGCCGTAGGGACAAGTTTGGTGCGGTCGTGATGAACAGCCCCTTTTTGGAGATGAATTTTGGTTTCCCGATACGCAAAATTGTTTTGCCTCTGATCGCTTCGATAGGCCTTTATTTCCCTGATTATTCGGTGGGTTCCACCGGGAACCCGAACTACGCGAATTCTTTGTACAAGGGAGAAAAGGGCGAGTGGGAATACAATACGGACTGGAAACCTTTCAAGCGCCCAGAAACGTATCTCCATTGGGTGCGTGCGATTCACAAGGCTCAAACCAAGGTGCGCGAAGGCCTGCATATTGCATCCCCTATACTTGTGTTGCATAGCGGTTGCAGCGTGAAGGGCGAGGAATGGGTGGAAGAATATACCCGTTGTGACGGCATCCTTGATGCGCGCCTTATCCGCGACGCATCGCCGAAATTGGGACCGAAGGTGCAAACGGCCCAAATTGACGGTGCTTTGCACGACGTGTTCCTCTCGAAAAAAGATGTGCGCGACAATGCTTACGATTTGACTTTCCGGTTTATCGAGAGCTCGTTGCGGTGAGGATTCGGCATAGCTCCATTTAACTATATTGTAGTCACGAAAAAGGTGGTTCCACTATGATTATCGATTTGAATGGCATGGAGACGACTGTCCTCCCCAACTTCAAGGGCGGCGAAAAAGAATTCAAGGCAAAGATGTATTTCGACGGGACGACCCGCATTATGCGCGGTACGCTTGAACAAGGGGCTTCTATCGGGTTCCACAAGCACGAGACCAACAGCGAAATCATGTTCATCTTGAGTGGCGAAGGCAAGGTGCTCTTTGACGATGGCGTAGAATATGTGAAGGCCGGACAGTGCCACTTTTGCCCCAAGGGCCATTCCCACAGCTTGATTAACGAAAGCGCGGAACCGCTCGTGTTCTGTGCCACCGTGCCGGAACTGCAATAGTCTCAGCGATTATGCCGATTCTTACCGCCCAGAACTTGCTCTTGCGTATCGGTGCGAATGCTCCGCTGCTCGACAATGTGTCGTTCGACATCGAGGCGGGCGACCGCATTTGCCTGGTTGGCCGCAATGGCGAGGGCAAGAGCACGCTGCTTAAGGTGCTTAGCGGTGAGATGGAGGCCCAGTCGGGCGACATCGTAAAAAAATCCGGGCTCCGGATTTCGCGTATGATTCAGGAAATCCCTGCGCACATCGAAGGGACTGTCCGCGATGTGGTGATGGCAGGAGTGGTTTCTGACAGTGCGCACGATTCCCACGCCGAGGCGATTCTTGGCAAGACGGGTATCGATGCGACCGCCCTGTACGACGACTTGAGCGGTGGGCAAAAGCGCCGTGTGCTTTTTGCGCGTGCTGTGGCGCAGGATCCCGATTTGCTCTTGCTCGACGAACCGACAAACCATTTGGACATTCCCGCTATCCAGTGGCTGGAAGGAATCGTGACGCGGCTGAATTGCGCCGTGATGTTTGTGAGTCACGACCGTGCCTTTGTGCGCCGCGTGGCAAGCCGCATCTTTGAACTGGACCGTGGTCGCTTGCGCGGCTGGGATTTCCCTTACGACAAGTTCGTGCAGTTCAGGGATCAGGCTCTCGCCGAAGAAGACAAGGCCAATGCGCTTTTCGACAAGCGCCTTGCCGAAGAAGAAGTCTGGATCCGCAAGGGAATCCAGGCGCGGCGGACCCGGAACGAGGGCCGCGTTCGCGCATTGATTAAAATGCGCGAGGAGCGTGCCGCCCGCCGTACCCGCACAGGTAGCGTGAACATGCAGATTACCGAGGCGGAACGCTCCGGGCGCCTGGTGGCTCGCCTCACCGACGTGAATTACTCCTACGACGGCGCTCCCCTCATCAGCCATTTGACGACCGAGGTTTCCCGTGGCGATCGCATTGGCATCGTGGGCCCGAACGGCAGCGGCAAAACGACGTTGCTCCGCCTGATTCTGGGGGAACTTCAGCCCGATTCCGGCGACGTGCGCCTTGGCACCAATTTGCAAATTGCCTATTTCGACCAGATGCGGACAAAACTTCGCGAAGACAAATCGCTGGTCGAGAACATTGGCGATGGTCAGGCTTACATTACGCTGAACGGCGTTAAACGCCATGTATTAAGTTATCTGCAAGACTTCCTTTTCTCGGCAGACCGCGCCCGTGGCCCTATCAGTGCGCTATCGGGTGGCGAAAGGAACCGCCTTTTGCTCGCTTGCCTGTTTAGCCATCCGAGCAACGTGCTCGTGCTGGATGAACCGACGAACGACCTCGACATGGAAACGCTAGACTTGTTGGCGGAACTATTGGCCGATTACAAGGGGACCGTGCTTACTGTGAGCCACGACCGTGCCTTCTTGGATTCCGTCGTCACGAGTGTTCTGGCTATCGAGGAAGGCGGCACCGTCTTTGAATCGGTAGGCGGTTACAGCGATTACGAGGCCAAAAAGAAAGTCCGTGACAAGGAAGCGGCGAATGCGGCCCGTATCGCCGCCGAAAAAGAGGCCGAAAAGGCTGCGCGGGTATCCCAGAATTCCGAGGCGGTTGCTGCCCCGGCCAAAAAGAAAAAGCGCAGTTACAACGAAGAACGCGAATATGCGGCCCTGCCCGACAAGATTGAAAAGCTTGAGGCCGAAATCGCCGAATTCCAGTCGGAACTCTCAAAACCCGAGGTTTTTACCAATGCCGCTCGCATTGTGGAACTCCAGAAGGAAATTGCCGACCGCGAACAGGAACTCGAAAAAGCCTACGAACGCTACGAAATCCTGGATTCGTATTCTTCCTAAGCCCCGTGTCTATTTATTGCTTTTTTTATCACGAAAAAATGCAATTCTACTAGCCATTTCCCCTTTTTTTGCTCAAAATCGCCGTTGTAAACATTCTAAACTATATTTTGAGTTTCCCCTGTGACAAAATGCACATTTTGATATAATTTTATAGTAATGTAATTGAAAGATGACGAGGGAGATACCAATGGTTTTTATTGAAAGAAAATATTCTTCCATACTGCCTCTCTGTATGGTAGCGTGCTTCTGTTTAGTGGCACAGGCCGGAGCGGCCGAACGTTTAATATGGGATGAGAGTGGCGCAAGCGAAGACTATGGTCCGCAGAATATTTATAGCTATGAATATCCTGGGGATAATGGCAAGAAGGACATCTTTATTGATCTGGATACTGCCGAGATAACCGATGCGCCTTATTACATGAAGGCGACGTTCGAGGCGCAAGAGAAGGCCAAGGGCGGAGCCGGCTTTGGGTTCTATTGGAGTGTGGACGCAGAGTACAATCCTACAGTAACCAATCTTTCATCTTTTGGTGGCGTTTGCTTGAATTACTCGGCCACGAATCCAGTGCGTATGGATTTTGTGCAGTACGATATAAGGCAGGACGACGAGGTGAATCCTGACGGCGATAACAACTATTTTGGCTATAGGCTTCCGTCTACGGACGGCCAGAGAAAGAACGTGTTCGTCGCCTTTGCAGACCTTGAATTGGGTTGGGACAAGAATACATCGCAAAATGTATGGAAAGTCAAGCAGCAGTTGGGTCTCCAGTTCAGTTACAAAGCGGATCTTGCTAGTAGGTTCGGGCAGAGCAATGTTTTCAGTATCCATGCTTTAAATTTGGCTGATGAATGCCCACAGCATCCTCCTGTGGTGAATCCGGAATATCCGACCCGTGTTGAATTGCAAGAGGGGCAATCGTTTGTTGTGCGTCTTTCTGAAGTATTCAGTGATGCAGACGGAGATACCCTTTCCATTACTGCGAAACCGTTAGGTTCTGGCGTGAATACCGATTTCAACGATACAAAGCAGTTCTACCTGGGTGATTCCATGACGTTTGTGTCGGTGGCTAATCCGAAAGAAACTGACTCGCTAAAAGTGGAACTGATTGCAGTAGAAGTGAAGACCAATAAGAAAGTTACGCATAATATGGTTTTCAAGCCAATTGACCTTGCTCATGTCCCCACAATCCGTGATACGACGTATAAACTGTCTCAAGGGGATACGATTGGGTGTACGGGAAAATGCTCTTTCTACGATACATTCGCTTACGATCTTGACGAGGATGAGTTTGACCTTTATCTCTTAGATGAACCGGAATTTGGTGAGTTTAGTTTTGATGCAGAAAAGGGTCAGTTTACCTATATCGCACCTACGGACACCTTCGGAGAAGTGTATTTCTCGCTGTACGCTATAGAAACGGATAATCCAACAAGTGTTAGCGATACAGTGAAGTTCAAGATTAGTGTGCTGGATATCAATGATCCTCCGACTGTGGAAATTTTGGATTCCGCGATTAACTATGTCATTGGGGAGGGCGATACCGCCCAGATTAAGCTCGACAATTCAAAAACGTTCATCGAAGTGGACGAGGATTTCGAAGATTCCATAAGTGTGTTTATCACTGCGGATAATGCTGTATTCAGCGATGTGGATTCGGATATCAAGATGCGTGTGAAGACGAACGGGCTGGTAAATGCAGAAATTGCGACAATCGGCAAGTTCCAGTATATCCTGGTTACCGCTAAGAAAGATGCCAATGGCCTTGCCAAGGTGACGTACTATGCAGATGACGGAGAATTCCAGGCTGGTGTAGACTTTTATGTAAAGGTGGCTCCGGTCGAAGATCCTCCGGTGGCCGTTGACGACAAGTACGATGCCGTTCAGGATTCTACAATCAAGGTGGCCGCAAAGAAAGGCGTCCTTGCAAACGACAAGAATCCGGATGATCCCGATGCCGAACTGAAGGCTAAAATCAAAACGAAGCCGGAACATGGCAAGTTGACTTTGAGCGAAGACGGCTCCTTCAAGTACGAGGCTGATGAATCGTTCCGCGGCAAGGTTACCTTCACCTATATCTGTGTCAACGCAGATGGTGTGGAGTCTGAACCGGCGACCGTCACCATCAATGTCGCTGCCAAGAACATGCCTCCTGTGGTTCGCGAGGGAATCGCAGATTCTCTGGAAACCGTGCTTTCTACTTTTGTCGAAGACAAGATTACCACGGCGAAGACTTTCAATACGAAGGTTTTGAATTCCTGGTTCGAAGATCCAGATGATAATCCGATGACCTTTGATGCCGTCAATGAAGATGGTAAGCTCAAAATCACTGTTTCCAAAACGGCTATCGTGCTGTCTCCGGCTCCAGATTCCTGTGGTGAATCCGAAGTGACCTTCATTGCAACGGATAGCCTTGGCGCAGAGACGAAGTTGACGGTGCCCGTGAAAATCAAACCGGTCAACGACGCTCCTGTTGTGGTTTCCCCCGAGGATGCTCGTTACAAAGTTGAAACTAGTGGCTGGGAGATGAAAATTGATTTGGATACTCTTGTTTCAGATATAGATGATGATTCTTTAACCTATTCTGTTGCAAAGAGCTCTTCTAGGCTGTCGCAATATCTGGATATGAAAATCAAAGGCTCCATATTCACTATCAAGCCGCATGCTATTGGCCTTGAAAAGAATACCGATTATCCTGTCACAATTGATGTCAAGGATTCCGAGAAGACAGTGCAATTGGTGCTGACGTTCACGACAGGTTCGTCGTCTAAGCTCAGAACCATTGCACAACCCAAGAAGGACTGGATGGGCGAAATTGCCGCTAGCCGTGGCTCTGTTGTTCTTCTTGATATGCAGGGCCGAGTAATGTGGACTGCTAAACTTCCGGTATCTGAGTCTCAGGTGCGCGCCGCTGCCGCTGCCGTGCAGGGCCGCAAGATCCTGCGGGTGAATAACCAAACTTGGACGGTCAAGTAGTAGGAAGTAGACAGTAGAATGTAGACAGTAAAGGCTCCGCGATGCGGAGCCTTTAATCTTTTGCAGGGCCAATGAGCTCTCTGCTCATAGCTCACAGCTCATTACTACTTCACCAATGCTTCGGTGTCGAGCGCAATCAGCAGTTCTTCGTTGGTGGCGACGACCATCGCGGTCGGCGTGCCGTCCTTGCTGATGATGTGGCCGGAGTTCTTGCCGTTGTCCTCGTTGCGGGCGTCGTCAATCTGGTAGCCGAGCAGGGCGAGGTTTTCCATCACGGTCTTGCGGACCACGCGGCTGTTCTCGCCGATACCGCCGGTGAACACGAGCGCGTCGATGCGCGGGAGTGCCATGGCGATGCCGCCGATTTCGCGGGTCAACTTGTAGCAGAAGGTTTCAAGGGCAATCTGTGCGCCGAGGTGGCCTTCGCTTGCTGCCTGCGTCAGGGTGCGCATGTCGTTAGAAAGTCCGGAGAGGCCGAGCAGGCCCGATTCCTTGTTCACGAGCTTGTCGAGACGGTCGATGTCGTAGCCGTACTTCTTGCTGATGAAGAAGAGGATGGCCGGGTCGAGGCTGCCGGAGCGCGTACCCATGATAAGGCCGTCGAGCGGGGTGAAGCCCATGGTGGTGTCGGCGCACTTGCCGTTGAGAATCGCGGAGCAGCTGGAGCCGTTGCCGAGGTGAGCCGTAATGAAGCAGCAATCTTCCGGCTTCTTGCCGAGGATGCTTGCGGCTTCGGCGGTCACGAAGCGGTGGCTGGTGCCGTGGAAACCGTAACGGCGGATGGCGTCGTCTTCGTAGAACTTGTATGGGATGCCGTAGAGGAAAGCCTTGCGCGGCATGGTCTGGTGGAAGGCGGTGTCGAACACGGCCACTTGCGGGAGTGTCGGGAAGAACTTGGTGGCACATTCCATGCCGGTTGCGTGTGCGGGTTCGTGCAGCGGGGCGAACAGCGTGATGCTCCTGATGTAGTCGATGACTTCCTGCGAAACCTTCTCGCTCTTGATGTACTTGCCGCCATGCACTACGCGGTGGCCGATGGCTTCAATCGTGTCGATGAGCTTCTGTTCGGCGAGGAACTTCTGGACTTCGGCGACGGCTTCGGCGTGCGTGGGGCAGTCGAAGTTGAAGTCGATGTTGCCTTCGGGGCCCTTGGCCTTCACGTGGCCGTTCACGCCGATATTTTCGACGAGGCCGCTGGAGATGGACTGCTTGGTCTGGGTATCGATAACGGCGAACTTGACCGAAGAACTGCCGCAGTTGAGAACGAGTACGCGCATAGTTAAATTAGGGGTTAGAATTTAGAATCTAGGGTCTAGGGATGTTATCCCGTCCTTTTGTTTAAATAATAGCATTTTTTTCTAAATTCACCTTGATGCTCAATGAAAACGCAGATTTTGTTCAGGCCAAGGATTTCTTCAAGGGAATCCTTCCGGACGAGCGTGTCTTTTTCTTGGTGAGGCATGCCGAACGTGACCATATCAAGCCCACCGATGCCGACTATGGTGCGCATGTTGGCCTTACGGAACGCGGCCGCGCCCAGGCGTTGGCTCTGGGGCGCTGTATTCCTGTTGATGGTGATATGGTGTTTTTTTCGAGCCCGGTGGGGCGCTGCATAGAGACTGCGCAGTTTATCGCGAAGGGCCGTGGGCTGGAGAACGCCCATGTGGAACCTCTCGATGGTCTCGGCAATTTCTTTGTCCAGGACTACGACGAGTTCACGAAGGTGCTGCGTGCTGGTTTTTACGAGGGTATTTGCGAGTGGCTGGCGAACGAGATGGCCGGCAATCCGCGCAAGGAAATCGAGGCGTTCTGCCCGCTTGCGAGCCGTTCCGAAGAGATGCTTGCGATGATGCTCGAAAAAGGCAATGCGCGCTTCAACATTTTCGCGACGCACGACGCTTGGTCTGTTCCGTGCCTTACTCACTTTTGCAAGATGCGCTTTACTCCGCAGCGTTGGATGAACTTTTTGACAGGGATGGCTGTGGTGACGGATGCGCAAAAGAATGTCCGTCGCATCGTACCCGTGACCGGCCTTGAAACCGGCTGGTTGGAGTTTTAGGCTCGAGGCTCCAGGCTCGAGGCACGAGCAGTGAGCAATGAGCGGTGAGCAATGAGGTCGTGCTTCGCACTTTGAGGTATAGTTTCTGTAGTTTTACAACTCATCGTTGACTGCTCAAAGAAATCTGGCTTTTTGACATAGATTGCTTCAGGGCTTCGCCCTTCGCAATGACAACCTTTTCCCTCTTTCGTCTTTTCCTAACCACCAACCACTAATCACTGTTTACTTTTTCCTCTCGTCTGTAGCCGCGCAGCGGCGTTCTCTCGTCTATATCCTAACCACTTCCTACTCCCTCATACCTCAAAGGGGCTTTAGCCCCGACCTCACACCTCATACCTCAAAGGCACGAAGTGCCGACCTCAAAGCTCAAAGCGCAGCGACCTCACACCTCATTTTTTATATTACCAGCATGGTCTCCTCTTCTAGTACTTATCGCCGTGTTTTTGTGCTGGGTTCCGGTTTCAGCAAGTCTTTCTTGCCGAGCATGCCCACGCTGAAGGATTTGAATGCCCTGATTCCCGATGGCATTCCGGACGAATTCCCGCATTTCAAGGAATATTGCCAGCGTTTCCTTTGCCTTTGTAACGGACAGCGCGAATATCTTGGCATAGAACAGTTGGCCACGTCTATTCTCTCGGCCCGTATATTCCCGGGCGAACGCGACCGCCTCTATCGTGCGACGTTGCGTTTTGAACTGCTGCGTTTTATTGCGAGTGTTATTCGCCGTGACGAAATCGTGAAGGGCGAGGCTTCGTTTATTCTGAAGAATTTCCTGAAGTCCTGCGCGAACCTCACTGCATCGGGTGAACGCGAAACGCTTTTGCTCAGTTTCAACTACGACACGCTTATCGAGACGGCCATTGCCAACTATCCCGAACTTTCGGAACAGATTTCCGTAGATTACGGGGTGCGCATTGAACCTGCCGACCGCTCTGCCCGCAGGGTCTCGGCACCCCAGACGGTTGACTTGATCAAGTTGCATGGTTCGCTCAACTGGTTCCCGGTCAAGGGCGCTACCGACGAACTTGACTTAAAGAACGTCTGTCAAGTGGAGCCGCAGGACCGCAGTTTCCCGATATACAGCGAAGACACTCCCATCTATATTCCGATGGCGCATGCAAAGGAATCTTTTTTGCGGGGGAGCTTGTTCAACCTGCTTTGGTCGCGGGCTGACTACTACCTCGCTCATGCGCGCGAAATCATTTTTGTCGGGTACGGTTTCCCCAAATCCGACGTGAACAATCTTGAGTTCTTGCTCAAGCATCGCGACCGGTTCAAGACCGCTGTCATATTCGAGAAAGAAGGAACTCCGGATTTGGAACGCCTCCGGGCCCTGCTTGGTAAGGACATTGTCGTGGACTGTGACGCCAAGGAGTACTTGAAGTCGACTTGCGGGTAGTTTTTGCTATCTTACATGGCGGAGATTCATTGTATGTTCAAGAGAATCCTGATAGCTGTTACTTTGTTCTATATCGGTAATGCCAATGCACAGCTTGTGCAGAATGACGCGGCCCCAGAGAATAAAGTGAATTTATCTATGCAGCAGCCGCTTGTCGTGACTGGTGATTCTATCAATAAGGTAAAGGCTCTGGACGATTCCGTCAATACCGTGAACAAGGATCCGACGCTAGTCGATGCGGTGCGTACAGGAGCCATCTCGAAAGGTGCCGAAATTGTCGGGCAGACGTTGAAGGGGATGCTTTCCCCGAATTCCATGGAAGCCAATGCTGTGGAAAAGGAACGCGAATACCGCTGACAGGGTACAAAAAAAGACGGTCCCTTCGGTTGAAACACTCGAAACTACTAATCTTGTAATGATAGCAGCGCCTCGGGGCTTTGTTTTTCGCATCGAAGTGCGCCTAAACTGAACCGCAAGAGCAACGAGCTGTATAAATTCTGTTAGATCGGGCGTTAATACCGTGGGACCGCCGATGTTTATAATATACTATCGGGAAACTGAGAAAGCAAGTAATATTTTTGTATTTTTTATCTCGCGATATTCGCCTAAAATCGGCATTTTTTAACACAAACGTGACAAAACGGGCCGTGGATTATATCTGTTGTTCAGGGCGGTCAATGCCCTCTTCGAGCAGGCTCCCGAGGTCTCTGGCGGACTTGTCCATCTGTTCACAGTACAGTTTTGCTCGGCGCATGTTCTTGCGCACCTCGAACAGTTCCGAGGTCAGTTCGACTGCAAGGAGCGAGAGCCGCTTCTTGTAGTCCATCTGGTATTTTTCGTAGCGCTTGAAGCGTTCGTCGATAAAGGCGATGATTTCACCCAGTTCCGCATCGGGCAAATCCGTGCGGATCTGGATCCTTTCCTGTGCAACCGTGACTGTGACGGATCTGAGTTCTAAGTCTGCCATTATCTCATTCCTACGCCGAATGGATCATCGTCCATCAGCCACTTTAGCCGAAAAAACCGCCTTGCGAGCCTCCATTGCTCGCAAACAGGTCGTTGTCTCTTTCGTTGGCTGGGTGAACTTCGATGGCGGGTTCGTCATCGATGGAGGGTTCTTCTTGCGGGATATCGAAATCGCTGCGTGAAGACTGGATGATAGGTTCGTCGGCTGGTTCCTCGGCAGGGGCGGCGGCCTCTTCCAGAGTTTCCTCGGCGGGGGCTTCGGGCTCTTGTATGGGGTCTTGTGCCGGCATGGTGTGCTGCTCTATGGGAATCTCGGTGCCGAGTTCCTTCTCGATGGTGGCGAGCAGCTGCTGGAAACGTTCCTGTGCCTCGGCGATTTCTTCGCCCTGGGAATTGATAATCTGAATCTTTTCTTCGAGAAGGCGGCCTTTTTCGATGACCTGTGCGTTAAGTGTGTCGATAAGGCCGTTTTTCTCGGCGACTTGCGCATTGAGCGTATTGATAATTTCGTCCTGCTCGCCGATATGGTCGTTCAAGCTGCCGATTTGGGTGTTCCGCTCTTCGACTTGCTTGCTAAGTGTCGCGATGGAGCTGGCTTGTTCGGCAATTTTGCCATTGAGCATGTTGATGGCGTTTGCGCTTTCGGAGAGTTTGCCGTTGAGCATATCGAGCTCGGAACGCATTTCGTTCAGGGATTCGTTCTGTGCGGCGGCTTGGTTGGCTCGGGCGTTCAGGGCAGCCTTGCAGTCCATGAGGTCTTTATTGGCTGCGTCAAGTAGCATGGACTTGTCATGAGCTTCGGCCTGCGAATTCTGTAGCGCCTGTTGTAGGGCGCCGACTTGCGCGCGCAGGTTCCTTACCGTGGTCAGTACTCCCTCGACCTTCTGCGAAAGGATATTCATGTTGTCAAAATTCATTTTTTCTCCGTTATGGCGTTCATGCCGTTCCTTATGGTTATAAGATAATTAATATTTAAGCCGTAAGAAAGAAAAAGTTTTAGTTTTTCTATGAACAGATGATTGAAGTGAACGAACATATAGGCCGCCGTATAGCCGAGTTGCCCGAAAGGCCGGGAGTCTACCTGATGAAGAACGCGTCGGGCAAGATTATCTATATCGGCAAGGCGAAGGTCCTCAAGAACCGTGTTCGCAGCTATTTTGACGGGAGTGACCATGCCGGGCACCGTGCGGCGACCTTGATGCTCCCATTTATCCGCGATATCGAGTGGATTATTACGGAAAGCGAAGAAGAAGCGCTCATCCTCGAAGCGACGCTAATCCGCAAGCATACGCCCAAGTACAACGTTTTGCTGAAAGACGACAAGCATTTCCCGTACTTGGCTTTTTCGGTGAAGGAGCCGTTCCCGAGGCTGTTTTTGAGTCGGTCGGTCCATAAGGACGACTGCCTGTATTACGGCCCCTACATGAATTCGCGCGTGGTGTCGCAGCTGACGGATTTGGCGGCGAGGCTTTTCCATATCCGCGAGTGCCGGCTGAAGTTGCCGCTCGCAAGCCCAGCGCGGCCGTGCCTCAACTACCATATCGGCCGGTGCGATGCTCCTTGTGCGGGGCTTATAAGCGAAGAAGATTATGCGAAGTCTGTTGCCCAGGCAAAGCTCCTGCTTGAGGGCAAACGCGACGACCTTGTTGCGCAGTGGCAGGCCGAAATGCAGCAGGCGAGTGAAAATCTGGACTTTGAGTTGGCGGGCAAGAAGCGCGATGCCATCCAGGCGCTGCAGGCCACCGGGATTCACCAGAAGACGGATACGAGCGACCCGAACCTCTCCTTGGACGTGCTCAGTTTAAAACGCAATGGCTCCATGGCCGCTGCGGTGATTCTGGAATACCGCAAGGGCGTGCTCACTGGGCGGCGTCATTACCGCATGGAATGTAGGCTAGAAGACGATGTCGCAGAAATTTTGAGACAGATGCTTGTGCAGTGGTACATGGACGTGCCCATGGTTCCGTCCGAAATTGCAGTAGACGTGGAAGACCTCCCGGACCGTGATATGCTTGCGCAGGCGCTTTCGGAAAAGTCTGGCCACAGGGTGCTCTTGACGCAGCCGCAGCGCGGCGACAAGGTCGGGTTCCTCAAGTTGGCCGGAGCCAACGCCGACATGATCCTTGTGGAAATGCGGGCCGAGGTGCAGAAGTACAGCGAAGTCGACCAGAGCGTGTTCGAGTTGCAGAAGGTGCTCGGGCTCAAGAAGACTCCGTTCCGCATCGAGTGCGTTGATATTTCGCACCTGAGCGGCACGAATACGGTTGCAAGCCTCGTTGCGTTCAGGAACGGACGCCCCGACAAGAAGAATTACCGCAAGTTTATCATAAAGACAGTTGAGGGCGTGGATGATTTTGCCAGCATGCGCGAGGTGATGACCCGCCGTATCCGCAGGCTCGAAAGCGAGGGGATTCCCATGCCCGATTTGTGGGTGTGCGACGGCGGTAAGGGCCAAGTGGATGCGACGATGCAGATTCTTAAGGAACTAGGCCACGACAAGGACTTGCCGCTGATTGGCCTTGCCAAACGTCTCGAAGAAATTGTGTTTCCAGACGACCGCAAGTCTATCGTGCTGCACCGCACGAGCCCTGCCCTAAAACTTTTGCAAAATGCCCGCGACGAAGCGCACCGTTTCGCTATTACTTACCAGCGAAGCAAACGCAAGAAGGACCTCGAAGTGGAATGGCTCAAGATTCCCGGGGTGGGCCACGAGACCCGCGTCAAGATTCTGTCGAAGTACAGGAGCGCCGAGGCGTTCATGGCCGCTCCGCTTGAAGATATTGAGCTTTTGTTCGGGAAGGTGCGTGGCAACAGGCTCCGTGAGCAAGTTGCCCAGTATTGTGCCGACGGGCCTGAAGATTCTGGCAATCTAGAAGTATAAAAAAACGGCCCGTCTGGGCCGTTCCTTTAAAGTCATTATTCTAGATTACTTTGCCTGGACGCAGCGGACGCTGAAGCCCTTGGCCTGGCTATCGTACTGGAACTTGGTTTCTTCGTCGCCATACCCGGGGGCGTCTACAACGAAAATCATGGCGCAGCTACTGCCATTGTTGCAACTATCGCTGATTTTGTCACCTTCTTGAGCTTCTTCGCTCGTGTCTAGCCAGTAGAATCCCATGTCGCCCATGAAGTCTTCGTTACCGTCTTTACCACGACCGCCATATTTCCAGAAGTCTGTCAGGTTTCTGGCTGCGTCAAAATCGGCACGGGATGGGAGTTTCCAACCTGCAGGGCAGGCTTCCTGCGCGGCAGAGAGAGTGTACAGCCTGCCGTATTGCTTGCAGTTGTTGTTGTCGCCCTTATAGCAGTTGCTGCCGGTGAGGGAAATGTTCATGTTCTGGGTCCAGATGGTCCCATTGATGTCCCTGAGATTGTACTTCTGCGAGTCGCGCATGTCGGTCATGACCAGACCTTCGATGACAGGAGGCGCATCCAGGTTGGGCTTGTTGGGCACGTCGCTGCTGAGGGAAATCGAATCATCGGGCGGAATGTCCGGACCAGAAGCGGAGGATGCCCATTTTTCGCAACCGGCTTCCCAGCAGAAGACTCCATCGCTGGAGTAAGGAAGATCAAATTCGGTGGCTCCGGTGTCAATCGTGACTTGCGTCGTCATGACGACGGACGAGTCGGATTCCTTCTTTCCCTTGCTGCTGGAAGAAGGGGTGGCCGTTTCGGCCGATGAATCCGGTGTTTTTTCTGCGGATGCAGGTTGAGGAGCCGCTTCTTGGCTAGAAGAAGACGTTACTACTGCTGAATTGTCGGGACTAATCGGATCAGGCGCATCGTCGCCAGAACATGCGTAAAAAACGGAAATAACCCCTACGATACCCAAAAGAGATATAAAGTGTTTCATGCTATGAAATATAGTTTACAAAAGAGCCATAGATTAGCAAAAAGAATTTTACTATTATTGGTACCACTATGGGAAATGTTGAAATATTCGATACGACATTCGCTTTGACCATTTTGGTCATTATGGCGCTTTGCATCCCGACCGTTCTTCTTTTGGCGAACTGGGTCTTGCATCCCGGCAAGATCAAGCAGGTCCTCATCAAGGGGTCCTCCTATGAATGCGGCCTTGCCCATGTTTCCGGTACGGCAAATGAGCGTTATCCGGTTAAATATTACATGGTGGCGATGCTTTTCCTGGTTTTTGACCTCGAAGTCGCGTTCCTCTACCCGTGGACGGTCCAGTTCCTCGTTGGTGGCTGGGAACTCCTCTTTGTCCTCTTGGGATTCCTCGTTATTCTGGAAGCGGGCTACATCTACCTCCTCAAGAAGGGTGTGCTGGACTGGTCCCGCATTACCGATTAAAGGCTATTCTATCTCAAAATAAAGCGAACGCGGGCCTTTGGCCCGCGTTTGCCGCTTTATGCGGCTGCGCCCGATGGGGCACCGCTAGAATGCTTGCCGGATATAGATTGTCAGACCCAGTTGTTTGTAGTCCACCCACGAAATGTCGCCCCTCGCATACAGGCTTTCCTGCATATTTAGGCCAAGTTCGCCGCCAAACCCGACCGACTGGTGCCATTTCTCACGCATGAGGTCGCTAAAGTAGCCCCCAGCCTTGCCCCCTTCGAAAAAGATGGTGCCGGCGAGCCTCCAGAACAGGACTTTTCGGAGTTCGGTCTGTAGAATCAGGGCCTGGTTGCCACGAAAATAGTGGTCTTCCACGCCGCGGAACCTCTTTATGCCGTCGGGACCGGCCAGCATGTCGAACGGGACATCGCCGCTGGCGCGCTGCCAGAGGGCGCCCACGGCCATCGACGTCTTCCAGAACAGGAAGGTGTAGCCACGCAGGTCCAGTTCTTGCTTGGTAAACCCGCAGTCGCCCAGCCGGTCGGAAAAGACAAGATGGTTCCAGTGGGCGTAGAACCCGTGCCTGGCCCAGTTGCCGTTGTCGCGCGTGTCGTAGGCGAGCCGGTAGCCGATGCCGGTCCTCCACTTGTCGTCGGTTCCGGGTTCTGCGAGCGTCCCGCGGTACTTGCGGAAGGCGATGTCTGTATATTCCAGGCGGAAGGAGGGACCGTACTTGAGCCCTCGCCATGTGTCGGGCAGGCCCAGGTTGGTGAGTGTAGTGTTCTCGGCCCTGACGGTGGTGCGGTCGAAGATGCGCCCGTCATCTATGTCGGGATCGTTGCCGATGCCGTAGTAGTAGCTTACCCAGTTGTCGTAGGTGAGGGCGGCCTCGCCGGTGATTCGGTCGTGGGCCAGGTAGTAGCGCGGCACGACAAGGACTTCGAGCTGCTTCTTTGCCGTGCCCATGGCGACAAAGTCTATGGTGGTCGACCTCCCGCCCTCGTAATCCGGTTTGAAGAACAGGAGCAGCATGGCCCCGTATTCCAGCCCAGTCTCTTCGGTGAATCCCAGGATGGGGAGTGCCGTGAAACGCTGGAAATCGTCCGCTTCGGTCTTGGTGGCGGACGTATCTGCAGACTCTGCCCAGAGCACGCCGGTGCAAATCCAGAGGATGAGGAACGCGACGAGTCGGTTTGTTTTTTCTAAAGGCTTTCCCTTCACGTGACTCAATATAGATATTGCTATAATTCCAACCAAACTGCAAAAAAACGAAATGCAGGAAGAAGAGGTTTCATGTCCAAGCTGATGCGTTCTATTTCGGGTATTCGCGGAATCGTGGGCGATACCCTGACCCCCCAAGTTCTCAAAAGCCATGTGAGCGCCTTTTTGCAGATTACGCAAGCAAAGCGCGTGGTTATTGGCCGCGACAGCCGCCCGACGGGCGATGCCATCAGCCAGTTCGTCGCCGGTATCTGCCGCCTGTCGGGCGTGGACGTGGTGGAGGTCGGGCTCTCGACGACTCCGTCGGTCGAAATCCTCACGACCGAGCTCAAGGCCGACGCGGGCATCATCATCACCGCGAGCCACAACCCGCTCGAATGGAATGCGCTCAAGTTCCTCAATAACAAGGGGCTTTTCCTCGGTCCGGAGGATGTGAAGAAGTTGTTTGAACTTGCCGATGCCGACGATTTCAGGTATCCTGATTATCGAGGCATGGGCAAGTACGAGTTTATGAAGGATGCCGATGGCGTTCACGTGGATGGTACGCTCAAGATTCCGTTCGTAGACGTGGAGGCAATCAAGGCGAAGCATTTTAAAGTGGCTGTCGATGCCGTGAATGGCGCCGGCTCCTATATCGTGCCGCGCCTGCTGGAACAGCTCGGCTGCGAAGTCGTGCGCGTGCATTGCGAGCCCGACGGCACGTTCCCGCGCGGTGCAGAACCTATTCCCGAAAACTTGGGCGACTTGCGCAAGGCTGTCAAGGACAACGGCTGTGCGGTCGGGTTCGCTGTGGACCCCGATGCGGACCGTTGTGCTTTGGTCGATGGTTTGGGACAAAGTATCGGCGAAGAATACACGCTTGCTATTGCAACAGAGGAAGTGCTTTCGCAGAAGAAGGGAAGCGTCTGTGTGAACCTCTCTACGAGCCGCATGAACCAAGATGTCGCCGAAAAGTACGGTTGCGAGTTCAGCCGTGCGAAGGTGGGCGAAATCAACGTGAGCTTGCAGATGATTGAGAATGGCTGCATCATCGGTGGCGAAGGCAACGGAGGCGTGATTCTCCCGGCGTTGCACTATGGCCGCGATTCCCTGGTGGCTGCGGCACTCGTGCTCAGCTGGATGGCCCATCACGATGGCGGTCCCGAAAAGTTCGTGGCCGAAAACCCGTCCTATGCGATGCCCAAGAAGAAGTTTGAACTCGGCGACAAGAAGGTCGCGGATATCCTTCCGAAGGTTAAGGCCGAATTTGCCGGCTGGGAAACGGACGAACGTGATGGCCTCTGGCTCGGTCAGGGCAAGTCGTGGGTACACGTGCGCGCAAGTAACACCGAACCCGTCATCCGCGTGATTGCCGAAGCCCCCACGGCAGCAGAAGCTGAAAACCTCTGCTCTCGCGTAGAAAAGCTTATTTAGGAATCGCGGTTGTCCCGCGTTAGAATAGCCACAGAGTGGCCCCGGCTTGTGCCAGCCACTCGCGTGGGCGAATTTCGTCGTAAAGGTATTTGGCTACCCTGTCGTTGAGCAGGGGGGTGAGGCCGAATGTGAAGTTCCAGTACAGTTCCAGCACCCTGTTCCCCGGAAGCGGAAACGTCTTGCCCGCTGTTGTATAAACGCCCAGCTCGACGCCTGCTGTATAAGAATGGAAGTCCAGCGAAATTAAGTCTACTTTGAGGTTCGCAGAGAGAATGTAGGCGAACAATCCCCCGATTTCGATAAAGTACCCTCTCGGCGCCTTGTAGCGGATGCCGAGAGGCAAATCCAGGTTCCAATAGTTCAGGACGATGTCGTAATTCCCTTTACTGCCGTCTTTGTAGCTTGTATGGTCCAATTCGTCGTCTTTGTAGTATTCGGTTTCCCTCCAGTGGTGTTCCGTGGCATTCACGAAACGGTGCCGTAGGGATATGTACAAATTTATATGTAGCGCAAGTTTTTCTCCTAGATCCCGCATCCCAGAAATCCCGAAACTGAATCCGAGACCCTTGAAATCGTGCCCTCCAGAAAGGTACTGCTCGTAATGTTCTTTCTCCAGCCCCTCGTCTGTTTCCGTCTCCGAATTTTCTTTCTTGACGTACACGTCGTTGTTCAGGTGCCAGATGCCGATATACGCTCCAGCTGCAGAAAAACCAAGGTGGTAATGCTTTGTAGCATCAAAACCCTCCGGGGTTTCTGCCCGAAGGGTTGTGGCCAATACGGCTAAAATCAGGATGGGAATTACAGGAACCAGTAGCCTACACCGAGACTGATAATTAAATCCTTAGGATTGGCGATTTTGGTTCCGTCAATGGAGTAGTTTTCTGCTATTTCAGGAACGCTGATGTCGTCGCTTACGATGTTGGTGAGACCCATCTGGAAACGCAGACCGAAATCAAGTTGCTGGCTGCCCGCAATTTTTAGGGAATAGCCGACGTCTGCTGCGAGGCCTATGACAAGTGTTGTCGTGTAATCGTCAATGTCCTTCTTGAAAATGGATGCCTTACCGTCGGTATCGAGATTCAAAGAAAAGACTGGACCTGCGCCAAGGTAAACTCCGGCACCCGTTGTGAAACGAAGCAGAACCGGAATTTCCAGATACCACTGAGTCAGTTCGACATCGTTCATGGTAAACATGTTGTTGTTGGAATTTTCGTTGTTATAATAGAAAGTATAGCTGACATCATCGTCGGTATAAACGCTGTTGTCGCGCGAGTTCGTTGCTGCGACCGCTGTTATGTCGGTAGTGCGGTTACGGTAGGAGAAAAGGAGTTCGGGGGCGAGTGCGATGCTATTGCTGAGGGAAAGCATAAAGGTCAGGCCGAAATCCACACCCAAGCCACCGGCGTCATCAAGGCCATTGAGCTTAACAGAGGCTCCGTCAAATTGGTCTTCGAACTGTTCGGAACTGATGCCAAGGGTTCCTGCGTCTATGGTAATGTCTGTATTCCAGAACATGTTGTATGTGCCTGCCACCTTGGCGCCCATGTGGAAGTTGCCACCTGCGAATGCGCTAGTCGATGCGATGATGAGGGATGAAACTGCTACTTTGAAGATGTCCATGCTGGAACCCCTTTGGTAAGATTGAAAAGTTGTTCATGAAATTTAACACATTTGGAGCTTTCGTACAAGACGAAAAGTAAATCTTTTTTTTGCATTTTGACAAGAATAGAATAAAGGAAAAGTTCCCCCCGTTTCGAGACGGCAGGGAACTTTAGGTTGTTGGGGTTGGAGAGTTATACTTTTTTAGAACTGGCCGAAGAACTTGTTGACCTCTTCGGGGACCCAGGTGCTCTGCCAGTTGCCGTTGTCGAAGGCGGTCCACTGGTGCGGACCATTCCAGCTGCACCACTTGACCGGGAAACGCGGATCCACGTTCTTGAAGTCGTAGCAGAGGTGACCGCTGCCGCCGACTTCTTGCGGCTTTTCGGAGCTTACGTCGGTGCCATTCGGACCGTTGTTCTTGAGAATCCTCGGAAGGGCGCTGGTCAGGGCCTTGTCATAGGGGCAGGTGCCGTCCTGCTTGCCGTGCACGGCCATCCAGGCAATGGGCTTACCCTTGTTCTTGGGCAGGTAGATGTTGTAGTCGGCGGTCGCGTATACGGCGACGGCGCGGAGGCGGTGCTGCATGTCCTGGGCCATGGAGTTCGTGACCATGGCGCCGAAGCTGAAGCCCGTCATGAAGATACGGGTGGTGTCGACGCAGTAGTTCTCGTTGATGGTCGTGATCAGCTGGTCGATGAACTTGTGGTCCTTGTCGCTGTTCATGCTCCACGGCATGCCGTCGGTATCGCCACGCGGGGCGACGAAGATGAATTCGCCCTTGGTGTCAAGCTTCTGCTGGCCATAGTACGGACTCGGATGGTCCTGGTCCGGATTGTGGTGTACGAAGTCTTCGGCGTTACTACCCATGCAGTGCATGGCGAACAGCACCTTGTGCGGCTTGGTGTTGTCGTAGTTCTTCGGCAACGTGATGAAATATTCGCGGTTCTCGCTTCCGACCTTCATTTCGAAACGGTCGCCGTTCTCGACGCTCCTGGTCTTTTGCAATGTGGAATTCTTTCCGCAGCCTGTACTCGGGCGCGGTGCATTCTTGAGCGCATAGCCAAAGTCATAGGTCTGTTCGCCGGGGTTTAGGGATGCTGCAGAAGAGGATGACGAAGTAATTGCGGAAGAAGATGGCGAGGAGGCCCCAGACGAAGATGATGATGGGGAAGAAGACGGAGACGAGCCCGCTGTGGACTTTTTCAGCGTGAGAGCCAGGACCGTATCAAGTGAAGGGAGGTAAATTTTGAGTGTGTCGAAACCATTGGCGACCACTTGGAGATTGCCAGCCTTGCCTTGTTGGATCAAGTAGAGGGCACCACTCTTTGGGGCAGTGAGGGCGCTGCTGTAGCTACCACTTGCCGTGAAGCGGACAGCCTGTTCGGCATTGCCCATGCGGACGCGGGCGATGTAGGTGCCGTGGGCGGTCACGCCCTGGCGCAAGTCCAGCCTACCAGACCCGTTGAGGGAATGGTTGAGAACCTGGTTGCCCATCATGTCGAAAATGCGGATTTTCACGGGAGTGTTCCCGCTCTGCGAGAAATCCAGAACACCATCGTTGATGTTGATGTACCCGAGCCCAGGTTTCTGAGCGTGGATTGCATCTATAGTGGCATCGGAAAGAACGAATTTGCCCTCGATGTCCGTCAATGTGGACTTCGCCTTTTGGACGAGTGTGACGTTGGCTCCCTGGATTGGGGTCCCGAGTTCGTCTTTAACAGTTCCGCTTACATTGTAGGCGAAAGCTGTGGTGCACAAAAATGCTGCCAGTGCAAGTGGCGTTGTAGAAAAACGTGTCATTTTCATGGGTACTCCTTTTTAACCAGCCCATACAATAATCCCGACATATAAATTATCTCGGGAAACCTTGAGATAATTGTTAAAAAAAGCGCCCTTCATGGATAAATCGTCCATAAACAAATGTTTACAAATGGGGCGGGGTAAAGAAAAGGGAAGCGGCAGGAAACTGCCACTTCCCGGGAGGAGGAGGGATGTTATCAGTTTATTCGATTGTCAGTTTCCTGGCTGCGGCCTGCTGCTTTTTGGCAAGCGAGAAAGCCAGGACGCCGTTTTCGAGGGAGACCTTGATTTTTTCCGTGTCAATGTCGTCGGCCAGCCTGAAACTGCGTTCGTAGGTGAACTTGCTGTCTTGGCGGGTACGAGTGGCCTTGACCGTGATGATGTTCTTTTCGATCTGGATGTCCAGGTCTTCCTTTTTGACGCCGGGCAGTTCTACTTCGAGCATGAAGCCGTTTTCGACCTCGTAATAGTCGGCCTTCGGCGTGTAAGTGCATTCGCCCTGCGCGTTGGAGGCGTTGTTGAGGCTGTCAATGAAATTCTGGATACCGTAGAGAGCTGTCGGGAAAAGTTGAGTGTTGATCATAGGGAAACCTCCTTAGGTTTTCGGGTTCCGGCGTTCGCCGTGGAGCCCATCTGTTTTCGCTGGGGTATATGCAAACGCCGTGCCAAAAGCGCCGATCCTTGGCTTTTTTGCGAAAAAAAAATGCTGAAATCCCGGAAAATATGCCGAAATCGCGCCAAAAACGGCATTTGAACCCATTTGCCTGAAAAAAATCAGGGGGACGGGCTTTCAAACAGAAACGCCCGCCGTTTCAGGGACGAAACACGGGCCGTTTTATGATGAAATGAGGCTCAAGACTCAAGCTTTTCCTCTCTCCTCTCTCGTCTTTCGTCTTTCGTCTTTCGTCTAATCCAACTTCCCCTGGTACAGTTCCAGCATCTTCCTCGCGAGCAGGCTCGTGTACTTGGCATTGGTCTGCGTGATTTGCGCCTTTTCGAGGTTGTTCTTTTGCGTCAGGTAGTCGGTGTAGGTGAGGGCGCCTGCGTTCCGCTGTTCTTCGGCGACCTGCAGGGCTTCGTTTTCGGCTTGCACCTGGAGCGCGGCGGCTTTCCACTGCATGTCGGCGCTGACGGCGTTGATAAGCAGCTTTTCTATGTTGTTATCAATGCTTTTCGCAGTTTCTTGCATGCTAATCTGCGTCTCGGCCTCGGTGACCTGCGCCTGCAGCACCTTGTTGTCGGTGGCTCCGCCGTCGATGATGGGGATGTTGATGCCAAGTGACACGGAGTTCTGCCAGCCGTTCTTGAGTTGGCGGCCGTAGCGGTCGGATTCCCAGGCTTGGAGCCCTGTGCTGGAGTTCGCTCCCAGTGTCACGGTGATGGAACTGCCCTTCCCGGCAACCTGGGTGTTTTTCTTTGCGGCCTTGACAGACACGCTGTCGGACTTGAGCCCCGGATGGGATTCTTTGGCGACCTTCCTCAATTCGTCGAGCGAGGGCAACGGGGGGAGTGAGTCGGGGCTCTCGATGTTGCTTTCGGGCGCCGAAATCTCGAATTCTTCGTTTTCGCCGAGTTCCAGCAACTGGCGGAGGGATGTCTTTGCGCTGTTGACGGAAAGCTGGGCAGAGAGTTGCGACACCTGCTTTTGCAGCACGTTGGACTGGCTCTGGGTGAGGTCTTTCTTGGTGATGGACCCGGCCTCGTAGAGTTTGCCGTAATGTTCGAATTCCGCCTGGGCCAGATCGACGGAGGCGTTTGCCGTGCGCAGGTTTTCCATGGCGGCAAGCAGCGACATGTAGGCGTTCAGGACGCTTTCCTGTACGGAACGTTCGGTCTGTTTGGTCGAAAGGGCCGTGGCCTCTTTAGAGAGCTGGCTTGCCTCGACGTTCAGGCTGGTGGCCCCGCCATCCCAAATGGTGTACGAACCGGAAATGCCGAGGCTCAGGCGGTAGTGGTCGCCGTCGTCGACGAACGGGTGGTCGTAGAGTGTGTTCTGGATGCTTGCGCTCACGGTCGGGTGGTTGCCTGTCTTGGCCTGCTTTACGCTGATGTCCGCCTTCTGTTCGCGGAGCTTGGCTGTTTCCAGCGAGAGGCTCTTTTCTTTGGCCTGCTTGAGGCAGTCCGCGAGCGTCCATGTGCCGCCGAAGGCGGCTGTAGCCGGGACCAGGAACCCAAGAAGAATCGCTATTTTCGTATTCATGCCGTTTAGATGCCTCTCTGCGCGGTTGCGTTGCGTGTGCGGGGAAAATAGCAATATTTTGTACTGGAAAAATGGAAGGGAAAAACAAAAGCCGCCTTTGCGGGGCGGCCTTTTCGTGGACGGTACTGGATTTGAACCAGTGACCTCTGCCGTGTGAAAGCAGCGCTCTAAACCAACTGAGCTAACCGTCCGAGGTGGGTGCAAATATATAAAAGAATATTTGCGATGTCAAGGGGACTTTATAGGGGTTAGAGGCTAGAATTTAGAGACTAGGGGTTTTCTATGCCTAAATTGACTGACCCCTAGATCCTAGCCCCTAGATCCTGATTCCTACAAAAACTTATCTTCGGCGGCGCGGAGGATGGTAAGGAACTCAGACGGGGTTTTCGACTCGATGAGGTCCTTGCGCACGGTTCCATCGGCAAGCAGGCGGCTTACGGAGGAGAGCGCCTTGAGGTGCGGGCCCACGGTGTTGCCCGGGCTTACGATAAGGATAATGAGGTAGACCGGTTCTCCGTCGAAGGATTCGAAATCAAGACCCTTCTCGACGGTGGCGGCCACCATGCACATGCGGTCGACATAGTCGATTTTCGCGTGCGGCACCGCAAGACCGCAACCGATACCGGTGGAACGGCTCTTTTCGCGGTTCCATACGGCCTCGAATATTTCGTCGCGGTGTTCCAGTTTGTAGGCACTGCAGAGCGTGTCCACCAGCTCGTTGAGGATCGCCTCTTTGGTTTGGCTGGCAGAGTTGATCAAGATGCAGTTGTCAACAAATCTTTCGGAAAGTCTCATATAGTGAAACCTCTTGTATTGTTCAACTTGATATTTTAGAAAAAAAAATGGCTTTTGACGAGGTTTTTACGAGAAAATACTCAAATGTGCCAAAATTGTAGCATGAAAATAGTCAAATTTACTCAAATTTGTTCAAAAACGCCAAAATGTCGTTTTCAGAATTAAAATTGTCAAATGTGTCCAGGGCCTTCCTCATGGTGACGACGTCGATTTGGCCGGGGGCAGCACCCACTTCGATAGACCCGTAGGTGAGGTTTGCGCCTTCGTGGAGCGACCAAATTCGGGAAGGCTTGCCTGATTCGCCCATGCCGAAGGCGGCGAACATTTCAAAATTTTTTGCGTTCTTGCTTGCGAACTGGTAAAGCCGCTGGCAATCCGTGGCTCCGTTACTCATGGCGGCAATCTTGAGCCCTGCGGCCTTGACCCGCTGGGCGTCCTGCGCGAGCTTTTTCAACTCCAGGAGAGTCGGAATGCGTACAAAGTTGTGCTCCGAGACGATGATGCGCGTGCCGCGGGGTTTGGCAAGCTCGTCCAGGTCGCCGTAGTTGTGGAGGCAGTCGCGTTCGAGGTCCATCCATTCCGGGACCTCGGTGGCGGCGAAGATGGAGGCCCATAGGGCGGGTCGTTCCGCGACGGAATCGTCGGGGAATGTCCCGCCGTCGCGGACAAGACGGACGGTGCCAATTTGTTCAGAATTCGGAGCAATATTGCGGACACGGGCGGAGAGGCTGGCCCAAGAGCTTTTCTCGAACCAGTCGTAGCGGATTTCGAGCATGTCGCAGGCCTGGAGGTCCATGACCACCGGGCTGATAGGGTCGGCCTCGGCGGCAGAAAGAACATGCGGGCTCACAAGCCCGACCAGGTGTTTTGCTGAATCGAGTGGCATGGGATAAAAGATAGAATATAAAGGCGGGAGAGGCTAGAGAATAGAGGCTACCTTTGACCACTTAGTGCTTTAGCACTTATGTGGGCATGGCCACCTTTAGGTGGGAGACTAGTGAAAAAGAATCACGCACTTCGTGCGTCAATAACAGACGGCGAAGCCGTGATATTTCGCTCTAGCCCCTATATCCTAGCCTCTAGATTCTCTGATGGAGATTGCTTCAGGGCTATTCGCCCTTCGC
>CAMJHM010000017.1 GCA_946405515.1 uncultured Fibrobacter sp. | reverse complement strand
CGGCCATCATGGGCTGCTACGGCATCGGCGTGGGCCGCTTGATGGCTTCCGTCGTCGAAAACAGCCACGATGACTTCGGACCGATTTGGCCCAAGTCCATCGCTCCGTTCCAGGTGGAAATCGTCCCGATTGGCAAAGAAGCTGAACTTGTGGAACTCGCCGAGAAGTTCGAAAAGGAACTCGAAGCCGCCGGCATCGACGTGCTCGTGGACGACCGCGACGAACGCCCGGGCGTGAAGTTCAAGGACGCCGACCTCTGGGGTTCTCCGGTGCGTATCGCCATCGGCAAGAAGGGCCTCGTGAACGGCGAAGTCGAATGGAAGTTCCGCAACGAGAAGGAATTCACCATGGTCAAGGTGGAAGACGTTGTCGCCAAGGCGAAGGAGTTCTTTGAGAAGTAAACAGTGGTTGGTGGTTAGTGGTTAGGAATAACAACATAATCGCGGGGATGACTTATGAGCAAGATTAAAGTAGCCACGCTGCAAGGCAAGTGGACGGGCGATTTCGACAGTAACAACGCCTGGTACGTGGAACAGGCCCGCGCCCTCAAGGGCAAGGGCTACGACCTGGTCGTGTTGCCGGAACTCTTCCACACGCCGTACTTCCCGTTCGAGGAGAACGCGGACTTCTTTGACCTCGCCATCGAAAAGGACCACACGATTGTGGGCCAGTGGCAGTCCATCGCGAAGGAACTGAACGCCGTCGTGGTGTTCCCCTTCTTCGAGAAGCGCGCCCGCGGCATCTACCACAATTCCGCCTTCGTATTCGAGCGCGACGGCAGCATCGCCGGGCTCTACCGCAAGAGCCACATTCCCGACGATCCCGCCTTCTACGAAAAGTACTACTTCATCCCGGGCGACACGGGTTTCGAGCCCATCAAGACGAGCGCAGGCACTTTGGGCGTGCTCATCTGCTGGGACCAGTGGTTCCCGGAAGCCGCCCGCATCATGAGCCTCAAGGGCGCAGACGTGCTCATCTACCCCACCGCCATCGGCTGGATGGACAGTGAACCCAAGGAAATCTACCCGCGTCAGCAGGACAGCTGGATGACCGTCATGCGCGGCCACGCCATTGCGAACCGCACCTTCGTAATTGCTGCGAACCGTGGCGGCACCGAAGGCCACCTCACATTCTGGGGCACGAGCTTCGCCGCCGCACCCGACGGTTACATTCTCGAAAAATGCTCCCCCGAATTCCTCGGGGTCTCTACCGTCGAAATCGACCTCGCCGAAACCGAAGAGAATCGCCGCTGGTGGCCGCACTTCCGCGACCGCCGCATCGACCTGTACGGGGACATCCTGAAGATCTGGGGCGACTGAGCCTAAAGACAATACAATTTTCGGCCGTAAAAGTGGCATAATACCACCTTTACGGCTATTTTTTTACGCATTAAATTAAGAAAAACATGCTAAAAGGTGGTATAACACCACTTTTATCACAATTTTTTTATTATATTAAAATCATGACGTCGAAAAATCTCGAAGAAGCCCTGGAATCATGGAATTCGCTGCAGCCCCTCAGCGAGTACAACAAGCATCGCCTAAACAGACAGTTTACAATCGATTTCAACTACAATAGCAACCACATCGAGGGCAACACCCTCACTTACGGGCAGACGGAACTCCTGCTCTTCTTCGGAAAGGTAAGCGGGACCGCCAAGCTAAAAGATTGCGAAGAAATGAAAGCAAGCAACGTCTGTCTAAAGCTATCTCTGGCAGAGTCGCAAGAAAAAAGTTTTCCCCTTACCCAGCACTTTATACGGCAGTTGCACAGGACCCTTCTTCGAGAAGATTACCAGGTCCACTACGTTCGTCCCGACGGAAACGCTTCATCCTACACAATTCACGCTGGCCAGTACAAGACAAGGCCGAACAGCGTCGTCACCCGCTATGGGGACATATTCACTTACGCATCGCCCGAGGAAACTCCCTCGCTGATGAGCGATCTAGTAGACTGGTACAACCTGAGCGAGAGCGAAGGAAAGCTATCGCCGGTAGACCTTGCCGCCCTATTCCATTATCGATATATTCGAATACATCCATTTGAAGACGGAAACGGAAGAATAGCCCGACTGATGGTCAACTATATCCTTGCAAGGCATGGTTACCCGTTGCTCGTAGTGCGCAGCCGCCAAAAGAACGATTATCTCGAAGCACTTCACGAAACTGATTTAAATGTGGGCCCCGCTCCATCCGACGGAGCTCGGGCGACACTAACGCAAATCCGCCCCTTCCGGAACTATTTCCGAAAAATGTACGCCAACGAAATTATGTTCAACGTGCGATTTGTCAAGGAGCAAGGCCCCGGAGTCTGGTGGTTTGATGGAGAACAAGTGCAGTTCCGCACTGAAAATTCCAACAAAATTCTGGAACTACTCTCTGATTATCCGGACATAACCTACGCCGAACTCAGAGAGAATATCAGCATAAACATGTCCGCCATACAAAAACAGCTAAAATCAATGATGGATAAGGGCTACATCGTCCGAACAGAAAACAGGGAATGGCGAGTGATCATAACCCGGTAAATGTGCCTAAGGCGAGTCCTTGAGACAACGGACCGAGAAGGATCCACTTTTACCACAATCGACCACTTCTGCGAACTTCATGGAATAGAACAAATGAAAACAGTCGGCCGAATAATAATTGCGATAATCGAATACAGAAGCGCTCCAAAAGTGCGCCATCTCTCCTTCACCCCCGAGAGGCTTCACAGAAAAGCCCACGCCATCCGTTCCATTGCCATCATCTTTCCATCCCGTCCGCGATTTCAGTATTTTTTCAGCGATTACATATCCGCCCACTGCCTTAAACAACGTTAGCCATTCGACACGTGTCGGCAAGTGCCAGCCAGACGGGCAAATTCCATACACTGTATCAGGCAGCGAACAAGTTTTGCCGCATCCGCAATCCTGAGGATTATCGACATCAGTTGCGAGTTTCACAGAATCAATCGCAGCCGCCCAAGTATATAAGCGGCCATATTCGGAACAATTACTAGGCTCATTATTATAGCACCCGGTACGTTCCAACAGGCTCGGGGTCATTATACTATCGGCATAGTTCAGATTCTCTGCCATCCACCACTGTCCGTCAATATTCACAGTCTTGTAGATCTTACCATCACGGTCGTCCACCAACACACCATACTCGCAAGTATCCGTGCTATCAGTCTTACAAATCACCTGACCAGATGACTTCCTCGAACTGCTACTAGAGATAGCATCGTTCTTCGAGTCCGTGACGCTGTTGTTATCTCCGCCGCATGCCACGAGAAAGAATGCCGCCATTGCAGGAATACATATTTTCAAAGACATAACAACCAACTCCATTTCCTAGGGCAAAAGTTCTCTTCGCAACATAATATAAGCTAAATCTCACGGAAATCAATCATCTTTACCTATATTTTAGGGCAATAAAAGGATTTTTTACCATGAAAAAAGCTCTTTACCGCTACCCCGCAGAGTGGGAACCTCAAGAAGCCACCTGGCTCGCCTTCCCGCACAACAAGCAGAACTGGCACGGCGAACGCGGCGTCAAGATCCGCAAGTTCTATATCGACCTTATCCGTACCATTAGCGAGTTCCAGCCGGTAAACGTCCTCGTCCCGAAAAAGAACTTCCTCACGACCGAAGAGAAATTCGCCGTCGCCGACAGGCCCTTCCCCGCCAGCTTTTACACCGTCAAGACCGACGACATCTGGATTCGCGACTACGGCCCGTTCTTCGTGAAGAAGGGCAAACAGACTGTCGTTTCCGAAACGGCATTCAACGCCTGGGGCGCAAAGTTCCCGCCCTGGAAAAACGACAACCAGATTCCCGCGCGCATCGCCGAAATTTTCGAATACAAGAAGGGCGTAAGCGTCCCCTACATTTTCGAGGGCGGCGCCATCGAAGTCAACGGTGACGGGCTCGGCATGACGACCTTGGATTGCCTCGTGGGCAAGAACCGCAACAAGCCTGCCGACCTGAGCGCCATCATCAAGGCCATCTGCGACATGCTGGGCCTCAAGGCGCTGCTGGTGCTCCCCAAGGGGCTCGTGGGCGACCATACCGACGGGCACATCGACAACGTGGCGCGATTCATCGCCAAGGACCGCATTGTCCTCGATTCCGCAGCCCCGAACAGTGCCAACGGCAAGTACCTCGCAGAAGCCAAGGCTGCCATCCAGGAATTCCTCGAACTCCACTACGGCAAGGACGCCAAGGTGGATACGCTCCCATTGCCTCCGCAGCGCAAGCTCGACGACGGGCAGATTCTCCCGGCCAGCTACATGAACTACATCTACGTGAACGGCGGCTTGATTTACCCGAAATACAAGTGTGCGAACGACGCCGTGGCCCAGAAGTACTTCGAAAGCGTTTACCCCGACAGGTTCGTCATCGGCATTGACTGCCGCACCGTCATCGAAGAGGGCGGAAGCCTGCACTGCATGAGCAAGCACGAATCCAGGTAAAACGGGAAGTCCGCATGAACTTTGTCCGCAAACTCGACAAGCTCGCATTTGGCCTCTGCATTTTCGGGTTTACGTTTGCAGGTGCAGCGGAGTTGGACATTTGCGCATTCGACGAGCAACTCATCGATGCGTTAACAGAAAGCATCCAGTCCCATTCCGGCTACGCCAAGGTTCTCGATTTCATCCAGCAAGACAGCCTTCCCCCGAACAATGCAGTTTGCCCTGACGAGGAAAAGTCGCAGGACATCTCGAAAAAAGTTACGGCGCTTTTCCGCACGAGCAATACCGCCCGGAACGTCGCAGAGTATGATGTTGCATACACAAAGTACGCCCATTTTACCGGGAGCGAAGAAGACGGAAAAACGTTTACCGACGAAGACAACGCCGCATACAACATCGTACTTGACTACATCATCGCAAAATACGACAAGCGATTCGCCAACGTAAAACACAGCATGATATCTGCCGCCATGAGCGGTGACATGAACAAGTACGGCTACGCTTCAAAAATCGACGCCTTGTTCGAAGATCTGGAAATATCCAAGTCGTCCATGATCGAAGGCAAGCCCGCAAGCGAAATAAAAAAGGAACGGGAAAACTCCTGGGCCGGCTTATGGATTACGGAGAACTCTTCCAAAGAACTGAGCGCAAGTAGGTATAGCTGGTTGCAGAGACCCATTCAAAACTTCGCAAAAAAATATCCCGAAAGCCCTTATACCGCGACATTTTCTTTTATGTCCGATGAAAAGTTGATACAGGACCTCGCCCAGACCGAAGAAAAAGAAGAAATCCAGACCTACAAGAAAGACAACCGACGCGTCGGTTTCGGCCTCGGAGTCATGGTAGGAAAGACTCTGCTCGGTTCGGGAATGGAGCCTATGAAAGAAAAGGTTTCCGTTTCCGTCCCCAACTTTAGACTCCAGATAATCCATGTGGTAGCACAACTTCAGGGGGACATGTACCTCGGCGGTGGCACATCCGCCATGGGATTGGAAGGGCTGTTCGGCTATAGCCTTGAATACAAATCGTTCGGGGCCGATTTCTTGGTCGGCTATGGATTCGACCAATTCTTCATGGGCGAAGACACCACAACGAGTCATGCTCTGTTAGCGGGGATTCAAGGATTTAAGCATTTTTATTTTGGAGCCGTCGGCGCGTTCACGCCCAAGTTGCAATGGACGCTAAAAACACTCGAATTTGATTCTCCCATAACAAAACGCAAACGCCGTGTTTATATAAATCAGTTTTATTTCGGCATAGCCCTCGATTTTCTTATTCCGCTCTCTGAAATTTAGGATATACCCGGCATGAAGCGTCTGTTCCTCGTCCTGTTCTTACTTTGCGCAACGCATTCCCTCTCTGCGGAAATCGACGCCTGCACATTCGACGAATACGTTCTTGGTATGTTCAACGAAATTACCGTTTCGCAAGACACCACGAGGCATCTGGAGCTTTTGGATTTTGTCGCAGAATACGGGCACATGGCAGATCCGGAGATATGTGCGATTGAATCCCGACGGGAAAAACTGGTGCGGATAGCCTACACACTTTATGACGAAAAAAAAGGCAAACACGAATATAACGACGTCTATACAAAGTACGCCTTTATCGCGAATCGGGAAATTAATGGCCGCACGATAACGGAAGAAGACAACGCGATGTACAACATGCTCCTAGATTACATGATAGCCAAGTATGACAGTTGGTTCGCCTACGAAAAAAAGGAAATGCTGAACAACGCACCACTCAGTCCTACGGTGCTTGGGGAACTGATTTTAAACAAACTTATCTCAACAGATCAAATCGCAGGATTCGCCCGCAAAATAGGAAAGCCTCCTTCTGATGCGGCTCTCGACCTGATGCAATCCTGGGCGGGGCTTTGGTTCCAAAACGAGAGTCCAATTGGACGCCATACCAAATTCGACAACGACTACACCTGGATACTGCAAGCCAGAAACAACTTCTTGGAAAAATACCCCGAAAGTCGCTACAAGGCGGCAATAGACGCCATCATGGACGACGACGTCTGCAACAAATTGCGGAATTACGACAAAGAAGACGGAGTTTTCAGTTTTGGTGTAACACTATCCTTCGGCAAAGCCCTAATGACGTCCGCCTTCGACAACGTGGACGAATCCTTCTCTATCGGGTTTCCTCAAGGGCGTCTCCAAATCAATCATTTGGTGTTCCAAATCCAATTAGACGCAATATTCAAAGGCTCTAGGAACACTCAAGTCGCTTTTAACGGGCTCTCCGGATACGCTTTTGAATTCGGCAATTACGGCATTGATGTCATGGCCGGGCTTGGATATGCGCAGTTCATATTCGAAAGCGATTCCACAGACAATCTAGCTTACTTGGGAAGCATCCAGTTCGTAAAGCGGCTCCCTGTGGGAGACTTCCTCCACATTTCCCCAAAATTCCAGTGGCTGGCCAAAGTAATCCATTTTGACGACCCCATCGACGACCGAAAAAAATGGGGCATGGTCAATCAGTTCCTGTTGGGATTCACCTTCGAAGGAAGGCAACCACTATCTAAGCTAAACGTCAAGGACTTCGGCAAAAAGCACGAAAGTGTGCGGAGAACGAATCTCGGAGACTAAGCGCGACGTTAGTCTTTTTTCTCCGATTTGTCAGAAGCCTTTTTGGCTTTCTCAATAGCCTCTTTAGCTAGTTTGTCTACAAGTTCGTTCCACTTGACGCCCGTGTGGGCCGCCACCTTTTCGAACTGTACACGGTGCAGGTAGGGCTTGACCGCCTTTACGTACTGCTGGGCGACATTGCTCTTGGCCTGCCATTCGCCCTTGGCCCAGCGGGCAATGCCCTCGTAGTCGTGGCAGATGACGCCGTTCTTGTCGTTGGCATCGAGCCAGCGCATGGCCTGATAGCTCGCCATCACCTCGCCGTCGATATTGCGGCTTTCGGCGGGGAACGCCGTGATTCCCGATCCGCGTGCAAGTTCCTTGTCGCCATCCACGACAACATAAGCCCACCCGGCCGGAGCGAAAGTCGGCGAAAAGGAGCCGTCCACGAAAACGCGGATTCCGGCAGGGACCGGAGCCTCGATTCCGGCAATCCAGGCCTCGGCTTCGGCCTTTGTCGCAAAAGATTTGAACAAAACACCCTTAATTCCGTGCGTCAGGGATTCACATTCGGCCCACGAAGTCACGATTTGACTTTTTTCGGGGGCCTTTATGGCGTAGAACTTCACTTTAGGCATGGCGTAAATTTAGTATATTATCCATCGGATATTTGACTTGGAGCAAACGTGACACCTTCGCCCTATTTTACAGATACATTTCGCTATTTCTTCAAGCGATTCTATTCCGCACCCAGGCTGTTCCAGTGGTTCCTGAGACAGGCTGGCGAAGACTCCGCCGCGTTTGACTTCCCGAACATTCTGAAGGACCACCCGAAGACTTTGACGTTCCTGCCGAAGGACTTGGAACGCGCCAACAAGTTCATGCGCGCCATGCCCGACGCCTGGTTCAAGAACATGCTGTTCTGCACGCACGAGTCGCAGCATTCCCTGATTTCTTCTAGGCGCTCCCACGCCGTGTACTACAGCGACAAGGAATGCCGTTTCGGAGAACCCGTATTCAACGAAATCCAGCGCAAGATTCAGGAGTTCGCTCCGCAAGTCTGCCTGTACCTCGATGACCCGTTCCTCCCCCGCTTGTTCCTCGCCAAAACCAGCGGCGCCCCTTGCCGCATCGGTTTTGCCACTGAAAACTACTATCCATTCCTCAACCTGAGCCTTCACAGAGACAACAAGTCCGAAGCCCAAACTATCTCCGAGTATTACGGAGTCGGCTAATGCAAAAGGGATCCACCATCATCACCGAAAGCGGTGGGTTCGCGGACTTGCACCTCCACACAAAGCTCTCCGACGGAAACCTGGAAGTTGAAGAACTGCTCCGGCTCTGCAAGCGCAAGGGACTGCGCTGCATTTCTATTACCGACCACGACAACCTTGACTCGTTCAAGCTGGCCGAAGAACCTGCAAAGCAAATCGGGCTCGAAATCATCCCGGGCATCGAAATTTCTGCCGTGTGGCAAAGCAAGGACATCCATATCCTGGGGTACTTCTGCGACCCGACGAACCTCGCCCTGAACATGGAGCTCGAAGACTTCGCCAAGCAGAGAGTGAGCCGCGCCAAGGCCATCATCAAGAAACTGAATGCGCTCGGCATCGATATCACATTCGAGAAGGTGAATTCCTACTGCAAGGGAAAAGTCATCGGGCGACCGCACATTGCCATGTCCTTGGTAGACGAAGAATACATCTCGAACTTTTCCGAAGCCTTCTCGAAGTACCTCGGAGACGGCTGCGTCGCCTTCGTCGAGAAGAAGGGACTCAACCCGCAGCAGACCATCCGCCTCATCGAAAACGCCGGCGGCATCGCCGTGCTTGCCCACCCGTACAAGTCCGGGCTCAGCGACGAGTTCATCGAGAACATGGTGGAATGGGGCATCCAGGGTATCGAGGTCTACAGCCCCGCCCAGAAGGGCGCCGTGGCTCGCAAGTACAAAGACATGGCTCACAAGTACGGGCTCATCGGCACAGGAGGTTCCGACTTCCACACCGAAAGCGGCACATACCCGCCCGGTTGCATGAAGATGCCTTACAGTGTAGTTCAAGCGCTTCGCGAAAGGCGCGAAAAATCCCGTGCGGAATGGTACTAATGATAATATCGTTCAAGACCATAGCCGTACTTTTGGTAGCACTTGCTACGAGTGCCCTTGCCGATATCATCCCGGCGAAACCTTATACAACACCAGTAGCCCAGGATTCCTCTTGGGATTCCCCCGATAGGCCGGACCCCGCAGTCCGGGAGACGGATGCCGGACGCTGGGCCATCCCGCTACGGGAAGTCATGCAGCGCACCTTCGACGTGTCGGGTCAAAAATCCGAATGGGTCCTCGGGACCTCCATCCTCGGCCACCCCGAACTCGACCCGATGGCGGTAGGCATATCGTCCCTTTCCACCCGCTACCCAAGCAAGCTGGCCGGCCTTTACACGACGCGACTGGGCTACGACGCAACCACGCTCACCCTGAACGGCGAGAACGGAATCCTATTCGAAGAACGGCACGGTATCCCGATTGACACGCCCATAACAGACTTGAACTGGGAGCGTTCTTCGTTCGACGGCAACGCACTCCGGCTCGACTTCCGCAGACTCGTCACCGATTCCGTGATGCTGGACTTTGGCGTCCAGAGCCACTCGAACCACGACTCCAAGGATTACACGTACCAGAACGTCACGCACTCACCCTATTTCGCCCTAGGCCGCGACTCCACGCAAATCCCGTTCGGCGGCAGGAACATCGCCATGAACAGCATGCATATCCAACCCATGCTCACCTGGCGTTTCGGGGTTGGCAAGGCGTACCTCAAGATGAACTACCTGAGCCTGGAAAATGCAGACAACACGAACCACAAAGTGTTGCTCGACACCATGGACCATTCCATACGCACGTTCCAGACCAACCCCTACTCCATCGACATCAAGGCCGTCACCTACGGAGCAGGCTTTGAAATTTATCCCACCTCCAAGAGTTTCTTCTCGACTGACTTCCAGTACGGCACGCACGAAATCGAAGAAGATTCCCTCCCCTCCATTCTTAAGGACACCGCAACCGTCGTCGCCGAAAACGGGATTGCCAGCGTAGACAAAATCTACTACGACACGACCACCACGCTCGAATACGAAACCATCCTCGGCAACTTCGGGCTCGGCTACCGCACGCTACTCAACCCCACACTTAAGTTCAGCTACGAATTCCTGAACGCCGATGATGCTCGCGGCGGCAAAAAGAGGGAATACTTCCAAGACCGCGAAGTGGGCTACATGCAAGTTTCCGACACCATCGCATTCACGATGTTCCGTGCGCAGGCGGGCATGCAGCGCAACAGTTCCCTGCTCGACAAACAAGAATACGCCCCCGCCTATTCTACCGATGCAACAGTATTCTTGCCGTACCACTTCCAGTTGAACGGTAACATCCGCCACGACAACAGGTTCCCCGACATCAACCAAATCAAGATTTACGAGACCGGGCGGCTCTCGTTCCCGAACGAAGATTTGAAATACGAAAAGCGGGACCGCTATGCCACACACGTTGGCTGGCATTCACGTGAAGTCTTTTACGGGCTAGGATTCCGTTACGAAAAAGTCGAGAACCTGATGAGGCCCTACTGGGTCAAGAAGGGCAGCGTTGACAGCACGGTTACATACAATACCCGAGAATATTGGGAAGAAACCATCGTTGACACCATCGTTACAGCGGACTCCATCGAAACACTCTACCGCTGGACAAACATCAACGAGGCAAACACGCTTGACTGGATTTTGCAAGTAGGATTCCGTCTTGGGAACTGGAAATTCTACCTGGAACGCGGGCAAGTCATTGACCGTTCAAGGAAACTCATCGACACGCCGGAACTCTACTACAAAGGAAGCATCCACTGGCAAAACCGTTTTGTCAAAGACAGGCTGGGCGTAAGCGTTCGCGTAGATTGGCAGTGGTTCAACAACAGAATGGACTGCACCATCAACGAACACGGCAACCCCGAACTGGTTGAGATGAGCCACTACCTCGCCCTCGATTTCGAGGCGCGCATGCAAATTCTCTCCTTTGAACTTTATACACGAATCGAGAACTTCAATCACAGCATCTACATGCCCGAAGCGGGATACACACCAGAAGGCCTGCGATTCGCCTACGGCATCGTGTGGACGTTCGGCAATTAACAATCCAACCTTTTCTATTTTCATCTTATGAAATTCGAAGAAATCATCAAGGAAATCAAGTTTGAAGTGGAATTCGGCGGCGTGAAGCTCGCCCCAGCTATCGTGCAGGACGCCGACAAAGGCGACGTGCTCATGATGGCGTGGATGAACGAAGAAGCCCTGCGCCGTACGCACGAATGTGGCGAGATGGTTTTCTGGAGCCGAAGCCGCAAGGAATACTGGCACAAGGGCGACACAAGCGGCAACGTGATGACTGTCGTGGAATGGGCCGCCGACTGCGACAGCGATGCGCTCTTGTTCAAGGTGCGCATGCAGGGGCCGCAGGTGGCATGCCACACGGGTGCGAGGAGTTGCTTTTTTAAAAAAGTAGACAGTAGGCAGTAGACTGTAGACTGTAGGAAGTGGATGAGGCTAGGGGCGCGAGGTTCGAGGCTCGGGATAGAAGGATTAAGTGATATGAAAAAAAGAAATACAATTACGTTCCTGCTCGCTTTTTTTGTGGGTGGGGTTTTTGCGCAGACGGATTCGGTCCAAGGCGATATCATCAAGGACTTCCGCAAGTTGGGCAGCAACTACTACGCCTATCCCACTCCAGAAGCCAAGTACACCAAGGCCCCCGCTGGGTACAAGCCATTCTACCTGAGTCACTACGGCAGGCACGGCAGCCGTTTCCACCAGCCCGCCGACCACTACCACGAACTGTACAACTCACTCGCCAAAGCCGATTCCGCAGGCAAGCTCACCGAACTCGGCAAGAACCTTCTTGAACGAGCCAAATACCTGGACGAATACGCCGCCCCACGTGCAGGAGACTTGACGCAGCTCGGCGTAGCGCAGCACCAAGGCATTGCCAAACGCATGGTCAAAAACTTTCCCGAGGTGTTCAAGAACGACGCCTACATCGAAGCCTACGCGAGTACCAGCGTACGTTGCGTCGTGAGCATGGCCGCCTTCCTCGAAGAACTGCGCGCCCAGAAACCCAAGCTCGACATCCACCAGGAATCGGGCAAATACCTCATGAACTTCATTAGCCCGCTCGACTTCGGAAAAATCATCGGCGAATCGAATACACCTGCATGGCAAAAAGAAAACGAAAAGCTTTACAGCCACGTTGACCCGACACGCATGATGCGCGCCATCTTCAACGACACGAATTACATCAAGAAGAAGGTGAATGCTGGCGACCTTTACAGCAAGATTTACGAAATCGGCAACAGTTTGCAGGGCAGCCCCGAAATTGAATTCAGCTTCGACGACTTATGGACTGCCGAAGACCTGTATGAGCGCTGGCGCGCCCAGAACGCCTGGTGGTACAGCGTTCTCGGCAACAACCCCTTCGCAAAAAAACAGGGACTCGAAAACGCAAGGCCGCTCCTGAAGAACTTCCTTGAAGTTGCAGACAAGGTAATCGCAGCCGATACGACAAAGGCCGACAAGACCACGGCAAAGAACGCCCCGAAGAAAACGTCCGCGACGCTCCGCTTTGGCCACGACACCGTCATCTTCCCGTTCGCCGTCTTGTTGCAACTGGAAAACGGTTCGCAGAATACCGGCATCGAAACCGCCGACATGGAAAACCTGCACAATGTCTGGCGCGACTACGAAATCAGCCCGATGGCCGCAAACGTGCAGTTCATATTCTACAAGTCCAGCAAGAAGGGCACCCCGATTTTGGTGAAGGTGATGCTTAACGAAATCGAACAGAAACTGCCCGTGACTTGTGAGACGAGAGACGAGAGACGAGAGACGAGAGATTGTCCCGCCGCCCCCTATTACCGCTGGGAAGACGTGAGAGCTTTCTACGGGAAATAAAAAAATTCCATTATGAAAAAAACATCCTACATTCTTTTCTCCGCCCTGCTGATGAGCGGCTGCGGCGACGACAATTCTACGTCTGCTAACAACCAACAAGACATAGGTCATAATTTTGGCGATGGTTACGTATACGCCATGCCGTACCGCTACGATCAAGCCTCGGGCATCATTTATCAAGGTACATTTTCCTGCAATTACCACGCTGACACAAAGACTTTTGCATGGGAAGAAAATCCGGAATCAATTGAAGCCAAAGCCATTAAAATCGTCGGTGACTCGATGTGGATTGGTCCCACAAGCAAAGACATAGCAGAAAACCCTGATTATTACAATTCAGAAACTTTAACGTTAAGCACCAACCATAACGGCATTTTGGGAACATGGAACGTTACGGGTTGTAAGCGAAATCTCGGTCAAACAGAAATAAAATGTACAGAGTATATCGCTAGCCTGAGCGGCATAGCCAAGACTTTGACCTTTACCGAAGATTCCGTCTACAACAAAACCGTAGTTGACATAAGCTCCGGCACTCATCCATACAAGACCAACTTCGATAACATTATCAATAGATACACTGGATATAATGTGGGCGACCTTACGGTAGACTCGCTTATTAAGGCAAACGAACTCGAGCAACTTCCCGACATGAAATTCCGTATCCACAATCAGGAATTTACCGAAGGGGGCGACGCCCGTTTTGACTCTACGGGAATGAACTACATCCGCACCATGTCTAGCAACGAAAAGACCTGCACCAACATTCAAACACTAGGCTTCATTACTGAAAAAATGTGTAAGGAGAAAAGCGAAGATTTCTTGCTTAGCGCTAGGGATAAAAGTGAAGAACGCTACTATTATGAAAATGGCCCTGTAAGCGGCTTTTCCGTAGACAACAACGAAGAATATAACGAATGTGTGAAAAAACTGTTTACGGAAGAGACCCTGAACTTCCTCGGCCAATTCAACCGCACATTCAACTAACTAAAACAAAGATTCAATAAAGGGAAATCCCCCGCTTCGGCGAGGGATTTCTTGTGTTTAAGGGTCCTGTTATACTTTGTCTTGTCGCGGACGATTCTGGTCCGCAGGGTGGCTCCGTTCTGGGAGCCGTCGATGCGCAGCGTTCTGAGCCTAGCGCTTTCCTTGGCGGTTTCGGCAACCTTGCCGAGCGCCTTCGCTTTGTTTTTAGCCATAACGGCCTCCTTAAGGGGCAAATATAAATTATTAGATTTAAATTGGAAAGGTTATAGGAATGTTCGAAAACTTTAAATTAGTCATTTCAGCCCCGCATATATACGGACTCTGCATTTTTTTGCCGAGTCTTTTGGCATTAATTTTTACGGCAAAATTCAGAAATAATAAAAAGAAACTGAAAATCATTTTAGCAACTATTCCGTCAATCGTATTATGCAGTTTGCTTATTTTCGGTTCCTTTGCATTTATCTACATTTTCATAATTTTCAGTGTACTCGCAATTCTGTACGGTGCGTCAATCGCGGTCGGCTATCATTTTAGCAGCAAGAAAGCTATCCTTTGTCTCGCAGCAATTCTAATCCTCCCCTGTTCCCTTATTTTGCTCACTACTTTTGAGTATTACGAGTTGAGGGAACCTTTCGGCTACATCAAAGACAAAGCCTTGCCGGACAGTCTCAGCAACGCAGATTTTGACTACGAGGTGAAACTAAATTATGCCGACGCATGGGGCAACGACCATTACGCCGTCACCATGCGCGGAAAGCATTTGACCGATTCTAGCGGAGATTCAATCGTCTATTGCAAGCAATACAGAATGGGTGCCGTTGTAATAACAGCTCCTGTAAAAAATTCGGCTAGCAGCGACACTCAATCCGTACAAGCTACGCCACAAAACTCCTGCCAGTGGGAGCCCTTGCCTCACGAGAAAAAAGAGGCATTGATTCAACTCAAAAAATTGGCAGAAAGATATCGCAAGGAATACACATTCTCCTTTACCTTTGACGGCTATATATTCGGTATCGATATTTTAGACTTCAAAAAGAAAACAATTCGTTCATTGGAACTCGGGAATGCATCAGAAGAAGTTCCCAATGCGCTAGAAATTGTCAATCTAGGATTAACCTTAATTCCGTTCAACGACTCAGCAAAGCAAGATTCAACAAAGCGTTAGTCTAAATTTTTTAGATTTGATGTCGAGGTTTTATCCGCTTGTCTTTCAACTTAATTGAAAATATTCGCCATTATGGTTTCAAGCGCCTGCTGCTTGCAGTTTCGGGCGGGTTGGATTCTATTTGCTTGGCGCATTATTTTATTAAGAACAAAGAGGCTTTGGGTATTGAATGGCTGGGCATTGCGCATGTGCATCACGGGCTGCGCGAAGGGACCGCCGACAGGGACGCCGCTTTTGTTGAGACGTTCGCGCGCAAGTATAACGTTCCGTTTTTCTTGAAAAAGTTGGATGGCGAAGCGCTCAAGGCAATGGACGGCTCGCTCGAAGAAAATGCACGAGACGCAAGGTATAAAGCATTAGTTGATATAGCCCTGGATCCTTCGACTCCGTTACACTCCGCTCAGGATGACAACACTATCTTTCGTCTTTCGTCTGTAGGCGCGTCAGCGCCGTTCTCTCGTCTAATTATCGTCACGGCTCACCATGCTGGAGACCAGGCAGAGACGATGTTAATGCGCCTCCGCCGCGGCACAACCCTTGCGGGATTGCGGGGAATCCAATCGCTACGAGCGATGAGCGATGAGCCTCACACCTCATACCTCGAAGCAGCCGAAGGCTGCGCCCTCATACCTCGTGCCTCGAGCCTCCTTCGTCCCCTCCTGAACGTCACCCGCGAAGACCTCCTCACCTACGCCCGCGAGCACAACCTCACCTGGTGCGAAGACGAAAGCAATGCCGATGTGAATTTTGCACGCAACAAGGTGCGGCACGAACTTCTTCCCCAACTGGAGAATGCCTGCCCCGGCGCGACAGCACAACTTTGCAGCATCGCAAGCCTTGCCGACCGAGCCTACAAGAAAGTCCTGGACAATGCTAACAAGCTATATGCCCCCGCCATCGTCCCGCCCGGCGCCTGGCCATTCGAACCGTCGTGTGCCAAATACGGCAAGGTCCTCGCACTCGATGCCGGTGCACTCGCCTCCATCCCGCATTACCCGGAACTTCTGAGGCTGTGGCTGGACTCCCGGGGATTCCGCTTCCCCGTCGACACGTTTGCCAAGCCCAATCCCATCTACACGGGCAATTCCCAGACGATGCGCACGCTCTCGTTCCGCACGCGCTTTATCGAGAAATGCCGCCATATCGTCTGGATTTACGATTCAAACACAATCTTAGCGCCGTCAAATTTGTATTTTTCCAACGAAAAACAAAGATTTTCCGGAATCTCCGGGCAATGGCGTCACCCGCAACAAGGCGACATCCTTAGCCCGATGGATATGAAAATCTCCCCCCGCAAACTTGCCGAATGGTTGCAAGAGAAAGGCATTCCCCGCTGGGAACGCGACTCGCTCCAGGTGTTTGCGCAGGGAACAAGAGTTTTATTCGTATCCGGAATCCGAACAGAGAATTCGAAAAGAAAAGGATTGAAATGAGCCAGATGCAGGGAAAGCCCACCTCCCCCTTCAAGAACAGGAACTTCATCGTCCTGATTATTATGATTTTGCTCCTCTTCGTCATGTTCCCGCTCGCGACGAACGACAACAACGAAGAAATGACGCGCACGGAATTCCTCGCCATGATGGGCGACTCCACCAAGGTCATTACCGAACTTTCGCTGCAAAGGACTCCCGACGGCGTGATTGTCGAGGGCACTCGCATGATGAGCGACAAGGAAATGGCCGAGGCCAAGCAGCAACAGAGCGCCATCGCCCGCTTTACCAAGGCTGGTAGCGAAGTCCCGAACAAGAAACATTTCAAAACCCACATGCTCGATGTCACAAACGAGATGGCATCGGCATGGGAAACCTACAAGGGCGTCAAGGTCAAGGTCATCCACGAATCGACAACATGGATTGACACGCTGGTCGCATTCCTCCCCGTTCTCCTCCTCATCGCCTTCTTCTGGATTATGACGAGCAGGCAGATGGGCGGCGGTGGCAAGAACCCGTTCAGTTTCGGCAAGAGCCAGGTGAAGCAGTTGAACAACAACAAGAAAAAGACCATGTTCAGCGACGTCGCTGGCTGCGACGAGGCCAAGCAAGATTTGCAGGAACTCGTGGAATTTTTGAAGGACCCGAAAAAGTACGACGAACTCGGCGGACGCATCCCGAAGGGTGCATTGCTTGTCGGGCCTCCGGGCACCGGTAAGACGTTGCTTGCCCGTGCAGTCGCAGGCGAAGCCGGCGTGCCGTTCTTCAGCATGTCGGGTTCGGACTTTGTGGAAATGTTCGTAGGCGTGGGCGCAAGCCGCGTACGCGACTTGTTCGAAACGGGCAAGAGGAACGCGCCCTGCATTTTGTTCATCGACGAAATTGACGCCGTGGGTCGCCAGCGTGGCGCAGGCCTCGGTGGCGGGCACGACGAACGCGAACAGACGCTCAACCAGTTGCTCGTGGAAATGGACGGCTTCGCTGCAAACGAAGGCGTCATCCTGATTGCTGCCACCAACCGCCCCGACGTGCTCGACAAGGCTTTGCTGCGTCCGGGACGTTTCGACAGGCAAATCGTGGTCGGACTGCCCGACCTGAAGGGCCGCGAAGAGATTTTGAAAGTTCACCTGAAAAAGAGAAAGGTTCCGCTGGACAAGGACGTAGACGTTTCGGCCATCGCGAAGGGCACGCCGGGACTTGCCGGCGCCGACCTCGAAAACCTGGTGAACGAAGCAGCCCTCCTCGCCGCACGCTTCAACAACAAGAAGGTGACGATGCTCGACTTCGAGGAAGCACGCGACAAACTCAGCATGGGCGCCGAACGCCGCACCCTCCTGATGACCGACGAAGAAAAGCGCCACACGGCCTACCACGAAGCGGGCCACGCCCTCATGACGCTTTTGTGCAAGCATTCCGACCCGCTCCACAAGATTACGATTATCCCACGCGGCCGCGCCCTCGGCGTGACCATGAGCCTGCCCGAACGCGACCAGGTGAGCTACAGCCGCGAATACGCCGAAGAACGCATCATGATCATGATGTCGGGCCGTCTCGCTGAACTCATCTTCTTCAACCACCAGAGCACGGGGGCCAGCAACGACATCCAGCGCGCCACCGAACTCGCCCGCAAGATGGTCACGGAATGGGGATTCGACGACAACATCGGCCCGGTATGCTACAGCCGTAACGACGGAGAAATCTTCCTCGGCCGCGAGATCAGCAAGCCCAAGGAAATGTCCGAAAAGATGGCCGAGATGATCGACGACGCCATCAACAGCCTCATCAAGCGCATGGACCAGGCCGCACGCAAGCTCCTCGAAGAGAACAAGGACAAGCTCATCGACCTCGCCGAGGCGTTGTTTGAATTCGAAGTGCTCGACCGCGAAGAAATCGACAAGGTCATGGCGGGCGAAAAGCTCACCGGCACCAAGAAGAGCCGCCAGTACCAGGCCATGGAGGAACTCGCCGAGAAAAAGAAGCGCGAGGAAACTCCCCCGCCCGACCCGGGAAAGCAGCCGCCCGTGGCTCCCATAGCCGACGCGCCCGTGAGCGAAGTGCAGCCTAAGCCCGCGACCGGAAACGAGACGGCCACCAATTCCATCAACAATACCGAGCACTAATAAGTTTTTCGTTCCCATGCTTTTTCCTGTCCTTGACAAATCACGCGCCATCGCCTGGCAGATCGGAAACGAAGTGCTCCCCTGCCGTCCGTCCCCGCTCATCATGGGGATTGTCAACGTCACGCCCGACAGCTTTTTTGACGGAGGCAAGCACAACACGCCGGAACAGGCATACGAACACGCCGTGGGATTGTTACAGCACGGGGCCGACATCCTCGATATCGGCGGCGAGAGCAGCCGCCCGGGAAGCGAGCATGTCAGCGAACAGGAAGAACTGGACCGCGTCTGCCCCGTCGTCGAGGCGCTCGCACAGCTTTCGAACATTTCCGAAGACCTGGACAATCCGGGAAACCGCAAGTTCTACATTTCCGTCGACACGGTGAAAGCCAAGGTCGCCCGCGAATGTATGAGGCTCGGCGCGCATATCATCAACGACATCAGCGCCTGCACCATGGACCCCGACATGCCCGCCGCCGTCGCCGACACGGGAGCCTCCATCGTGCTGAACCACATGCGCGGGAGTTTCGGCAAAATGCAGCAGGACTTCAAGCCCTACAACAATGTGGTGCAGGAAGTCCGCGAAGAACTGCTCGTCCAAGCCGAAAAGCTGATGGCGCTGGGCGTGAAAAAAGAAAAAATCTGCCTTGATCCGGGCATCGGATTCGGAAAAACGGTTCAGGACAACATTGACCTGATGAAATCCGTAGAAAATTTTCTCGATGATGGCTACCCCGTACTGGTCGGCACATCTCGAAAATCTTATATTGGTAAAATGAGTGGCCTCGAAAAGAGCGACCGTCTGATCCCGACCGTCACGGCGGGAATCGTCGCCGCCCTGGGCGGAGCGAGCATCATACGTGTGCACGACGTGCTCGAGGCCAAGGAGTCCATGCTCTACCTGGAGGCGCTGCAAAGCGATGGTTCTATTTAAGCTGTTCGACATCATCGACGTTCGCATGGCGGATATCCTGGATATCCTCCTCATTACCATCATTTTGTATTACGTATTCCTCCTGTTCCGCGGGACACGCGCCGTACAGATGATTTTCGGCGGCCTCCTGCTCATCCTCGCCTGGCTTTTGGCTCAGTGGTGGGAGCTCAACACCTTGGTATGGTTGCTGAGTAACCTTGCGACCATGGGTATCGTCGCGGTCGTCATCCTGTTCCAGCCCGAAATCCGAAGCGCCCTCACGCGAATCGGCCAGTCCGTGAGCCAAGCGAACCTCCGCAGCATCTTTTTCCACAGCAGCGGCCTTGACGGCGTGACAGAAGCCATCTGCAGCGCGGTCCAGGACTTGGCCAAGAACAAGTTCGGCGCCCTGATCGTCCTCGAAAAGAGAGTCGGCCTCCGCAACTACGAAGAGACCGGTGAAATCCTCAACGCCAAAATCAGCTCCAGACTGTTGCGCTCGCTATTCTTCCCCAATTCCGCCTTGCACGACGGTGCCGTCATCTTGAACAGCGAATGTATCGTCGCAGCCGGATGTATCCTCCCCATGCCCACAGGCAACGCCGAGGGCGATGCCGGTTACGGTATGCGTCACCGCGCAGCGAAGGCTCTTGCCGCAGAATGCGACGCCATTGTCATCGTCGTATCCGAAGAAACCGGTGGCATCTCCATCGCCTACCGCAACACGCTGCGCCGCAAGCTTTCCATCAAGGAAGTGGAAGCCGAAATCAAGCGTCACTGGAAAGACTTGTTCGACGCCAACAAGATTTCCAACCTCGAAGACAACTAAACATTTAACATGGAACCCGTATTGTGAAGAACGAAGAGCATTCCGACATTAACGAACAGCAGAAAAAAAGCCGCAAGAAGAAGAACCTTGTCATTCTCGCATTGATGTTCCTTTTATTGCTCTGCCTTTTTATTGTGCAATGCCACCTAGAAAAGATGAAGCAGGACGCACTGCGCAGGCAGCAAGAGACCGAGGAAGAAGCGCGCCAGAAGTTCATTTTGGACAGCCTACGCGCTCTGGAAATGTATAACGACAGCGTGCTCAACGCCAAGCGCATCGCCGACAGCATCGCCCAGGCCGAAGCCGCCCGTATCGCAGACAGTATCCACATCGCTGACTCCCTCGCTGCGCTCAAGGGAAATACCAACTGGGACAGCCTACGCCATGTGCGCGACAGCCTCAAGCACATCCAGGACTCTCTCGCCGCTCTTGAAAAGGCCCGCGCCGATAGCCTCGCCCGTATAGCCGACTCGCTTGCCGCCCTTGAAAAAGCCCGCCAGGACTCCCTCGAGAAAAAGCGCATCCAGGACAGCATCCGCGCCGCCGACCAAGTTCCGCCGAACGCAGAAATTGTGCCGCCCGCCGGTAGGTACTACGACCCCATCAAGCTGAAGGTCAAGTGCGACGAAATCAAGTGCAAGACATACCTCTCCGTCGGTGACACGCTGCACCCGGTCGATGCAAGCAAGGCCGTGGACTACAACAAGACCGGCAGCGTATTCTTCCAGGCCGAGGACTCCGTCGGCAACCGCACCAAGTGGGAAGAAGCCAAGTACGACATGGCCTCGGACAACATCTGCGGCAAGAACGCCTACCCCGTGCCCGTTGGTGGTAAGACCGTCTGCGTAGACGCCTACGAATACCCGAACGTCGCTGACGAAAATCCGAAGGACATGGTCAGCCGCGAAGAAGCCGCCGCCCTTTGCGAAAAAGAAGGCAAGCACCTCTGCTCGCTGGACGAATGGCAAGCCGCCTGCCGCGGTAAAGACAAGACGCGCTATTCTTACGGCGACGCCTACAAGCCGAGTAAGTGCAACACCAACACGAACGCAGCCAAGCGCAGCGGCCGCAAGGAACAGTGCCGTAGCTGGTGGGGCATGTACGACATGAACGGCAACCTCTGGGAATGGACCTCCACCACGCACAAGCAGCACCCGGACAAGTACCTGGTGGCCGGCGGTGCATGGAACACGAACAACGGAAGCCACTGCGGCGAAAGCAAGTTCAGCTTCTACCCGCAGAATCAGTACCCGAGTGTTGGATTCCGTTGCTGTAAGTAAGTAGGAAGTAGACAGTAGGCAGTGGTTAAGCGTTGTCATTGCGAGGGGCAAAGCCCTGAAGCAATCTCTGCCATTCATCTAAAAGGTATGAGGTCGGAGCAAAAGCCCCTTTGAGGTGTGAGGCTCATACTCACAGCTCATTGCTCGAGGCTCGAGCCTCGAACCTCATCCCTCACAGCTCACCTCCCTTAGGGATTTTTATTGCATTTATCCGCTTATCGTGTGGTGTCTGCGGGTTCCAAATACTACATTATCCTTGAACGAATTCAAATGAGGTTTTTTATGTCCCGTTTACGCGTTTTAGTACTGATGGGCGGCCCTTCCACGGAACACGACGTATCGGTCGTGAGCGGAACTGGCGTCGTACGTGCCATGGATCCCGAAAAGTACAACATCCACCCTGTCTTGATCGACAAAGACGGCACCTGGCACTGGTCATCCAGGGAACTTTCCCCCTACCAAAAGACGAATTTCTCGGTCAACTATTTCCACAGTCTCGAAGGTTCGGCAGCCAACTGCAAGAAATCCCCCGCACTCTCCGAACTTCCCGATTCCGACATTGCATTCCTTGCGCTACACGGCAAGTGGGGCGAAGACGGTCACATCCAGGCCATGCTCGAAAACTGGGGTATCCCTTACACGGGCTGCGGGCTCCTCGCATCGGCCCTTGCCATGGATAAAATCAAATCCAAGGAAATCTACAGGGCAAACGGAATTCCGACTCCTCCCTACCGCGTCATTTGGAAACACGACTTTACCGGAGATGTACTCGTCAATGTCGCCGACGAACTCGGGTTCCCGCTGGTCATCAAGGACCCGCTGGGAGGTTCTTCCATCGGCATCGGTATTGCAAAGGATATGGACGAGGCCGGCAAGATTGTACAGGACCTCTTCAAGGATTCCAACCGCCTGCTGTGCGAAAAATTCATTGCCGGTGGCGAAGCGAGCTGCGGCTACATCGAAGGCGAAAAGCCGCTCCCGCCCACCGAAATGCGCATGACGACGCGCGAATACTTTGACTACGAGGCCAAGTACAACGGGGAATGCCAAGAAGTGACTCCCGCGGAATTCGCTCCGGAACTCACGGCACGCATCCAGGAACTCGTGAAAAATGCACACTACGCCCTCGGCGGAGCTGGTTACAGCCGTACCGACGTTCGCATCACCAAGGACGGCGAACTGTTCGCCATCGAGACGAACACGCTGCCGGGCATGACGCCCACATCGCTGTTGCCGCAGCAGGCCGCCTGCATCGGCATCACCTACAGCCAGCTCATCGATTTGATTATCGACAAGAGCATTGCGATTAAAAGATAGGGACTAGAAACTAGAGGCTAGGATCTAGTAATTAATGGTTAGAAATGAACCTTGACTTGTATGTAGACACTTCTCGGAAAGGTATCTCGATGGCGATTGCTTCGCCGGACGGTTCCGCCTATGAGGAAATTATAGAGCCGTCTGCCAAGGGCGAAACGCTCAGCGCAAACCTTGATGCACTCTTGGAACGGTCCGGCGCCACGCTCGACGACGTGAAGCGTGTAATGGTCACAGTCGGGCCAGGCTCATTCAGCGGACTGAGAACCGGGGTCGCGTTCTGCCAGGGGCTATGTTTCAGCGGTAAGCGCAACCTGTACGGCGTGACGACACTCCAGGCACTGGAATGCTTTGCCCAGGCTAAAGAAGGCGACCCCGTCGCAGTCATTATCCGGGCTCGCAACGGCTACTGGTACCTCCGGCTAAACGGCACAGAACAATTTATTGACACAGCAGAAGTCATCCAGGCACTGACCTCGAACAAAACAACGCATGTTGTCGCAGATGAAGCCGCAACAACCGATGCCGAACTCAAGGCCGTATTTGACGAACTCGGCGCAAGCATCACGACTGATACAGGCAAGCCGCTAAGCCTATGGGCCCCGCTGTTCGATACTATCAAGCCGACACTGATCCAAGAAGCGAACTACATACAACCTTCATATTTCGAAAAACTGAAAGCATAACCAGCCTAGCCGTTTATATGCCTATCCGCGAAATGAAAGAAAGCGATTTGCCCCGAGTTCTGGAAATCCAGCAAGAGCTGGCCTTCCAAGACTGGGATGCACCTCTGTTCGCGACAAAAATACACGCCAACTATGCACTTTGCGTTGTCTACGAAACGGACTCAGACCAAGGTACACCACAAATCAACGGCTATGCAGTATTCCACCTACTGGGCTCAGATTCAGAACTATTAAGCATTGCAGTAAGCCGAGATTGCCAACATAAAGGCATCGGCAAGATGCTCCTGGATGCAGGCTTATCCCGCCTGAGCCCCGAAGAAAAAGACCGCTGTTTCCTCGAAGTCCGCGAAGGCAATAGCACCGCACGCAAATTCTACGAGAAAAACGGCTTTAAACTTTACGGGGATAGAAAGAATTATTACTCCGATGGCGAAAACGCCTGCCTATATTCTATAGAATTGGAGTCACAAATAAATTAAGGAAGAGGGGAAAACGTGTCTAAGCTATTATTGAACAAAAAGAAAAAGAATTACGCCCAATTAGTCAAGAAGGCGCTCATCATCGCAGCATCGACGGTTATCCTCGCCATCATTGCGCTTTACGCCGTCTTTACCAAAAGCGGGCAATGGCTCGTGAACGATGATGAATTCAAGCACGTAAAATGGGTCGTCATTCTGGATGGTCAATCGGCCGACATGGAACGGAACGACTTTGCCGCAAATCTCGTGGCACAAGGGAAAGCCGATTCTGTGCTCATCATGGGGCGCCGAGTCCTGAGGGACCGGAGCAACACCGATTTCTACGCCGATGATTTCCTGCGCCATTCCAGCATCGACAGCGCAGCCCTATTCCTGGCCCCCCACGATGATCCCTCCACCATCAGCGAAGCCTATACAATCATCCCATGGCTCAAGAATCGCAAGGCCGATACCGTACTGTTGTTGACTTCGGCCGCTGCAACCCATAGAGTCGCAAACCTGTTCAAAGCGCTCGCCGGAGAAAGCCCCGTTTTCCTCACTGCCGACATTCACCACTACCTTTACGACGCCAACACGTGGTACATCAATCGCGAATCTCGCAAAAGTTGGCTCCGCGAATGGGCTGCACTCCTTTATTCCAAATTTGAGCTCATCGGACTGGACACGCTCACCGTGGCAGATTCCACCTATTACGCTCCCATACGTTCTGTCAGCGAAGAAAAGAAATTGGACCCCGTTGTTGACTTGCAAAAGTTCCTGAAGCAGGCCAATTCCAAAACGCAAGAAGTCATCAACAACGCAGCAAAGGATACTTCTGCAACTGCAGAAACAACCAAGAAGGACACCACAAAGTCCGAATCCAAGGCCGAGCCGAAAAAAGACGATAAAAAAGACGTCAAGAAAGAAGAACCCAAGAAACAGGAGTCTAAAAAGGACGAAAAGAAAGACTCTAAAAAAGACGAGCCCAAGAAAGAAGAAAAGAAGGACTCCAAGAAGGAAGAACCGAAAAAAGACGACAAGAAGGACAACAAGTCCAGCAGCGACAAGAAAAAGGATGAAAAGAAAAGCTAGTTGAGGCCTAGACAAGGCCCATCAGGCGACCTTCACCAGAACGCAACATCTTGTCCATATATTCCTTGGCCGCTTTGCAAGCCTCCGGCAAGTTTTTGCCAAGAACCAAATTCGCCAAAATCGCAGCAGACAAAGTACAACCCGTACCATGCTTTTCAACACCGACAAGGCGCGGGCTCGAAAATTTGTACTGATTCCCATCACGATCCCAAAGGATATCGATTGCATCGCTGTCCTTGGAATGGCCACCTTTCAACAGCAAAGCAAAATCCTTGCCTAGTTCAATTTTTCCACGAGAGGCGGCAAGTCCCAAACCGAGGAAACCAAATTCTTCCTGATTCGGAGTCACTAGGTCGATATTCTTCATCACGGGCATGAAATCGTCCTGCTCCACCGCCCTCAAGAAATGGAAACCAGCGCTGGCACTCGCAATGGGATCCCAGATAATAAAGGCATCAGGAGAACGCATGCGAATAAAGTCAACAATACGCTTGAGAACCTTAGCCTTCTCCACAAGGCCAATCTTCACGAACTTGAACGTATGCTTTTTGAACAGCGTTTCGAGCTGGGCCTCAATCCGGTCCCAAATGACCCACCCCGGAGCGACAAATTCATCTTCATTCTGCTCAGTAAGCGCAGTACACACAGCTTGGGCATAGACACCAAAATGCGCCATCGTCTTGACATCGGCCAAGATTCCCGCACCGGCACTTCCATCAAAACCGGCAACCGTCAACGCGTAATTCATTTTTTCGGACATACAGAGAGTTCCCTTTTCGCCTCGCAGAGGGCTAGAAATAAAGGCCAATAAGAACGGCGGTCACCAAGCAGATACCCAAAACCGCCGGCACGATAAGCTTACGCATGGGCTTTGCCCCCAAGAAAAACACAAGGCCACCCTTGGTAAGCGTATTCGCAAGGCTTGCAAACAAAATCGAAAGAATCAGTTCACGGTTCTCGATCGAAGCCTTCATGCTCATGTCTATTAGCGAGAACGCTACGGCATCCATTTCGGCAGCGCCCCCCAAGAAACTGCAACCGATAAGCGCTCCGTTACCCAGATACACGCGGGCAGCATTCGCGACAAACATCACGACCGTGAACACGAGGCCGAACTTGATTGCAGGCAAAAGCCGGAACGGATTACTGAAATCGGAACTCTTTTCGGTATGCTGCCCAGCCTTGAACTTGAGGAACAAGGCGTATCCCAAGCTCGGGACCACCGGCACAAGCAGAGGAACAGCAAGTGGCCCCGCCAGATTCGGCACCAAGAAAATGCAAATGCAATACAGGCGCGCATACATCACCGCCCAGCTGAGCACGATGCCCACAGTGAAATCATCGGCATAACTTTCGTTGTTGCGGCTCCGGCCCACCATATTGAGCGTAAGCGCGGTACTGCTCGCAAGCCCGCCAAAAAGCCCCGTCAACCAAATTCCCTTGCCCGGGCCAATCAGCTTAATCAGGATATAGCTCACGAAACCGATGCCGCTGATAAACACGACAAAGAGCCAAATCGAATGAGGATTCAGAACCTCGAGCCCCGGCGGACCAAACGAGCGGTTCGGCAAAAACGGGAGAATCATCAGCGTAATCACGGCGAACTTCACCGTCGCGATAATATCTTCCGCCGAAAGCCTGTTTGCAAAGTCGTGCAGCTGCTTCTTGGAATTGAGCAGCAACAAGAGAACGACCATCCCCACGCACGCTTCCAGCAGCCGATTGTACCAGCACAACCCACCAAGAAGATAAACGAGCAGCAGAGCGACACTTGTCGTTATACCGGCAGTTCCTTCCTTATGGCTCAAGCCGAATGCGACATGCGAAGCCGCTAACAAAATCCCGATGACGACAAGGCCTGTCACGAATGGAGCCACAGAGCCCAGCAAATCAGAAAAGAACACAGACAAAACACCGCTCAAACCGACCATCGAAAACGTGCGAACACCCGCCGGATGCCTATCCGACGCATCGAAATACGAATGCTCACGTTGCATGCCGATAATAAAACCGATACCCAGCGCAGCGATAAGCTTATAAAAAATATGGAACTCAATCATGCTTGTAAATCTATACAAAAAACAAGAAAAACGTCCATCCCCGAACCATTTTCAAGAACGGGAAGAACCTAATTCTTGCGATTTTTCATCGTACTGACTTTCATGTCGTACATTTTGCTGTCGGCCAACTTGTAGACATCATTGGCTTTTGTCGAATCGCCCAGTTCATGTATCGCGTAGCCGTAAGCGGCTTCCAATGGCACCGGCAAGCCGTAGCTATTGCTTTTCTCCAGAATTTTCAAATCCTTCAACGCCGATTGCAACTCATGCAAGTGTTCCGAACGGACAATCGCCAAGAACTCGTCGCCACCCATGCGGATTGTCGTTCCCACTCCGTTGAAAGCCTTCTTGAACACTTCGGCATATCTTATCAATAATTTATCACCGACGCTGTGCCCGTGAGAATCATTCACCTTCTTGAGGCCATTCATATCGATGCTCACGATAGCGTATTTGCTGTCCCGGCGGTCAAGCACCTCAAAAATTCGTTCGCACTTGGCCCTGTTGTAAAGCCCAGTCAGGGAATCACGGAAAGCAATCTGCTTGAGCATTTCTTTTTCAGTCTTGTCCATGACCACATCGTACAGATAAATGAAATAACTCACCATCAGGAATATCACAAAAACAAGCGCACCCAACGGCAAAAGGGTTACATCGATATTGCTATCGACAACACCAAGGTACCACTGCATGTGGAACCGCACCAAATCAATGATTCCGAAAGCGAAGAAGATGACGATGCCATAGACAAGGATGCGTTCCTGCATGCCAAACATGCGGTCGTGCAGAATCCTCGCAAAAAGCATGTACAAGAACAGGACAATCACAAAAAGGTGGAAGAACGGAAGAAAGCACGAATAGTGCGCGAAGTTCAACGCATGGGACACCGTCGACACGACAAAGAACAGCACGGCAACGGCCAAGAACGCCCATAGGCCGTTCATCTTCCAGCGTGCAAGCCTCCCCCAGCGCATATTGATTAACAAAAGACACATGGGAATCGGGACTAGATAAAGCGAAATGTACTCAAGCAAGGTGTTGAAGGCAAAATCCATGGAGAACATTTGGATAACCCTCATGTAGCACATGGTCCAAAGCCCCATCAAAAACGAAATGAAGCCTATCAGGATGAGTCGATAGAACGAGCGCGAATAAGCAAGAGCAATGAAACCAACAAAGACAGAAAGAACAGAGAAAAGGCAAAGGAAAATACCGCTACCGGCCGCCAGCGCATGCCGCGAGAAAAAGTCCGACACAATGTTGTTATGCAAGACCTTGACGGACGTGGAAGTGAGCGCCGCAGCGGTTTCCGCAACGATTTGTTTTATGGTAATCGTGCGGCGGTCGACATTTTCGGGTAAATTAATAAAATGGAACCCGCTACCGACCAGGCGCCCTTGTTTATACAAATCATGCCCATAGCTGTAAATAGGCTGGTCGTCCAAATAGACCGAAACAGCAGAGTGGAAAGTCCTGAAGCGCAGCGTGGACAATGGAAGAACATCGATGTTCAGGAGTTTCTTGTAAACAAGCGTGTCGCCAATCTTGACATCTTCGGGAATCTTGTATTCCGCGATATTGACATTGTTCGAGGTGGAACCGCCATAGGTAACCGACCAGCCCTCATCGAAATGCAGTTGGTCGTTATCAAGCCCGCGCTTGCTCAGATTTGCGAAGAACACAAAAAAGAGCACCAAGAACGCGAACGCGATGACTGTGAATAAAATCCTTCGAGACCGCCTCATCATGTTTCCCAATCCTGCGGGAGTCAACGCTCCCAGACTTGGAACAATGTAGCAAAATCGTTTTTCTCGTCAGCGCTAAAAGATTCTTCGGACACCATTTGCCAGCCATCTCCCCAATCTGGGAAGAATACATCGCCGTCAACATCGGAAAGCACTCGCGTCACATACAACTTTTTGACAAGCGGCATGGCCTCGCGGTATACGGCGGCGCCGCCGATAATGAAGCACTCCGTTTCCCCGGCGGCGCGGGCCTTGTCCAAGGCCTGTTCGAGGCTTCCGCACACGGTGCACCCCGGAGCCTCGAACGCCGTATTCCGCGTGAGCACGTAGTTCGTGCGGTTCGGCAGCGGGCGACCGATGTCGTCGTAGTTCTTGCGACCGAGGATTATGGAATGCCCCGTCGTGATGGCCTTGAAGCGTTTGAGGTCGGCGGACAGGTGCCACGGGAGGTGCCCGTCACGGCCGATGACGTTGTTTTGGGAAATAGCGACAATAGCGGAGAGTAGCATAGTTGGAAGTAGACTGTAGGAAGTAGACAGTGGTTGGTGGTTGGTGGTTAGGGGCTAGAATCTAGGATCTAGGGGCTAGGGAGAAATATCACGGCTTCGCCGTCTTATATTGACGCACGAAGTGCGTGATTCTTTTCACTAGCCTCCCACCTAAAGGTGGCCATGCCCACATAAGTGCTAAAGCACTAAGTGGTCAAAGGTATTCTCTAGTCTCTATTCTCGAGCCTCCTATACCGCAATCGGGGCCTTGATCGTCGGCCACGGGTCATAATCGACGAGCTCAAAGTCCTCGAACTTGAATTCAAAAAGGTCCTTCACATCAGGATTCATCTTCATCGTCGGGAGCTTGCGCGGTTCGCGGGAAAGCTGCTCGCGCGCCTGGTCAAAGTGGTTGCTGTACAGGTGTAGGTCGCCGAAGGTATGCACGAACTCGCCCGCTTCGTAACCGCAAACCTGCGCAAGCATCATCGTCAACAGCGAGTACGACGCGATGTTGAACGGCACACCAAGGAACATGTCGGCGCTGCGCTGGTAAAGCTGACAGCTGAGTTTGCGCTTGCCGCTGGCACCCACGCCACCCACGTAGAACTGGAAAAGGCAGTGGCAAGGCGGCAAGGCCATCTTGTCAACTTCGGCCACGTTCCACGCGCACACGAGGTGCCTGCGCGAATCGGGATTATTCTTGAGGCTGTTGATCAAGTTCTGGATCTGGTCAATATGCCCGCCATCGGGAGTCGGCCAGCTACGCCACTGGTGACCATAGACCGGACCCAGGTCGCCGTTCTCGTCGGCCCATTCGTCCCAGATGGTCACCTTGTTGTCGTGCAGGTACTTGATGTTCGTGTCGCCCATCAGGAACCACAGCAGCTCGTGGATGATGGAACGCAAGTGAAGTTTCTTGGTCGTGAGGCACGGGAAACCCTTCGAAAGGTCGAAGCGAGTCTGGCGGCCAAAAACGGAGCGCGTGCCAGTGCCAGTACGGTCGGAGCGGTCCACGCCGTTATCAATAATGTCTTGGAGGAGGTCGAGGTATTGTCGCATGATTTTAATTTAATAAAAGACGAGAGACGAGAGACGAGAGACGAGAGATTTTTTTCCCATTCAGCGCGAAGCGCCATTCTTCCTCTTTCGTCTTTCGTCTGTAGCCGCGTGGTTTTGTAAGTTTACCAACCTACGCGGCGTTCTCTCGTCTAAAATATCTCCTCTCGTTTGTACTGTTTCACATCTTTGTCTTCTGCTATGGCTTTCTCGCGCAAGAGCATGTTCAATGCCTGCAATATCAGGTTCTGCGTGTGCTTGGGTACGGGCTTCTTGCCGAGCCTCGCCTTCTGCACCATCTTGTGGTTCAGGTTAACAGGAAGTTTCTCTACTAGGGCGTGGTTTGTGGCGCCCAATTCATTCAATATTTCATCTAGTTTAGTCATGACAAAAAAATAAAAAAGACTCCCGGTGATTAACCGGGAGTCTTGAAATTTCTAAGGAGAATCGAAAGGGAGCGAGTCCCTTCGATTATTCGCTACTACGGAGTGAAGTTCGATTCGCACTTCATACCGTCGTTATCCGGAGTGACGAAGTGCATTTCGATACGGCGGTTCTGTTCGCGGCCATCAGACGTGTTGTTGTCATCGACCGGGCAAGTAGAACCAAGACCGATTGCCTTGATGCGCTTCTTGTCCACACCGAACTTCGTCAAGGTCTTCATCACTTCCTTAGCGCGGTTCTCAGAGAGCTTCTGGTTGGAGGCTTCCCTACCGACGTTATCGGTGTGACCCTGGATGACGATTTCGAGTTCCTTATAGCTTTCGTCTTCGACGAGCTTCTTCGCCACACCCTTCAGGATGTTCTTGGCGTTGGATTCGAGAGTGGCCTTACCAGACTTGAAGGTAACACCGTCAAGCTTTTCGGCAGCCTTCTTCGGACATCCGTGGCCATCGTCACCCGGTTCATCCGGGCAGCGGTCAATGCCGGTACAGACGTCAGCGAACTGCTTCTGGAGCTTCTTGGTGGAGACCCATTCAGAGCAGACACCATCCTTATCCGGGTCCGGATCGTCGTCGAACGGACAACCCTTGTTCCATTCAGGACCAGCTTCGCTCGGGCAGCGGTCGCTACCATGGCAAACATCCTTGAACTGTTCAGTCATGTTCTTTTCAATCACCCACGGAGAGCAGAGGCTGTCGGCATCCGGGTCCGGATTATCCATCGGGCAGCCCTGAGCCCATGCCGGGCCCGGTTCGTTCGGGCACTTGTCAACATCCTTACAGATGCCTTCGTACTGGTCGAGCATGCCTTTCTCCTTGACCCACGGATCGCAGAGGCTATCCTTGTCGGTATCCGGGTTGCCGAGCGGGCAACCATCGTTGGTGGCCGGACCGAATTCGAGCGGGCACTTGTCGAGACCCTTACAGGTCTTGGTGATATACGGATCGTTGAGCGTTGCAGCATTTTCGAAGTAGTAGCCCATTCTCTTCTGGGTCACCCATTCGTCGCAGAGGCCGTCACCGTCGGAGTCCGGATCATCCCACGGACAACCCTTGTTGCCAGACGGACCAGCTTCGGCCGGACACATGTCGTAGCCCTTACAAACGTCAGCATACTGATCGAGCTTGTTCTTGTCGGTCACCCACGGAGAGCAGAGGCCGTCCTTATCCGGGTCAGCATTGTCTTCCGGGCAACCATTGTTGCCTTCAGGACCAGATTCGTTCGGGCACTGGTCGATACCCTTACAAATACCCTTGAACTTCTTGAGGAGCTTCTTCTGAGTCACCCAAGCATCGCAGACGCCATCCTTATCCGGGTCCGGATCGTCGAGCGGGCAACCATCGTCGCCTTCGCCGGCTTCGTTCGGGCACTGGTCAACGCCTTCGCAAACATCGGCGAAGTCAGCCAGCAAACCACGTTCAGCAACCCAAGCGTCGCAAACGCCATCTTCGTCAGCATCAGGATTGCCGAGCGGGCAGCCCTGGTTCAGGCGGTGGCCAAAGTCATCCGGGCACTTATCGTCTTTATCGAGGACGCCGTCACCGTCACGGTCCTGAGCAAGCAGGAAGCCGCTCCAGGTAAGACCGCCGTAGACCTTGTATTCCGGGTTGACACGGGCAGTGTATTCAAGAATATGCTTGTTGTTCTCCATGGCATAGACTTTCGTCATCTTGTTCTTGTCGCCAATGAAGTAAGAACCACCGATGTGGATGTCGAGACCGACCGGCAGGTGGAACACAAACGCACCGGTAAGTTCCTTCATGTCGAAGGAGGTCTTCATCTTGTTGCCATCACGATCGGCATAGGTGAAATCATCCAACTGGATATCCCAGTAATATTCAGCAAAGATGGAGAGGAAGTCCATGAAGTAGAATTCGGCAGCGGCACTCATGAACGGATAAGACATGTATTTGTCATCCGTAGAGTAGCGATAACCGCCGTTCACATGGAATACAAGCGGAACTCCGTCACCTTCGTCGAGCTTGCCGAAGTCGGCAGTGATAGCCATACCGCCCTTAAGGAAGGTGCTACGAGTACCGTAGGCCTGAGCCTGACCGGTCTTCGTATCAATGTAGGAAGCGTCACGAATCCAGATACCATCCTTATCCGTGTTGACCGTTGCCACTTCGACCTGGCCGAACACAGCGATGTCGAACGGTTGGTCGTCAGGGAGCGGGAAGCGAGCCTTCAAGTCACCGTGCAGGTTACCGATGTAACCGACGTCGGTACTCGGAACGTCGCCAGTTTGGCCGCCTTCGTAAAAGTCATGATCGTCATACTTGCCCGATTCTCCATACCACTGGTTGGAGACATGGAATTTATCATAATAAACCGGAAGACCCAAGCCTAAATCAAAGTAGTGCCAAAGACCAATACCGATACCGAGCTGAGAACTGATAGCGATATAGTCGTCCTTGACGGGACCACCACGCATCGCAGCCATACGGTCATAACCATCTTTCGGATCGTTGCCGAAGTAGAGTTCCCTCAAACCATCGTCACCATTACCGTTAATATGGGAAATATCGTTGGTTGCATCGATCAAAGCGTAAAATGCCAGCTTCGAATGACCCAAAGACTGAGCAGACTGCGTCTTATTGACACCGACAAAGCCAGTCTTATTAATCGTTTGGGGATGCGCGGCAAAGGCGGCAGAAGCAGCCAGCGCCAGTGCAATTCCCATTGCTACTTTTTTCATAGCGTCTCCTTAAATGTGAGAAAAACCTAAAAAACAGGTTCTCCCGATAAATTGCTAAGCAAAATATAGTCTTTTTATTTTCTTTTCTTTTCTTTTTTTTACAAAAAAGGTCTTTTTTCATAGACAAAACTTCCATAAATCATTCAAAAAGCTCAGGCCGGCACCGCCGGATGCTTGTATAACCCGACTTTCCAATTATAATATGGTCAAGAACGGGAATCTGCAAAACCCGCCCCGCAGCACACAGAACTCGTGTGATAGCCAGGTCCTCGTCACTCGCCTCGGTCGACCCCGAGGGGTGGTTGTGGGCGAAAATAACCGACACGGCCCGGTCCTTCACAGCCTCCGAAAAAGCCTCCCTAGGGTGGACGGGAGTCTGGTTCACTAGGCCCGTGGTCAGTTCGTTCACATTGATAATCTTGTTCGCCGCATTCAACGAGACAACCACAAGGTGTTCCTGCTGCTCGAATTTAAGGAATGACAGCCTGCCGAGAATGTCTTCTGGCGTACGAACCGCAATGACTTTGTCGCTCAAGATGTAGCGGCTGGACAATTCTAGGCAAGCAAGCACCTGTGTCGACTTTGCACGGCCTAGTCCATGGATTTTCCGCAAACTGGAAAGCGAAGGAACACTTGTCGCATTCGAAAGATATTCAGCAATACTCCTAGAAAGTTCAAAAACATCGCAATCTCGATTCCCGCTACCCAGAATCAGGGCAAGCAATTCTTCTGTCGTAAGCGCCGCAGCACCCAATTTTTCAATTTTTTCGCGCGGTTTCAAAATTTCCGCATTTCTACAAGGCAAAAGATCGTGCATAGATTCCCCTTTTGAAAAGTGAGCACGTCTATATAGACGTTCAAAACGCGATTTTTGTCCTTAAAAAAATTTTTTCTTGAAACTTTTCTTTTTTCGCAGCCGGATTCGCCATCATTCCGGAGCAAAAGGCAACAATTTTCCAAATTTTGCAACATCATTCTTCAAAAACAGCACAACTTCAAGCCAAAAACACACGATTTTCATTTACACAAACAACAATCAATCAAGAAATAAAGGAAAAACAATTAGTTTTTCAAACATAAAAATCAAAACCAACACACATTTCAAATAAAAACAAAGAAATATTCAACAAAAAATCAAAAATTCAACCATCAATTTCAAAAAATCAAAAACTTTTTTCATTATTTTTGGAAGAATCCGTTGCCACACGGTAGCAGATGTTCTATATTTTCGTCATAAAACAATTTAAAACAACCCGATAAAACAGGAAAAACTATGGCAAATAAGACCTTAAGTGGTGCCGAAGTGATTATCGAATGCCTCAAACGCGAAGGCATCGACACTATTTTCGGCTATCCGGGTGGTTCCGCCATCCCGATGTTCGACGCAATTCTCGATTCCAATATTAAAGTAGTCCTTAGCCGCCACGAACAGGGTGCGACCCACATGGCCGACGGCTACGCCCGCCAGACGGGCAAAGTCGGCGTCGCCCTCGTGACTTCTGGTCCGGGTGCTACCAATACGTTCACCGGCATTTACACCGCCCTCATGGATTCTAGCCCCATCGTGGTGCTCGCCGCCCAGACGACAACCCCGAACCTCGGCAAGGACGCCTTCCAGGAATGCGACACGAGCGGCATGACGTTCGCTGCCGTCAAGCATTCTTACCTGGTGAAGGATTCCAACGACCTCCCGCGCATCATGAAGGAAGCCTTCCACATCGCGCGCAGCGGCCGTCCGGGTCCCGTGCTCATCGACCTTCCGAAGGACGTGACCGCAGGCCCCTGCACTGCCCCGTTCACCGACCAGATGGACTTGCCCGGCTACAAGATCCCGACATACGCCTCTACCGAGAGCGTCGAGAAGGCCGCCGAATACCTCAAGAATTCCAAGAAGCCGCTGTTGCTCGTGGGCCACGGTGCCATGATCAGCGGGGCTTCCCGCCAGGTGAAGGAACTCGCCGAAAAGCTGAACGCCCCGGTGTGCTGCACCATGCTCGGCCTCGGTGCCTTCCCCACTGATCACGAGCTTTCGCTCGGCATGCTCGGCATGCACGGCACCGTGTACGCCAACAAGGCCGTGCTCGATTGCGACCTGATTCTCTCCATCGGCAGTCGCTGGGACGACCGCATTACTGGTAAGCTCGAAGTGTTCTGCAAAGACGCTATCAAGATGCACATTGACATCGACCCCGCCGAAGAAGGCAAGGTGTTGCAGCCGGATGTGTTCATGTGCGGCGACGCAAAGCTCGTTTTGGAACAGCTCCTCCCGATGGTGCACAAGCTCGATACCGCCGACTGGGTCAAGACTTGCCAGACCTGGAAGAAGCGCTTCCCGCTCACCTACCCCAAGCAGGGCGGACTCCGCATGCAGCACGTGATTGCAACTGCAAGCAAGCTCACCGACGGTAAGGCCATCGTCACGACCGACGTGGGCCAGCACCAGATGTGGGTTGCCCAGTTCTTCCATATAAACTATCCTCGCCAGCTTCACTCCAGTGGCGGCGCAGGCACGATGGGCTTCGGCTTCCCCGCCGCTATCGGTGCCGCATTCGGCAACGAGACCGGTTGGCCGGTGCTCAGCTTCAGCGGTGACGGTGGTTTCCAGATGACCGAAGCGGAACTCGCGACCGCAGCCATCCACAAGCTCCCCATCAAGATTTTCGTGATGGACAACAAGTACCTCGGCATGGTGCGCCAGTGGCAGGAACTCTTCTACGACCACCGCTATTCCAGCGTCGATATGAAGGGCAACCCGGACTTCGTGAAGCTCGCCGAAGCCTACGGCATTCCGGGTCTGCGCATCAAGCGCCCGGCAGACGCCGAACGCGTCATCCAGAAGGCGCTCGACTACAACGACGGCCCGATTCTCATCCACTGCGAATGCGAAAAGGAAGACAACGTGTTCCCGATGATTCCGGCAGGTGCCCCGCTTACCGCCATGCTTACGGAAGCGCCCAAGACGCAGCTCGAAAAACCCACTGGATCGACGTAATAGGAGGACTCAAAAATGAAAGATATCGCACATTCTATTAGCTTGTTAGTGGCAAACCGCCCGGGCGTGCTCGTGCGCATCGCTCTCGTGTTCTCCCGCCGTGGTTACAACATCGATTCCCTCGTTGTCTCCCCCACGCTCGACCCGAACTTCAGCCGCATGAACATCATCGCTCACGGCA
>CAMJHM010000016.1 GCA_946405515.1 uncultured Fibrobacter sp. | reverse complement strand
AGGCCCATGTCGTAGAGGCTGTAGGGGCTCTTGATGCCGGCCGGGATGATGTTGCCCTTGTAGAGCTTCAGCGTCACTTCACCGGTCACCACAGAGTTGACTTCGGCGAAGAAGGCGTCCATAGCCTGGCGGAGCGGAGTAAACCACTGGCCATTGTACACGAGGTTGGCATAGGTCATAGACATCTTCTGGGCTTCGAACAAAGTTTCCTTGTCGAGCACGAGCTGCTGCAGGCATTCGTGAGCCTTGTACAGGAGCGTGCCACCCGGAGTTTCGTACACGCCGCGGCTCTTCAGGCCAACGAGGCGGTTTTCGACGATGTCCAAGAGACCGCAAGCGTTCTTGCCGCCAATCTTGTTCAGGTATTCGAGGAGTTCGACAGCGCCCATCTTCTTGCCGTCGATAGCCACCGGATTACCCTTATCGAAGGTAATCGTCACGTGATCAGCCTTGTTCGGGGCCTTTTCATACGTGTTGGTGTGCTTGAGGAATTCGTACTTGTGTTCCTGTTCCGGGAATTCCAGAACGCCACCTTCGTGAGAGAGGTGCCACAGGTTACCGTCTTCGGAGTAAATCTTCTTCTTGCTGATGCCGTTCAGCGGAATCTTGTGAGCGGCAGCGTAGTCGATAGCGTCTTCGCGGCTATGGAACGTCCACTTCGGGTCCTTCCACGGAGCGATGATTTCGAGCTTCGGGTTGAGAGCGGCGTAGGTCAGTTCGAAACGGACCTGGTCGTTACCCTTACCGGTAGCACCGTGAGCAACAGCGTAAGCGCCTTCCTTTTCGGCAATCTTCACCTGGTACTTGGCGATGAGCGGACGGGCGAAAGAAGTACCCAGGAGGTAGGTACCTTCGTACTTGGCACCGGCGCGAACGGTCGGCCAAACGTAGTCTTCGAGGAATTCCTTCTTGAGGTCGAGAACGTAGCACTTGGAAGCGCCAGTCTTCAGAGCCTTGTCTTCGAGGGCCTTAGCGTCCGGGAAGTCGTTCTGACCGAGGTCGGCGGCGAAAGCGATCACTTCGCAGTCGTAGTTTTCCTTGAGCCAGGGGATGATGATGGAAGTATCGAGTCCACCGCTATAAGCGAGGACCACTTTTTTCTTGGATTCTTTCTTAGCCATTTTGAATGTCCTTTGAAAAATTTTTAGACGGAATAAATGTAGTAAAAAAAGTAATTGGTGATTAGTGGTTAGTAAACAGGGCTGCGCAATAGTTACTATATTCAAAATATGAAGATTTCCAACAGGGCTCTCGGCTACATATCGATGATTGCGATTATCACCCTCTTCGCATACATCGGATACAGCATGTACATGGCACAGCAAGGAGTAAGCCACGTAGCCACAGTCGACTTCAATGAACTCGGCACCCTACAACCCGAAGACCCCGTCGTCATCCGGGGTTTCAAGGTCGGGACCATCGGGACGGTCACCTGGCTCGGCGACAGGGCTCGCATCACCGTCAAATTCGACGACCCCATCGTCCTGCGCGAAGGGACCGAGTTCAACAACGTGAACTTCGCCCTCATGGGCCAGCGCCGTCTGGAAATTACCCCGTCGAAAACAGGAAAGATCATGCCGGAGGACCACGTATTCACCGGGCACTTCGAACCGGGTATCGCCGAAGCGCTCCGTTTCATCGAGAACGTGAACCAGCAGATAGCCGTCATCCGGGATGTCATCCACGTCATCACCGAAGGCGATTCCACGCACCAGTCCGCACCGGAAGTATTCGAGAACACATTCAACGCCATCGAAGCGTTCCTGGACAGCGCCGACCAAGAAGCCGCAAAATTTTCTCCGAAGATTATGCAATTGTTCAATCAGGTCAACCAGACGAGCCAAAGCATAGGCGAAGCAACCGTCAAGGCAGACTCCACGATAAGGCTTGCGACCAGCGCCGTCAACGAGAAGCTAGACAGCATCCAGAGCACGATAAGGACCATCTCGGAAACCGCCGAAAAGACGAACAAGGCAATCACGGACATCGAGAACAGCACGCTCTCCGCGGAAATCCTGAAGACGACGCAGACCGTCGAGAAGATAAACTCCATCATCGACAAGTTCAACCAAGTCGTCAAGGCTATCAACACCAAGGGCATCAAGATCTACGACAAGGACGGCAAGCCAGTCAAGCTCATCAAGTGGAAGAACATGAACATCATCGGGCAGACGGCCCGCAGCAAGGCCAAAGACCGCGCGGATTCCGCAGCCGTTCCGACAAAGACAGAAGCCCCGAAAACAGACTCTTCCGCAGTAGCTCCGAAGGCAAAACAGTAGGCACAGCATGGACCTTTCGCAGTTACCAGGGCTTGGTCCCAAAAGGCTAGAAGCCCTGCACAAGACGGGAATATTCACCGTCAGCGACCTGCTCTACAACATCCCCCGCACCTACCTGGACCAGACGAAGGTTTCAAAAATCGCAAACTGCAAAGTCGGCGAGAAGGTCGTACTTATCGGCACCGTGAGGCGCGCCGGCATCGTACGCGGGCGAACATCAAGGTTCATCGCTTCGTTTTCCGACGGTACTGGCGAAATTTCACTTTTGTTCTTCAAGGCATGCAATTTCTGGAGCAAGAAAATCAAGCCGGACTCGCACTGGCTCGTGACGGGCACCGTCGGCGAATTCAGAGGTCTCCAGATTACGCACCCCGACATGCAACCCTTCGACGAAGGCGAAGAATTCAACGGGCGCATCCTCCCCGTCTACCCCATCAGCGAAGCCTGCCGCGAAGCGCGAATGGAACAGAAATTTTTCAGGCAACTGTACGCTACCGTGTTCAAGTTCCCGGGCCTCACGCTCCCCGGAGTCTGCCCGCGCGAGCTCACGGACTACCTGCACTTTGCGCCGGTCCTCGACAACCTGAGGGTACTGCACAATCCCGTGGACTTTGCGGCGATTCGCAAGGCCAAAGGCGAACTCAAGATTCTGGAACTCATGCCGTTCTGCCTGCGCATGATCCGCAGGAGGCAAAACCAGATGGTGCGCGGCCACGAAAGGCAAGTCGACCTGGGCCGCGTCATGCAGGCGCGCGCAGCGCTCCCCTTCCAGCTCACCGACGGGCAGGAGAACGCGCTGAACGAGATTGTCGCAGGGCTCAACGGAAAAAAACAATTCCATGCGCTGCTGCAAGGGGATGTCGGCAGCGGCAAGACCGTTGTCGCCATGCTCGCGATGCTTGCCGTATGCGGCGCGGGCGAACAGTGCGCCCTGATGGTGCCTACCGACATTCTGGCAAGGCAGCATTACAAGACGCTCAAACCGTTCTTTGACGCCGCAGGAATGCACCTGCAACTTTTGGTAGGCGCCACGTCCGCCGCCGAGCGCAACGTGATTTTGGGAGAACTGCAGATGGGCCTTTGCGAGGCCGTCATCGGCACCCACGCCTTGTTCAGCAAAGATGTCGCGTTCCGTAACTTGGGGCTCGTCATCATCGACGAACAACACCGATTCGGCGTGGGCCAGCGCGAAGCGCTGCTCGCAAAGGGCGAATACCCCGACATGCTCGTAATGAGCGCCACCCCCATTCCGCGCAGCCTCGCCATGACGCTCTACGGCGACCTGAAAGTCATCAGCATCAAGGACAAGCCCGTAGGCCGCAAGCCCATCCGCACGCGCCTCGTGCCACCCGAGAAACGCGACGACATGAAAAAGTTTATCTGCAACGAAGCCGCGAACGGCAATCTCTGCTACTGGATTGTGAGCCGCGTCGACTCCGACGAGGAAGGCAATGCGTACAGCGTCGACGACATCGTCAAGGAAATGCGCAGCTACATCGCTGCCACGCAGGCCGAAACCGCCGGGGGTAAAAAACTCCGCGTCGAGGGAATCCACGGACAGATGGACGAAGCGAAGCGCGACGAAATCCTCAAGCAGTTCGCCCAAGGCGAAATCCAGATTCTCGTCGCGACCACCGTCATCGAAGTCGGCGTGAACGTCCCCGCCGCGAACCTCATGGTCATTGACCAGCCCGATCGATTCGGCCTGGCCCAGCTCCACCAGCTGCGCGGGCGCGTAGGCCGCGGAAGCACACAGGCATGGTGTTTCTTGATGTTGCCGCCGGGCGATGCCGCCGAAGCCTCGATGGAGCGACTCACCAAATTTGCGGGCACCGAGGACGGGTTCGAAATCGCCGAAATCGACTTGCAGACGCGCGGCGCCGGCAACCTCGAAGGCAACGAGCAGAGCGGAGCCTGGGTGTTCCGCTGGTTCGACTGGATTGCCGACCAGGAACTGATTTCCAAGACGCTCACCATGGCCGAGAACATCCTCGCGGACGCAGGTGCATTTGACAATGCCGCCCGCGAAAAAATCCAGACCTGGTACAACGAAAAACCGTCCGCCAATGCGGACGGAGTACACTAAACAATCAAAATCTGCAATAAAACTATCCCAGCAGCTGCGTCATGGTGCCGAACACGAGCGCGGTGAGCACGACGTTCAAGAAGAAGAACGCGCGGCGCACGATCATGAAGAACAACGATTGCCAATGGAAAATGTTGTCGCTTGGCACGACGAGTTCCTTGAACCCGAGGAAGATGCTGATAATTCCAGTCACCACAAGCATCAAAGCCCCGATAAAGTAGCCTTCCTTCCACACCATCACGGTGAGACCTATGCCGAAGATCACGGCGATAAAGCCGATGATAATCTCGATGCGCAGGATGATGTTCTTCCACTTTCTCTTGAGCTCGATTTTCTCTTCGTTCGTCATTTCGCCTCGCCTTTTTACAGTTCCTTCGTTACCGTTATGGAGTAGTGCGGCTCGCCCTTCCCTACCCCGTTCAGCGGGAAGTTCACGTCAAACTTGTTGACCAGGTGGCTGATGGACTTCGTCTGCACGAAACGCGCGCCCAAGCCCAGCACATAAATCAGGTCTTTCCTGTTGATGTCCTTGAACTCCCACGCCGTCTCGCCGACACCGCCGAACACGACCAGTACGGGCATGAGCGTCGCGATTTCGAAATCCGTGAAGTAACGCTGTTCCAGGTTGCCGAACACGCGGGCCTGCCCAGCGTAGTACCCCGCATGGAACCCGGCAAAGCCCCCATCCACGCCGCCCAGCGACAGCTGGTAGCCATAGCGGGCGTCCCGGTAGAAATCAGCCCTGCCCTTCAGCACCGTGGAGAACGTGTTGTTCGGGTGGAAAATGTATTCCCCCGCAAGCGCCCCGTAAAAGTCGTGGCGGTGGCCGTGGTCCAAATAGAAATTCATCACCGTCGCCAAGTTCAAGTGGTTCCAGTCGCGACCCAAATACAGGTTCGTCAAGAAATCCAGGCGGATGTCGTTGTCCGCGGAGCCCAGCTGCTCGTAGTTCTTGGAGACATGGGCCTCCAGCACGGCACCCTTGTTGATGTCCTCGGTCCACTTCACGTTGCGGAAGTTCTTGATCTTCTCGTAATGCAGGTTCGCGTACTTCAGGTACACACCCAGGCGGGAATCCTTGCGTTCCGGCACCCACTCATTCCTGGCTGCCAGGGAATCGATGATATAGATTTCGTCCCCGTCAACAAACGGATAGCGGCTCACGCTGCCGTACTCCGCCGTGAATCTCTGGTAATCGTAGGTCGCGCCGAGGTAGAACTTGCGCTGGGTACCGCCAAACGAACGGCTCAAGCGGAAGCTCAGCGAGTCGTCAATAAAGTCTTCTACCTTAAGGAGCTTGACGGGGTCATCGGGGTCATTGCCGTTGTAGGTTTCCAGGGACTTGATTTTCCGTCCCGTCGTATCGAAAGCCACCGTCGTGGGCGGCAGATCCCCGCTCCCGTAGAAATAGGCGACGCGCTTGTTCTTCAGGCCCTCGAGCGTGTACGCCCACTGGTTCACGCTCCTGCTGAGGAACGGCCGGTACATCTTCCAGTGGGCCATGTAGCCGTCACTGTTGTAGCTATACAGAAAGTCCAGGCGGTTGTAACGGATAAGGAAATGCGGTGCGCCATACTCCACCTGCCACATGTCTCGATACTCGTTGTGCCCGTAATAGAACCCCAGCTGCTGCCCGAGCCCCAGGAAGTTGCTCTCGCGGATGCCGACGATGTAATTCAGGTTGTCGTAGGTCCAGTCCTTGCCCGAGAAGCTGCCGCCGATGGTAGGCGTGAGCGTCCAGTTGTCGCTCGTGTGCACCGTCGCGATATTCTTGCCATCTTCCTGGGACATCGTGATGTTCGCGTCGCTCAAGAAAATCTGGCTCCGCAAAAAACGTTCCGATTCAAGGAGGTAATCCAGGTTCACGGAATCACCTTCGTCGAACAGGAGCAACTTGCGCACGGTCATTTCGCGCGTCTCGATGTGCCACCAGTTCAAGATGTCGTAGGCCCACTTGTCGTACTTCGTATGGCTCTTGGAATCATCGAAGGCGTCGCCGATATCGTAGCGGATGGAATCTACGCGGAAAAGCGCGGTGGAATCCTCCGAAAAATCGGAAGCGGCACAAAGGGAAACAAAAATGACAATGCAGGCTAGCAGTTTAGACATAATGACCTTGCCAATATAGAAAAATACGAGCCTTGGAGATGCGTGTCAAAAAACCTATATTTGCGCTGGGTAGCGGATGGCCGCCGGCAGCAATGCTGGAGGAAAGTCCGGGCACCGCAGGGCAGGATGCTGGATAACGTCCAGGCGCGGCAACGCGACAGACAGTGCAACAGAAAGCAAACCGCCCCGCTCGGGTTTCGGCCCGTCGAGGTAAGGGTGAAATGGCGAGGTAAGAGCTCACCGCGTTCCTGGTGACAGGGACGGCACGGTAAACCTCATCCGGTGCAAGACCAAGCAGGAATCCGTCCGCAAGGACCGGCTGCGGCCCGCAGCTGCTGGATATCCGGGTAGGTCGCTTGAGGCGGTCGGTAACGACTGACCCAGAGAGATGGTCATCGCCTTCTTCCGAAGGTACAGAACCCGGCTTATAGCTACCCTACACGAATGCCCTCGCCAAAAGCGGGGGCATTCTCCTTTCAACTCCCTATTCTAGTCCAACCTAGAATAGACGCTAAATCCATATGGCCGTTTGTCGCATGGATTTTATATTAGATTACTGAGCATATGTAGTGGGAGGGCAGCATGAGCTACAGATCCATTCTAGCACCAATTCTTGCAGCAGCACTCGTTTCTTGCTCCGGATCGAAGCAGTCTGCCGACAATTCATTGTTCCCGCAATCAAAAACAAACGTGTCCGTCGACACGCGCCCCGTAAAAATCCAAGGGAACGACAAATCAGCCAAGGCGACAGTTCTCGGGGAAGACGTCCCTTTAAAAAAGAAATCGAAAATGGTGCCTACCCAAAAGACAAGGCAGTTCCTCAACGGGGACTTTTGCAAATCCTGCGAATACATCTCAAGAATCGAAAACGAAAAGGGAAACCTTGTCGAAGCAGAGGTAACCAACGGTTACCAGAACGGCGAAGAAAGAGAGTACCACAACGGCGAATTAATTCGTTCATCCTATTATTTCGAGGGAGGAAGGAACGGAATGGAATATTTTTATTCTGGCGGGAAAATCGTAGACTCCGTATATGCGGAAACAAAACCCGGCAACGTTTGGCAAAACGAATCGGCAGACGTCATTCCAGGAGCCATCTATGATTACCTTGGCTACTTGTTTCTTGGCAAAGAAGAACCCGGATTTTTTGCATATACCACACAAAACGGGCTAGTGTCGACCATCTACAGAAAAGACGCAACAGATACCACCGCAGGAACCCCTATCGTAGCCACGTTAGAATACAAAGACCATCGCGACACTTCAAATTTCAAACTTACTATCAGAAAGCCCTTTTACGAGGAGATGACCTTCAAGGACAACGAACTCGTCTATCGAAAAAAACGGAAAGGAAACGGAACCATTCTAGAATTCAAGAAAGGCGAATTCCTAAAGGATTTTTACGACAACGGAAAGATCAAAAGGACAATGGTGGGCGATATCTCCTCTAAAGCAGAAAATTCCTCAGAGATATGTACATCATGCCGCTTACAAACCTTCTTTGAGAACGGCCTACAAAAATCCGATGTCTTTTTTGAGAACAGCAAAATACAACGCCTAAAGACCTGGAACAAAAAAGGAATTCTTATTACCGAGTGTACCATTCATAAATACGCAAAATGGTTCCTTGATGACGGAACTCCACAAATGGAATGGCAGGGCGATATAACAGAAGATTTTGAATTTGTAAATGGAACCAACATCATTTTCCATCCCAGCGGAAAAATTGACAGGGAAGAAAAATACGAAGACGGGAAAATCATCAGCCGTAAACAATGGAGTGAAAGCGGAAAACTTGAATTGGAATTTTTTCAATCAAAATTTGCCAAAACTTATTATGGGAACGGTCAATTGTATTATCAGTACGACGGAGACGTATCCATGGAAGGCAACAGCAAGATTCTATTGCACAACGGGACTGGCAAGGCTTGGAGCAAACAGGGGATCCTGGAATCAAGCATAGTATTTAGCAACGACACCCTTGTAGAACAACAGTCTTGGGACTCCACCGGAGCCCTAATTGTCAATTACAAACGAGGCCAATATATAATATGGAACAACAAACCGATGCCGGGAATGCGTACCGAACTTTTAGGCAACATCATTTTCGAAAATGGCAATATTACCAGCACAGGAAAAACCATCGAAAGAGATTACAGGGGCGAAAAGCTGGTCAGTGAACACTACAACGAAGAACACATTCCCTCATTGAAAACATACAAGAAAACAACTACATATGCGTATGATTCGACAGGGCACAAGACACTGGAAAAGGTTTACCATTTTGGCACCGTCATAACAGACAAGGAATGGGAAAAAGACAGCCTACAGAAAGACTATTTTTTATGCTTCGATTTCAACGCCAACAGCCATTTGAATCTTTATTACGAACCCAAAAAATTGCTAAAAACATACAAAGGAACAAGCGACTACATTGAAGACTCTAACAAAAAGTTCAAAGAGATCAAGCACATTAATGGGACAGGAACCTACTACCATGCAAACGGGAAAAAAGCAGCCGTTAAAGTATGGAAAAATAGGGTCTGCGTATCCACAAAAATATGGACCGAAGACGGGACGCTGTATATAGACTTCGACGCGAACAAATACCTGAAATTCTATTCCGACAAAACAAAAAAGATTACAATGGATTTCAAGGGCACATCAAAAATTTTAGATGACGGGAGTTTCGATTTAATTGACGGAGTCGCCAAATCTTTTGACGAAACCGGCAAACCGACCATAACAGAGACCTATAAGGACGGGCACATCGTAGACACTCAGGAAACCCTGCCGTAGACTTACAAACTTACAAACTTTCGCGAACTTAGGAATGCGACAAAAGCGCAAATGGCCACCGACAGCGCGAGGACAATCACCGGGACGAGCAGTCCCTTCAAAAAGGCCTCGTGACCCAGCTGGACTAGCAACAGCAACGGGACCACCACGAACAGGGAAAGATGTGCTGCCGCGCGCACCGTTTTGACCCGCAGCGAAAGCACCAGCGAAAAAGCACTCGTTATGAGCACTGCCGAGATTGCCCCAAAGATGGAGGCGACAGCCTCCGTGGTAGAAACTGCGGGATGGGCAAACCAGTAGGCGATCTGCACCAGCAGAGAAAACGATACCGGGAACGGAATGACCGCCAATAGCTTGCCCCAAAAAATTTTCGCGGGAGCAACAGGCGACAGTTGCAGCAATTCCAGCGAACCGCGCTCACGTTCCCCCGCAAAACTGTCGGCAGCCAAAGGCGCCCCCATCGGGGCCATGATGCACCCTAGCAGGAGCATCATGTAGCCTTCCATGCCCTCCATGATTTGTCCGCCGTAACGAGACACCGCGATTCCCTGCGATGCGGCCAGAATGACCGGAGGGATGATAAAGGGAATCCAGAACCGGGGATCCCTAAATATCAGGCGAATCTCGTGGCGGAACACATGGAGCATAGCGCAGGATTACAGCAGGTCCTTGAAGAAGTCGTTACCCTTGTCGTCCACGAGGATGAACGCCGGGAAGTCCTTGATCGTGATCTTGCGGATGGCTTCCATGCCGAGTTCCGGGAAGGCGACGATGTCGTTGCTCAGGATGTTCTGCTCGGCGAGGATAGCAGCCGGGCCACCGATAGAGCCGAGGTAGAAGCCGCCGTACTTGTGACAGGCGTCGGTCACGTCCTGGCTGCGGTTGCCCTTAGCGACCATGATCATCGAGGCGCCCTTGCTCTGGAAGCGCATCACGTACGGGTCCATACGGCCAGCAGTCGTCGGGCCGAAGCTTCCGGTGGGCATGCCTTCCGGCGTCTTGGCCGGGCCGGCGTAGTAAATCGGGTGGTTGGACACGACTTCGAGAACGGTCTTTTCGATATCGGTAAGAGCTTCGCCCTTTTCCTGCTTGTCGAAGATTTCGGCAATCTTCGCGTGGGCCATGTCGCGGGCCACGATCATCGTACCCTTGAGATTCAGGCGGGTCTTGACCGGGTACTTGGTGAGTTCGGCGAGGACTTCCTTCATCGGGCGGTCGAGGTCGATTTCCACAGCCGGAGCCATGTTCACGGCGTCGCCCTTCGGCAGGTACTGTTCCGGATTGTGTTCCATCTTTTCGAGCCAGAGGCCGTTCTCGTCAATCTTCGCCTTGATGTTGCGGTCGGCGGAGCAGCTGACGCCGATGGAGACCGGGCAGCTTGCAGCGTGACGCGGGCAGCGGATCACGCGCACGTCGTGCACGAAGTACTTACCGCCGAACTGGGCGCCGATGCCCGTCTTCTGGCAGATGTGCAAAACCTTCTCTTCCATCTCCACGTCGCGGAACATGCGACCGCCTTCGGAACCCGTGGTCGGAAGGTCGTCGAGGTAGCCGCAGCTCGCGAGCTTCACAGTGTGGGTGTTCATTTCGGCAGAAGTACCGCCAATCACGATGGCCAGGTGGTACGGCGGGCAGGCCGCAGTACCGAGCGTCTTCACCTTGTCGCTGATGAACTTTTCAAGGGACTTCGGGTTGAGGAGCGCCTTGGTCATGGGCCAGTAGTAAGTCTTGTTGGCAGAGCCACCGCCCTTCGCGACGAACAGGAACTTGAGGTCGGCGCCTTCTTCGGCGTGGATGTCGATCTGGGCCGGGAGGTTGCAAGCCGTGTTCTTCTCTTCGTACATGGTCAAAGGAGCAATCTGGCTGTAGCGCAGGTTCTTGCCGGTATAGGCATTGTAGATACCTTCAGAAATGGCCTTCGCGTCGTCGGTGCCGGTCCAGACTTGCTGGCCCTTGTGGCAAATACAAATAGCGGTACCGGTGTCCTGGCAGAACGGGAGGATTCCCTTGGCGGCCACGCAGGCGTTCTTCAAAAGCGTGAGGGCAACGAACTTGTCGTTATCGGAAGCTTCCGGGTCCTGGAGGATCTTTGCGACCTTCTGCGTGTGGGCCGGACGGAGCCTGAAGCTCACTTCTTCGAATGCCGCCTGGGCAATCTTGGTGAGGGCTTCGGGGGCCACTTTCAGGATTTTCTTGCCTTCGAATTCGGCGACGGAGATGCCTTCTTTGCCGAGGTTCACATATTCAGTCTTGTCTTCGCCGTGCTGCACGGTCGCTTCGTATTTGAATGCCATATTAGAGACTAGGGGTTAGGGGTTAGAATCTAGGGTTTATGATTTTCCTTAAAATTAAAATTTCTCTCGTCTCTAGTCTCTCGCCTCTCGTCTAATTTCCCCTGACTAGATGGAGCGGTCGCGCCCGACAGAGGGACCTTTTTTGCCAAAAAAGCCGATGAAAGGTCAAATAGACGGATTTTTTTAACTTTTTTTAACTTTTTTCGGACTATCCGCTTATAGAAGTGTTATTTTTTGAGCATAAAAGTTTTTAACCCCAGAGAGGAATATCACTATGAAGAAGATTCTGTTGGCAACCTTGGTTGCATCCGCAATGGTCTTCGCTGCCGAAGCCGCAGCCCCTGCTGCCGCTCCCGCAGCCGCACCCGCAGCAGCTCCTGCCGCTGCACCCGCAGCCGAAGCACCCAAGGCTGAAGCAGCCGCTCCTGCCGAAGCAGCCCCTGCTGCCGAAGCCGCCGCACCCGCTGCTGAAGCAGCCCCCGCCGCCGAAGCTCCTGCTGCCGAAGCAGCTGCTCCTGCCGACTCTGCTGCACCTGCCGCCGAAGCTACCGCCGAAGCCGCTCCTGCTGATTCCGCCGCTCCGGCCGAAGCCGCTGTAGCCGAAGAACCGGCCAAGGACACCGCCGCTGCCGAAGTTCTCGAAGCCAAGGCCGAAGAACCCGCAGTTGACAGCGCTGCTCTCGCCCAGGCCGAAGCCGACAAGAAGGCCGCCCAAGAAAAGGCCGCCAAGGAAGCCGAAGAACAGAAGGCTCTCGAAGGCAGCAGCATGGGCTCCGCCAAGACCACCATCATGGAAAACCCGTGGGAATTCCTGATTGTGTCTGCCGCGTTCGTGGCCTCCGTGCTCGTGATTATCTTCACCGGCAAGGACTAATTCCTAAAGCAATTGACTTTCTCGGCGTCCGGCACCAGCCGGACGCTTTTTTTATGTTGTCGTTTTTTTACACATTTTGGAAACTATGCAAAAAACCGCAAATTGCGGTTTTTAGAGCACATTCGCAATGTTGTTTTTTACTCAACGGAAATACGTTGTTTTTTTTAACAACAAAAAACGCCCCCTATATAATAATGGTTCTAGGCGTGTGATTAATTTCACATATTAGACAATTATACCTATTTCCATATGAGGAGGCAAAATGGAAAAGTATCTCTCTAAAGCGGTAAAATTCGGTGCGGTACTCGCATTCGGATTGGCAACAAGCAACGCATTTGCCGTAGACGCCTGTAACGAAGATATGGGACATACCGGAAACGGTTCCAACGTGAGCGGCAACCAGGTCGGCTCTATCGGCGGGACCCCGTGGGGATTCGAACAGTGGTATCAGGGTGGCAGTGCGACCATGACCTACTACAGCAATGGTACATTCAAGGCCAACTGGAACAATTCGAACGACTATCTAACTCGTGTAGGCTACCAGTACAATGGAAACGGAATAGACCACAAGACAAAACACTTTACGGTCGACTACAAGTACACCAAGACCGGCTCTGCACAGTACGGCTACATCGGCGTGTACGGCTGGACCAAGAATCCCGAAACGGAATACTACGTCGTGGATGACTGGTTTAGCAAGCCGAACGAACAGTACATTGGTGAAAAGTTCGGCGAAATCACCGTGGATGGCGCAAAATACACAATCCACGCATTCCTCCGCCAGCAGGAACCCTCCAAGTCCGGCACTTCCACATTCGTACAGTTCTTCAGTGTCCGCGAAACCCCGCGCCAGTGCGGCCACATCGACATTTCCGCCCACTTCAAGAAGTGGGATGAACTCTTCACCGGTCAGAACCAGCAACTCCGTGGTTCCAAGGGCGGTGGATCCGCTCAACTCAAGTTCGGTAACGTGACCGAAGTGATGCTCATGACCGAAGCCGGTGGCGGCGCTACGGGTTCCGTGGACTACACCTATTTCAACATGAGCGACAACGGCGAAGCAAGCCCGGTTGGCGGCGGCGAATCCGCACAGAGCAGCACAAGCGGCGACGCTGGTGCCGGTCAAGGCGCTGGCCAGGGCGCAGGTCAGGGTGCTGGTCAAGGCGCCGGCCAGGGCATGGGCGGCTTTGACATGGGCAACTTTGACTGGAGTTCCTTCGGTCAGGGCGGCGGTCAAGGCGCTGGCCAAGGCGGCGGCCAGGGCGGTTTCAGCTTTGGCGACTTTGACTGGAGTTCCTTCGGTCAGGGCGGCGGCATGGGCGGCTTTAACTTTGGCGGTGACCAAGGTGCCGGTCAAGGTGCTGGCCAAGGCGGTGGCAACTCCGACTTCAGCAACTTTGACTGGGGCGGAACGGGCGCCAACCAAGGCTCCGACACTCCGGCCCCGACGACAACGACCCCTGTTGCCACAAATCCGGCCATCACTCCGGCCGACAATGGCGGCTTTGCAGCCCTCCCCAGCGAAATCAAGGCTGTAAACACCTCCAAGACCTACAAGGTATTCAACTCTACCGGACGTTACTTGGGCACCATCCAAGCCAACGCCGGAACGAGCCTCAGCGACGCCCTCTTCGCCAAGTTTGGCAAAGGCGGCATCTATATGCTGAGAAGTGGCTCTAAGACGGTCTCCGTCAAGGTAGCACACTAAACGATACTTTATACTGACTACTCCTTATAAAGTTGGCATCCCGGGCAACCGGGGTGCCTTTCTTTTTGCAAAAGGCTTACTATTCAGAAGCTCTTCAACACAATAACAAGCCTAGAGCATAGATACAAGAAAGGCCTGCGGATTTAACGCAGGACCTCTCTAATTTAATTCAAGGCCACCTTAGAGGCGCCCCAAGGGGGATTAGTACGTTACGTAGCAAGAGACCTGCATCGAAGCCTTCACGGTAATTTTCGTTCCGGCAGCAGAACCGTCCTTACAACTCTTAGGTGTAATATTCGCGGACCAGTTAATCTTATGTTCCTCGCCGTCGATTTCCAGAATGACGCCATCGCCTTGGGCACCGCAAACCATCTGGCAGTTAACCGCATTGGGAGGATACTGGGCCACTAAAGTCTGCCCGCCGGTAAAGGCCTTGGTGTCGTCCTGAACCGAGTACGGAATGACCACGTCAACCTGTTCCGGATCAACGACAGACACCGATTCGCAAGTATAGTCCAGAACGGTCTTATCGCTGTTGGTCACCGAAACCGTTGCACTCACGTTTTTCTTGTGCATTTCGCCGGTAGCCACCATCGTCGCCGAAGTCCCGCTACCCGAGACCTCTGCATCGCTCGACTTCCAGGAGTACCCGGTAATTTCCGCTTCGGATTCGGCGACCACGGTCCAGGTAATGGTTTCGCCTGCATTGACAGCATTCTTCGCCGCCTTGCAGGAGGTAACCGTAATAGGAATACCCTGCACACGCAGAGGATCACATTCAATATCGTTGCCATCGACATTCAAAGATGCCTTGTAGACACCAGACGTTTCGTAGGTCTTGTTCACCTTGTCCATTCCGTTGCCCTTCAAGACCTTTCCATCGTCGAAAGTCCATACAAACGGGGACATGATTTGATCAAATACGTCACCATTCTGGCGATAGAACGCCCAAGTAGCCATTCCGCCCTTTTCTATTTCGGTAGTCATCGGAGCACAGGAGCCGTTCACCACCTTTTTGGCTTCGGCAAGGACTTCTTCGGAACTGACAGTTTCTGTCGTAGCAGAAGATGCCGGCATCCAGTCTGCAACAGCAGCCGACTGAGGTGTAGGCTTGTCCCCATCCCCCGACGGAGAAGAAGATGGATTTCCGGAATCAGAGGGTTTATCGTTTCCCGAATTCCCGTTATCCGGGTTTCCGTTATCGCCACCCTGGCCACCATCGGGCACTTCTCCAGAAGACGAAGAACCTAGCAAGTTCTGTCCGTCTTCAAAACTGACCACCGAATCGTCATCGTCAGTACCGGACGACGACGACGTGCTACAACTGGAAAAAAAGGGCACAAGCGCAAAAGCACCCGCCACAGCAGGAACAAAAAGTCTATTCAAACGAATCATGATTACAAAAATATATAAAAGGAAGTGCATATTCAGCATAAAAAAAGATTACGTGACAACAAAACGTGATTAAATTGTCTATTTTCTAGGGGAATAGGAAACTATGGTATTGGGAAAACCCAGTTTAGGAGGCTTTATGCCGTTTTTTATTGTATGTATTTTTGCATTTGTAGTATTCGCTGCGGCAGCGGAACAGGAACAGCCGACTCCCTACGACCTCATCCGGCCCATTTGGCCTATGAAGTGGGACACGGCTGCAACTGACGAAGGTGGCACAGTCGAAAGCTTCAGCAAATACGTACCCGACAAGGAAAAACACAACACGGTCCCCCCAGTCGGCTCCATGCCGCAGGACTTCGTCGCGAACGGATTCATCCCCGACACGCTGGACCAGGCCTTCCGTGATGCCCAGAACCTCCGCATCGGGCGTATCCGCGTAAACCAGGCCGGTTACCTCCCCGACGATCCGGAAATGCAATTCTACTATGTTTCTGACGGTTCATGCTCCGAAACATTCTCTATCGTCGACCTTAACGGCAACGAAGTCGCCACTGGCGGAAAATTCGAGTTGACCAAACACACGACATCTGCACACTGGGAAATCAAGGCGGGCACAGACGCCGCAACCGAAAAAAAAGGCCGCTATTCAGCCACAGCCAACGCTCCCTCCGGTACAGTCTGTATAGGCCACATCGTCCAGTTGGCTGGCAACCTTTCCCTGGAAACCCGCTACCGCATCAAGGTTCTCAAACAGCTTTCTTCTACATTCATCATCAGCCCGCGTGTTTATTCCATGGTGCGCGACGCCTTGATCAAGTTCTACGGCGTCAACCGCAGCGGCAACTCGGAATCTTGGTTCCACAAGCCGAGCCATACCAAAGACGGCGGTGGCCCGGTCGTGAACGACATCGGCGGAGCCGTTGCCGGCGGTGTATCCTTCAAAGAAGGCGACCTGCAGGGCGGTTGGTACGACTGCGGTGACCACCTGAAGGAATCCTATACGCAAGCTTACGCATTCATGGTCTTGGCCGTTGTCGCAGGCGGCAACCCAGACCGTGACGACGACCATTACGCCTACAACCATGGCGAAACCATCAACACAGACGGTATCCCCGACATTCTGCGCGAAGCGAAGCACGGGGCGGATTTCTTCCTGAGGGCCTACCGCGCCGCGAACGGCGTCATCGACAACATGCCCGTATCTATCGGTAACTTCGGTGCCGACCACAGCTGGTGGGGCCGCCCGGAAAACCAGGACGCACTCCCGACCACGCTCGCCCGCCGCGGCGGCCCGCACGAACGTGACGTGCGCCTGGGCGAACTCAACGCAAACGTTTCAAGTGAAATTGCCGCAGGTCTCGCTATCCTTGGCCGCGAGTACGCCACCTACGACAAGGCGTTCGCGGATTCCTGCAAGATGCTCGCCACGCAGCTCTATGAATTTGCAAAAGACCTCGCCCTCGGCCGTAAGACCTACGCCAACAACAAGTACAAGGGCGACTGGGGAACCCCGGCCTATAGTGGCAGCAACTCCTACCTCGACGACATCAGCGTCGCAGCCATTGCGCTCCATTTCGGTACCTATCCGGATTCCGGCATGAAGTACTTGAACGACGCCGTCGAAGACAAGACCATTGGCGTAGAACAAGAACCTGGCGTGGGATTCTTCCGCGGCGGTTGGTTTGCCGGTTCCCGTGACGGCATGCGCAAGTCCAGTAACACGGACTGGGCCAACGTCCAGACTTACGCCCTCTACGCATTCTACAAACTCCTGCTCAAGGACGAGGCGACAGCAGCCAGCTTCGGCATCAGCAAGGAAGACCGCCTGTGGTATGCAGAAAACGTCGCATACATGCTAGCCAACAACGTCTCCGCAAGGTCTGGCGAAGGTTCCACCTCCATCACTATTCCGCACCCGAGCGATGGAACCAAAGCCGTTTCGGCAAGCGACCTTTGGTACCAAATGCAAACCCAGATGGCCTGGATCTACAACCGCTACCAAGCGGGCAACATTTTTGACGTGTTCGCCTATGCCGACGTGACCAAAGACTTGGAAGGCGTCAGGCTGCCTCAGAAGGGCGTGCAGAACTGGAACTCCGCCAAGATGAAGCAGCTCGGTATCAACCAGCTCAACTACCTCTTCGGTGTGAACCCGTGGGATATCTCTTTCTTGATTGGCGTGGGCGACAAGAGCGATAACCACCCGCACCACCGTGCCGCCAACCCCGAAGGCAAGAACATGCCCGGTGCTGGCTACAAGTACAACCCGCCGACCGGCGCTATCTTTGGTGGTGTTCCGCCCGAGGGCAACAACGAATGGATTCCGAGTACGTTCAGCTGGGAAGACTACTTCAAGTCCGAAACCTGTATCGACGGTACGGCAATGTTCCTCGCTGCCGCCACCACCGCCATCAAGGAAGAAGACCGCAACCGCGCACCGTCCAAGATTAACGTGGAAATCCGCTACGTGGGCTACGATTCGGCCATCGTGAAAATTTCGCAGGATGTCCGTGGCCCTGCCATGATTCTTTACAGCACCAACGAGACGGGCCCGTTCAATGTCGCCGTCAAGGATTCCGTCCCCGGCGTAGCGCACGACATTCACATGACAGGCCTCAAGAACGGCACCACCTACTACTTCAAGGTCGTCGCCATCAACGCCCGCAGCGAAGCTTACGCCACCAAGTGGCTCGTGGATAGCACCAGCACCCCGTTCTCGTTCACCACGCTCGTAAGCCAACCGGGCCCGGCCGATATCCAGCACGTGAAGGTCTGTAACCTTACCGCCGATAGCGCCGAAATCATGTGGTACACCCCGAACGGCCAGTACGAGTCCAAGATGTACTGGGATACCGTGCAGACCACCTACGACAAGATGCAGTGGAATACCGGCGATGCAAACGCCGACGTTTCCGGCATTCCCACAAGTTTCCACTATGTAAAGATTGGCGGGCTCGAAGAAAAGACCACATATTATTATTGTGTCGAAAGCAATGGAGTCCGCAGGTGCAACAACGACAAGAACCAGCCCCTCAAGTTTACGACTCCGGTACGGCGCTACAACTTCGACGTGAGCGTTTACCAGTACGAATTCACTGGCTTGGACTTCTTGAACCTGAACCTCGTCAACAACGAAGACAAGCCCTTCAGCGACCTGACACTGCGCTTCTACGTCACCGCAAGGCCCGAAGAAATCGAGGCTACGCCAGGCGTGAACAACCAGCCGGGCACCTGCCCGCTGCTCGTCGACGAAGATATCTGCCAAGCTTACGACGAAGCCGGTTTCAACAGACCCTGCGTCAACAAGAACGGGCAGAGCGTTGATGACTCCCTGCGCTACTACCTGAGACACGCAGTCCCCGTCAAGCTCGAAGACACCTACGACCCCGCGACAGGAACATACGACTGGTACATTCCTATCCCGCTTGGCGGTACCACGATCAAGTCGTCTTCGCGTATGCGTATCGACATCGGCGTCTCGTCGGGTATCTACCAGAACGGAATTTGCGAAACGCTCCGTACCCCGGCCAAGAAGCGCCTTTCTGCTACTTCCGGGGACTGGTCCTGGTCGCCCCACAAGCGTGACGAAGACGGAGCCGACTATGACGGCATTCCGGCCTGGCCCAAGGACCAGGGCGATTACGAACAAGCGCCGGTCAACCCCTACATCGTCGTTTACCGCAAGGACGAATTCATCTCTGGCTTCAGCCCGTCTTACCAGGAAATGATTACGAAGAAGGCCGACTACAAGATGACGGTCGCCTACAACCCGCCGTTCAACGTGTCTAATGGTTCTTACGTCAAGATTGATTCTTCTAAGAGCACATTGCATATCCGCGGCACGGCACTCATCACCGAAAGCGGCTATGTCACCGACATCTGGGTGAATGGTGTGCCCCTCACGCCCGAACAATTGAAGACGGCCGCCGTCTACAACTACGAAACAGGCAAATACGATCTCGACATCCCGGCCAAGATGACAATCGGTACGAACAAGGTCGACATTACCGTGTTCGCGGGCCCGAACCCAGAATGCAGCGAATGCCAGGAGAATGGCGGTTGTGCCTTCGTAAACCGCACCTACTACCTCCAGTTCAGCAAGGGCGACCGCACCGCCGGCAAGCTCCAGCTCATCCGAGAAGATGGTTCTTCTGTCACGAGCCCTGTCACCGACAACCCGATGAAGTTCAAGGTATTCGTAAGCGACAAGGACAACGCGAAGAACTCCACCGTGAGCGTCTCGTTGCACAACTCCAGAACCGGCGAATCCTCGAGCATCACATTGAAAAGGACAAACGAAGCGCTCGGCTATTTCGAAAGCGATTGGCTCTCCGCTATAAAGCAAGAAGAAGCGAGCATCCCGAATGTCGCCTTGCTGGGCGGAGACACCGTCACGGTCATCTACATTGACGCCGGAGACGATGAAGACTCCACGGCACAATACTTCTATGCAAAGCCAACGACCCCGATTCCGCAGCTTGCAAAGTTGGTTGACACGGACTGCAATTCCGCCGCTGATGTCATCAACATGACCTTCACCGGAAGCAAGTTCGACAACGACAAGGTCAAGCTGGACAGCGTCATCATCACCTTGGATGACGAAGCCGCAAGTACCTTCACTGCCAAACCCACGACGGCCATTATCGGCGACGAAGTCCAAATCTCTTTGGGCGATGCACTCCCGGCCATTGCCGACCCGAGCGGAAAGGTAACCATCTACATGACCGAAACGGGTTCTGTCAAGACATCTGAAATCCAGATTACCGACGGAGTCGCACCGACGCTTATGAGCGTAACCATCCTGGAAAACGAAGACCACATGTACCCGCAGGATACGCTCAAGGTTATTTTCTCCGAACCAGTCAACCTAGCCTCTAAAACAATCTGGCCCTTCCGCATCACAGACGGTGCCGCCGAAATTCCGCAAGAGACCATCGTTGTTCGCGGAGCCACGACAACAGATAACGGAAAGAGCTGGCAGTATGTCATCGAAGGCAATAACGAAGGCAAATTTGTCAAACAAGGTTTGAAAGCTGAAATTGCCTCCAGTTTCAACGTCACTGACCAAGTCGGCAACGCACTTTCCACCTGTAACGGCCCAGTCACCATCACGGAATCGGTCCGCCCGGTACCGGCCCGTTACGCTTCGATTACCGACGTCACCGGAGACGGACAGCCCGACGAAATTTATATCGAGTTCGCCAAGGTTCTCCGCGAAAAAGACATGTTCGACACCATCGATGTCTATTGGGGCAATCCCGACATTTACAAGGCATTTGCCAAGCCGCAAGGTGGATGGGCACTCGATACACTGTTGGGCGACATCGTCGAAAAGACATCCTACGTAGTCGACCCCGATTCCTCCAAGGGAACCTGGTCTACAAAGGAAAGATCCTTCTGCGAAACAGTCAACGTCCCGGATACAATATACAAGACGGTCGAAACCATCGATTCCACGACTGGCGAAACTGTCACGCATAAGGAAATCCAGTCCATCGGTCAAAAGACCGTACAAGACATGAGCACCTGTAAGACGACGATTGACTCCACCTTTATCCCGGCGACAACCGAAGTCAAGGAACAGGTACAAAGCCAGTATTCCATCATCCGTATCCCAGTCCCCGAAGGAACATTCAAGAATGCGACCTACGGCAGCCGCAACGGAAATGGTTTGATTCTCCCGAGACAAGGCCCGCTGGGCGGCTTCTTCGACGACAACACGGCTCCGCTCTCCGACAAGTGCCCGCCCATCATCTTGAAGGCTTCTTGGAGAGGATTCGACATGAAGGATGCCGGCCAGACAGACCTGTTGACACTCACCATGTCTGAACCGTTGGATACCATGCCAGAACAGCCCTACCTCATCGAAAGGAAACGCGATGACAAGGCGGGAGTCTATATCGAAAAGGTTCACCTCAACCGAATTGAGCACCAGCCGAATTCGACAACGTTTATCTACTACTACAACGATGACGACAACCAGACGACAACAGTCCACATCGGTGACTACGTAAGGCTCGTACCTGAAAACACCATGAGTTTCTACAAGGATGCCGCAGGCCTGTTCGCCGGCGAAGAAACTCCTTGGGTTCCGGTGGTCGGTGTCGTGAGCAATGTGAAGATCAAGGTGTCCATGCCAGAACATCTCGTCACTGGCAAAAAAGGAATCGCCTACAACGGGGCTGTCCTAACCAAGGACCAGTCGTTCCGCCTCTCTGTCAAGAACAAGAGCGATGCCGAAATCATCATTGCCGAAGGCGACAGCAAACTCCATCCTGTCTCGTCGCTCCCGGTCAACAACTACATCCATGGCGGCCCAGTATTCCAGATAGACCTCACATTACCGCAAGTCCTCGAAAATACAGTTTCTGGAGAGGCAAAGCGAGAATACAAGATCAAACTGGAAGTCGATATCTTCACCAATCTCGGTGCTTTCGTGAATAAGGTGACATACAACTTCGACCTTAACGATTTGAAGGAATATATCAGTGCCAACAGCACCATGACCTTATACTTGGAATGGTGCTCGCTCGATGGCATTCCTGCAAGCAAGAAGGGCAAGAAGATTGGCACCGGAGCCTATATCGCCCGCTACGACATCACGGCGAAGGGCGCATACACGGCAAAGCAGCCAGACGATGGCGACAAGACATCGGCTAAGAAGAAAAACGAGACCGGAACCATTTCGTTCGGGTTCCGCCGCGAACCGAAAAAATAAGCGCAGTCAAAATTTTTCATAAAGAAAGGGCTCCAACGAGCCCTTTTTTCAACTCCATTCTTAAGCCTACGATTTTCTTACACACAAATTTTTCAAAAAATCTTTTGACAAAAAAGAGTGATTTGAATTTTCTGTTTTTGCAACTTTGAATATAGGGAACAGACAGGGAACAGTTTATGATACCGGCGCTTTCTCCCCTCCTTTTTTAAACATAGTTTATAGGTGATTAGGGGTAAACTTGTTCAAGGGAGCCGCAAGGCCCTTGTTCTTGGTATAAGGAGGCATCGTGATTATCAGATCATCGATTACATCGTTTCTGTTTGCTGCCACTGCTTTACTTGCGGCAGGGCAAGAACAGCCAACACCATACGATTTAATAAGGCCCGTTTGGCCTCTCACATGGGACGAATCCGTTTTTGATAATTTTGATACAACGGTCACCTCCAAAAAAAACATGGTCCCCAAGGAGCGCACCCCAGACACCTACAAGCCGAACGCATTCATTATCGATACAGTGAACCAGGCATATCGAGATGCCATGAATGTCCAAATTTCCCCCATTCGCGTAAACCAGTCGGGATATTTGGAAAGCGACCCAGAACGGCAATTTTACTATGTAGGCGACGAAACTTCTTTTGAAATCGTCGACATCGACGGCAAATCATTCTCTCCGGCCATCACGGGAACCTTGGTCGCTTCTGGGCAAAAAACATCTTCGAAATGGCATATCAACGCAGGGACCAATGCCGCAACTGACGACCAGTGGCGTTATTCAGTCACCGCAACAGGCCCCTCGGGCAACTTGATGATAGGAAACATTCCCCAAGGCGTCCCGACGGACACTCGCTTGCGCATCAAGGTCGGAAAAAATATCTCGAGCACTTTCATTGTCAGCGAACGCGTTTATTCCATGGTTAGGGATGCCTCGCTCAAGTTCTACGGAATCAACCGCAGCGGGAACAGCGAATCCTGGTTTCACGAGGCTAGCCATACCAAAGATGGCGGCGGCCCCCTCGTCCAAGGACCCATAGACGTGAGATCCCCTTTCGATGCGAGCCAAGCCGGAACTCTGCAAGGCGGGTATTACGATTGTGGAGACCACCTGAAAGAATCCCAGACGCAAATGTACGCCTTTATGGTCACCGCCTTGATTGCCGCGACCAACCCCAATGCCGACGAAGACCATTACGACTACAACCATAAAGAAACAATTAACAAAGACGGCATTCCGGACATTCTCAGAGAGGCCAAACACGGCGCCGACTTTGTCCTCCGTTCCTTCGTCCGCGCAAAGGGAGTCATCGACGACATGGCCCTTTCGATAGGGAACAGCGGTACAGACCATGCCTGGTGGGGGCGCCCTGAAGACCAGGACAACATTCCCGTTGACGGCTCCACCGCGGCAACCGACCGCGGGGGCCCCGGTTCAAGGCCAGTCCGTCAAGGCGAAATCGGTGCGAATGTCGGTGGCGAAACCGCTGCAGGCCTCGCCATGCTCAGCAAGATGTACGCCGAATACGACCCTAAATTTGCAGACAGTTGCTTGATGGTCGCCGAAAAAATGTACGACTTCGCAAAGTCACTCATCCAAGGCAAAAACACCTACGACGGTGGGAAACCCTTCGTCCACAACGGTCTGCTGGCAATTTCATCCCCCGCCTACCAAGGGAACCAGAGTTATATCGACGACATTGCCCTCGCCTCCGTGGCGCTCCTCTACGCGACTGGGAAAAAGGAATATGCCGATGACATGATACGCACCCGAGACATGTTCGACGGGCAGCAATTCGGCGACGGCCCCTGTTTTTTCCAAGGCGGCTGGTTCGTCACCAGTGACAAGGGATTTTTCAAGAACGTAACGAACACAAGCTGGGCAAACACCTATTCCCATGCTCTTTATGCACTATATAAACTCATCCTTAGCGACAAGAACAAAGCTTTGAAGGACTACGGCCTCACCGAAGAGGAATGGTTAAACGCCATAGAGGACTGCATCGCCAACATGATTGCAAATATTAGCGACATGAGCAAATATATCGGCATTCCCGAAACGCTTATATTCCCGACAGTGCCAAATATATGGAAACAAAGCCAGATCACTTATGACAACCTCTGGTTCATAACATTGACCGACCAGAACTGGATTTACAACCGTTACCTTGCCGGAAACATCTTTGATATACTCGCTTATGCAGACATCGCCTCGGACATCGAGAAAAAAGGGATTTCGCTCCCGATTATGGGAACGCCTGACTGGAAAGCCGCCGAAGCAAAACAGTTCGCCATCAACCAGTTGAACTACCTGCTCGGAGTCAATCCCTGGGACGTATCCTTTATCATGGGCATCGGCGACAAGAACGACGCCCACCCGCACCACCGCGCAGCAAACCCCGAAGGTAAAAATGTACCAGGAGGCACCCCCTACAAGTACAAGCCGCCCGTAGGAGGCCTTTACGGAGCCGCCCCTCCACTTGGCGGAGACTTAGGCGACGGAGTCTTGGGACGCCCCGATAACTTGAGCTGGGAATATTACCAGATGTCCGAAATCTGCATCGATGCCACGGCATCGTTCCTAAGCGCAGTAAGCCTTGCTTCCAAAAAAATTGACAAGACTATCGCACCAGACATCAGCGTGGAAATTCGCCATGTGAGCGTAGATTCCGCCATAGTCGTCGTCAAGCTGAGCCAACGCGGGACAGTCGATATCATGTACAGTAAAGAAGACAACTCCTTTACAGAAAAAGCCTCTTCGGCCAGTGCGGGAGTTTTCCACCAAATCGTCTTGAAAAACCTGACTCCGGGAACCTTGTACAACTTCTATGTAAAAGGGTACAATGCCTACAAGCCGACAAACAGCAAAGACAAGTACATGGTGGACAGCACAAAAACGCCCTACAGCTTTACAACGCTCAACATGCTCGAAGCAGCCGACATACAGAACATAACGGTCTGCAATGTCAGTGCCGACAGCGCCGAAATCATGTGGTACACCCCGAATGGCGAATACGAATCCAAAGTCTATTGGGACGTGGTGCCGCATAACAACGCCTCGGAATACGCATACAACACCGGGAACGGCAATGCCGATGTTTCTGGCATCCCCACTAATTTCCATTACGTAAAAATCGGCGGGCTCAAGGAAAAGACCACCTACTACTACATGGTCGAAAGCAACGGGAAACAAGTCAACACAAACAGCGAAACCAACACCCCTCTAAAATTCACGACGCCGGTCACGCAGTACAATTTCAGCGTGAAGACGCTCCAGTACGAATGGGACAAGAAACCGGCTATCAACATAAACATCGTCAACAACGAATCTAGAGCATTTGACAGCCTCACCATACGCATGTACATGCGCGGCGACGACGACCTCTACGACGACGTGGCCATCCGTACCGACATTTGCCAAGCCTACGACGAGGCCGGATTCAACAAAGCGTGCGATGCCTCCACTCTCGCCGTACTCAATGAAGGGTTCCGCCATGTGCGCCCTGTAAAAATCGAGGACACTTACGACGCCGAAAGCAAAACGTGGCAATGGTACTATCCCATTCCCCTTGGCTCCACCGTCATCAAAAGTTCCAGCCGGTTCCGTATCGATGTCTTGTTCGTCGCTAGAATTCGCGCCCCAGGGCAAGACGACCCGCTTGACATTCCGCCCCAGAACAAGAGATTGTACTGCCGCTCTGGAAACACTTGGCACTGGGTAACCAACACCCAGACCATAGAAACGATAGACAAAAATCCTGGCGATTGGAGCTGGATGCCCCATTCCACGGACAATGCCGAAGATATCGATTACCCCGGCATGCCCTGCGAAGATAAAAACGTCGGAGACGTCGATTTCGAAGCAGCCCCCGTCAACCCCTATGTTTCCGTATATCGCAAAGACGAATTCGTGTGGGGATTCAGCCCTTCCAAATCCGAGATGAACACAAAACGTGCCGATTACAAGCTCGACATCATCTTGGATCCGCCCTTCAACGTCTCGAACGGTTCCTATATCGAACTCGATCAAACAAGCAGCACCGTTTACGTAACAGGGCACGCCCACATCACCGAAGGCGGCTATATCACGAAAATATGGGCAAACGGTCAACTTGTAACGGGAACGTCAACCATCTTTGGCAACGAAAAGCTCGTTTTCGACGACAAGGGCACATCGGTCGTTGCCCAGTACAACCTTGCCACCGGCCTGTGGGATCTCAAGATTCCTGTGAAGATGGGCGTAGGCAGCAACAAGGTGGACATCACCGTATTTGCAGGGCCAGACCCCTCTTGCGAAGAATGCCAGGAAAATGGCGGATGCGCATTCGAAAACCGCAACTACTACGTCCACTTTACGCGAGGGAATCTGACTCCGTCGGCGCTCACAATAAAAGACAAGGACGGAAACCCCATCGTAAGCCCGGCAACCCCAGGTTCCACGCAGTTCAACATCTTTGTCAAGGACTTAGACAAGGCCAAATATACCGAGCCCCTCACCGTATTGGTCATCAATTCCAAAAAATCCGACACGCTCGTGGTCGAATTGCAGCCCGATCCAAGCACCCCCGGGAATTTCCATAGCGCAAACTTGATTTCTGCCGTTAGCAAATCAAAGGAAACCCGCGGGAAAGATGAAATTTCATTCTTCCCGGGAGACACAATCCAAGTCATCTACATTGACCCCGATGACGAAGAAGACATATCCAAACAAATGTTCTTCGCCGAAAGCCATGACCCGATCCCACAAATGGTGCTAGCACAAGACACCGACTGCGACGGCGTTACAGACCAGTTGAGCATCAAATTCAGCAACGCCTTCAACGAAGATTACAGCCTTGATTCTATCCGGCTGTTCCTGGACGGAATGCCCGACACAGTAAATGTTGTTCTAGACAACGTAGACTATCTAGGACAAGACGAAGTCATCGTCCCGCTTACGGGCATAGGGGTACCCGTTACGCCCTCCCCGTCGGGCAAAACGACCATCGTCATCACGAACAACGGCACAGCAAACCACCAGAGTGTCAAGGTAACCGACGGGATTCCGCCAACACTCATGAGCGTGACACTCCTCGAAAATCCGAAACACGAATCGGAACAGGACACACTCATGGTGGCTTTCTCCGAACCGGTAATCCTCTCCGACGAGACGACCTTCCCCATCGCAACCGATGGAGCCCCAGGAACCATCACTCTCGTAACCAAGCCAACCACGGCAAACGACGGTCTCAGCTGGCTCTATGTCGTCGTTGGCAACACCGAAGGCAAAGTCATCCCGGTCAAGGGCAAGGCAACGATTGCGCAAGACGCCCTGATTACAGACAAGGCATTGAACCGCCTTATCCCTGGCGGCGGTTGCAACCCCAGCGTGACAATTGTCGAGACTCCGAAACCAGTACCGGTAACACTTGCCGAGATGAGAGACATCGAAGGCGACGGCTACCCCGACGAACTCTACATCCGGTTCCAGAAACACCTACGCCCGATAGACATGCTAGATAGTTTCGTCGTCGATTGGGGACGCCCTTCCATCATCAAGAGCTTTATCACGAAATTCGATTCATCCAAGGGTTCTATAAATCCCTCAGACGACTACTGGACTATCAAGGATTCCGTAACGGCAACAGGCACAATTTCTATTGTCAATATCCACATTCCCCCATCAATGAGTTATCCGCTTGGAACAACTGCTGGCGCGAACGGGAACGAAAGCGGCTACTATGGTTCCATCACACCTCGCTTGGGACCAAAGGGCGGATTCTTTGACAAAGACTACCCCGTTGTTGATGCATGTCCACCCATAATTCTCCGAGCACGTAAAGAAATCAAAAAAGACCTGAGCGTTCTCACTGTCACTTACTCCGAACCTTTAACAGACCTCAACGTAGAAACGCTCCACTATATCGAACGTAAACGCGGGACCAAAGCGGGAGTTTATCCTGTCCCCCAAAGTGCAGTTCAAGGAGACAGCAAAGCTACATTCGCCTTCAACGAACCTAGCGACGAAAGTGTCAATGTAGGCGATTTCATCCGCTTCGACATAAACGCCACAACATCCCGCTACAAAGACAAGGCCGGAAACTACCCCACCCGACACAACCCTTGGGTAAAGGTCATTGGGGATGCTTCCGAAAAGACGCGGTTCTCGGTTGTCATGGCACAGCCGATTGCCCAAACAAAGAAAGGGATTCCATTGTACACACCCGAAACTCAACCTGCGGATAACGATATTTTCCGCCTCACGGTGCTCAATGCTGACAACACAGAGTCTATAGTCAACCAGAACAATAACACGATAGGCATGCGCCTTGGCGCGGAATATGTTCATGGAGGACCGCTGTTCCTTATCAAGGTTTTCATTCCGGCAGCCCAAACAGAAGGCAATAAACAAAAGTACCTCTACGACATAAAGCTTTCTGTCAATGCGCACATCTACGACAATATCGGGCAATACATCGCCCAAAAGAAAATCGATATAGACTTCGGGAAAAATCCGGCCTGGCGCGAAGCCATTGCCGAAGACGGGACTCTGTACCTGAATTTAGAATGGCTCGTACACAACGAGGCCGCACCCCGTTCCGAAAAAGGAAAATTCCTCGGCACGGGAGCATACATCGCCAAGTTCGACTTCAAAGCTATACAAACATGCACCGAAAATACCGAAGGAGATGGCGAAATTCAATGCAAAATCGGAGCCAAAGCAAAAGCCAGTGACGAGGCAACAAAAACATTCGGATTTAAACGCGTAAAATAGTATAAAAGCAATTTTTTTGGAGGTTAGCCCTATTTTATTTCACAAGAAAAAAAGGTATATTTCCCTTCAGGAATGGGATCAAGTTGCACATGCAACTTGGTTCTTTTGTGTTCCATCAAACTATACATATCGACTTATGAAACATTTATTTGCCATAGCCTTTCTGCTTTGCCTCTTTGTTTCGCAATCCATTTCAGCAGCAGGCCTTCCCGAAATCGACCGCACTTGCAAAAATTGCGAGCGCCGCTACCTCGATTCCCTGAACGTTTACAACAGGCGTCCCATCCGCTTGAACCAGGCCGGGTTCCGTCCGCAAGACTACAAGTACGCCTATGTGGCCGATTTCCCCGTCGGAACCAAGTTCTCCGTTATCGATGCGAACAGCGGCATCGAGGCTTTCAGCGGAGTTACAACGAACATCGGCCAGGCCGTCAAGCCAAATATCTGGATTAACGGCGCGTTCAAATCCACAGCCAGCATCTACGAGTTCGGATCGCAGGATTCCATAAGCAGCAAAACCGAGCTTCTTACCCGCGCGGAATTCACGCAACTTTCCAAGCAGGGCGAATATTTCGTTGTCATCAACAAGGACACTTCCGCCACATTCCATATCCATCCGAATATCTACAACGCCATTCTCGAAAATGCGCTCCAGTTCTTTGGAGTGCAGCGTTGCGGTGACACAAAATCACATTTCCACGCCCCCTGCCACTTGAAGGACGGTTCCGCCGTCCATCACGATCTCACTGGCGGATGGCACGACTGCGGTGACCACTTCAAGGTTTCCGAAACTCTCGGCTACACAGCCTACGTGCTCTCAATGGTCTACTTGGTTTACGAAGACAAAGCCGAAGATCGCTATGGCGAATCTTATGCCGACACCGTATTCACCGATGGCATCCCCGACATTCTTTACGAAGCGAAAATTGGTACGGACTATCTGCTCAAGCTCTATAAAGCGTCCAAGGAAGACGGCCTGATCGACAAGGGCGACATGTACCACTCCATCGGCGTCGGCAGCGAAGACCACCAATACTGGGACCTTCCCGAGCGCCAGGACAAGCAAAGTTTTGAGAAAGGCGGCCCCGACCGTGAAGTCGCAAAGGGTATCGGTACCAACACGGCAGGCATCTTCACCGCAGCCATGGCAAACGTTGCCAAGGGTTTCGAAATTCTGAAGCCGGATTACCATGATGAACTTCTGGAAGCCGCAAAGGATATTTATGCCAAAATCGTCGCTCCCACCTTCTTGAACGGGAACGGATGTTCTGTCGGTGGAGGCAAGTCCACCGATGGGCTCAAGGGTTTTTACCCTGGTGCTGGCGTCTGCTTTGACGACGCCGCTGCTGCGGCACTCGCCCTGTGGTATGCAACCGGTGAATCCAAATACGCCGATGACCTATTCAGGGATACCAAAATCAACAACAACAAAAACGCAGTTGACAACCTGGAATACTTCAAGTCCGGCTACCTCGGCAACAATTATGGATTCCACCCTGGTGGATGGGCGACCGACTACGAGAACGTCCATGCCTATGTATTGTTCGCGTTACAAAAACTGATTCTCAGTAAAGAAGATGTCGCCCGTTCGCTCGGGCTGTCCGACATCGAAAGGGACTCCCTCTCCATGCGTGTCATGGCTTCGTTCCGCAAGCTCATCAACGACAGCACCAACGATGGCGATTCCCTAGTGCTCACAAACCCGGGCATTCCGCAGGGCACACCACACGAAGGAGCTACCAAACTACACGTAATCACCCCCTATAACCTTGTCTGGACTTCCTTTGACTGGGGTGTCATCCGCTACAACCTCGGTACGGCAAACGCAATATTCCTGATGTACGAGTTGACCGGCGACGAACGCTACCTCCGCGTTGCCCTCGACAACATGTACTATGCACTTGGCGCAAACCCGTGGGACATTTCGTTCTTGCTCGGTGCCGGCGAAAAGAACCCCCAGCACCCGCATAACCGCGCTGCCAACCCGGACGGCTACAACGCCGGTGGCATGCCCTACGAATACAAGTGCCCCAAGGGCGCTCTCATGGGCGGCAGGGCCCCCAACCTCACCTTAATCGAGGACTGGGAAAAGTACACCTCCACCGAAACTTGCGTCGACTTCTCGGCACAATTCTTGTTCCCGGCACAGAGCCTCGCGAATACGCTGCCCCCCGACAACGAAGGCCCGTTGTTCAGCAACATCATAGGCACTCCGATTTCGGAAACAGAGGCCATCATCAGCTGGAACACTAACGAAGTCGCCTTAACGACAGTCTTCTACGCACTACAGCCCAACAGCACCGAACTCATGGGCGAGCAGCAGACCGAGCCGACCAAGGACGGCAGCCTGACACTGAAAAATCTTACGCCTGGGGCCACGTACTATTTCTACTTGGAAGGCGTTGACACCAAACGAAACCCGGCCAAGGACGACAACCACGGTCAATGGTACAGTTTCACTATGACCCTTGAGCCCATCACCATTAGCGGAGTGACCATTTGCCAGGTCGACCACCGCAGCGCCAAGATTTACTGGTGGAGCAGTAGCCGCGCCAACGGTGTTGTCAACTACGGGACGTCATCCGGTTCCCCCACGGAATCGCAGGTGGCATCGGGCGGAGCCGTGCTCTTCCACGAAGCTGAACTGACCGGTCTCAAGTCCGGAACAACCTACTACTTCACCGTTTCTTCGGGAGCTACGAAATCCACTGAATATTCCTTCACGACCGAGGCACACGATGTCTATGCGGACCTCGACATTATCATCAAGCCTTCTTCGTACCAAACTCCATGTAACAACTGGAAAGATTGCCAGCAGTTCATCATCTCCATCACGAACAACGACACTATTCCTTTCGAAGATTTCGAGATGCGTTTCTACGTCAATCAAGATTCGCTTACCCCTGTCACCAATATCGTGCAGAAATATGGTGGTGGCGGTATAGTCAATGGGGCCTCAAGCATTTCCTACGAAAAGCCTCAATCTGACGGAATGGGCGGATACTACTTGCCTATCAAGGTCAATGGCCAACTGGAAGTCTCTGGAAGAATTGTATTCCAGCTGAAGCTTACCACAACTAATTTCGGGCAACTTGAGGGTTCCTGGTCGCTACGTGCTCATACCGATCCCACCGACCCGGTCTACTTCAAGGGTATCGATTTGAAACAGGGTCCAGCGTTTGTCGAAAACGAAAGCGAATTCATCGAAAAAGACATTTCCGGACAAAAAGTTGCCGCATTTGTCAAGGACCCATACATTGCTGTCTATTACCACGGCAGACACATCTACGGCTATGGTCCGAACGACAACGACGATGGGCCGCAAGTCCGCAGGAATGTCAAGCTGGCATTCGACCAACCGTTTGTCACACCTTATGTCTCCGTCGAAAAGGATGACCCGTTCACAACATACTCGGCAACCGCCCGAGTCTCGCCCACCGGCCTCCTCGACGATGTCGAAAAGAACGGCGAATCCATCAGCATCGTGCCCCTCGTTATGGGCAGGACAGACGCGGTCGCGTTCCAAATCGACACGACCCTCGCCTATGGCAACAACTATATCGAATGGGTTGCCTGGCATAACCACTTCGCTAACAAGAGCAACACAAACAAGTACGACTGCGCCTGCGATGTCGTGAGGAGCAACGTCGAAATCGACACCATCACGGAGCCGCCCGAGCAGCGCTACCTGGAATTCAACCTTGACACGATTAACGTCTACACAGGCCGCTTTGCCGAAGTCCACCTAGTTCTCAAGGACAGCCTCAAGCAGCAAATGACTTCCGAGAACATGTCTGTCATGTTGACCTCCGACAACCCGCTTGTCCAGTTCTTCACCAGCACGACAGCCACTATCCCGACAACGACTATCGAAATCGTGAACGGCGAAGCCGTATTCTACGTGAAAGCGGATTCCGCCCTCACGGCACCTATCTACGCCATGGCCAACTCGACCAAACTTGTCGCTTACGATAACGCAAAGGCAATCCTCGTCGTCGAAGACCTCCCGCCATGGCCAATCATCACTGTGGCAAAGATGATCGACCGCAACTGCGACAACGTTCCCGACGCCATGGCCATCACGCTTTCGAACGCCTACATGGAAAACACCAAATTCTCCATGATCCGGTTCACCTACGGCAGCGACACGCTGACATCGGACAAGGTGGAAAGCCTGAATGGGACAGAACTCGTTGTCAATATCGACCTCAAGGACACCCGTGCCAACACGGCACCGAGTGGCAACATTACATTGGTCAGCACCGTCGAAGGCAACCCCAAGGAATCCAACGACTTCTATGGCGATGGCATTTCTCCGACACTCCTGTCCGTATCTGTACTGGAACGTCTCGACACGGCAACGGCGGACCGCGTTTACCTGCAGTTCAGCGAACCCATCTCGGTTCCCAACCTGGAATGGCCGCTACAGCTCTATAACGGCAATAGCCCCGTACCCACACCTGTCAACGTGTCTAACGCAAGGATTTACAACGATTCTCTGAACGTCTGGGAATTCACCGTAGGCTTTGCCCAAGATGGCTCCTCCATTGTCAAGGAAGGTATGGGCGGGCAGCTCCTGCTCACCAGTTCCATCATAGACAGGGCGGGTAACGGAGTGGGTACCTGCAAGCAGCCTATCCACACCATCACGCTCAAGATTCTCCCCGTCCCGATGACATACGCCTATATTAGCGACAAGGACGAAGACGGCCTCGCCGAATACGTAGAAGCCATTTTCGCCTCGCCTGTAGACGACCGCCACAAACCCGACAGCATATCCATTGAATTCGGCAGTGCCTATCCCGAAACGCTTTGGACTTCGAGCTACACTTTCAGCGACGACCGCAAGACCGCTATACTGAATCTGAAGGCTCCATTCCGTCTGGGCAACACCAATGGCAACTACTCGGGCAACTACAACGGCAGGGAACTGGTTGGTGCCGGACTTGTCATGCAACATCTCGGTTCGGGAGCCGCTTACGAAACAAACAACGTCATCGCCGAGGACAAGGTCGGCCCCGTCTTCACGTCGGCTATCATCAAATCCACATCCGAATTTGAAAAGCTCGACATCTTCGTAAGTGAACCGCTGGCTATCGCAGACACCGCATACAAACTATACCTGCGCGAACGTGGCGAAGCGAGCATCTTCTCCTACGACCTGATGCGTTGGAATTTCGCTAGGCAGAACACCTCACTTGACGTATTCTTCTCCAACGAATCGGAAAAGGCGGTCATAGAAGGTGACCGAATTCGCCTCGCACCGCTCAATGAAGGCGTCTTCATGGACAAGAGCGGGAACAGGCCAGTGATAGGGAACCCCTGGGTCACCGTCACGGGCGACGGTAAGCCCAAAATCAAGTACAACGTAGGCCTGCAGAGCCCGGTCGTTACCATCGACCCCAAGAAGGTATCGCCGCCGGTTCCCGGAAATTCCGATTTCCGCATATACGTCTACAACCCGACCACGCACATGCTTGACGCTATCCAAAACGGCAAGGTCGTCGCCTCCATCGATACGACAGTCATGCCGCTGCAAGGCGCCATCTGGACTATTGACATGACTATCCCGAGAGGAGCCGCCTTTGACGAGCCTCCCGCTTGGGACACGATGTCCATCAAGTACAGGATTCCCATCTACACCAACCTTGGTTCCTTCGTGAACATCATCGAAGGTGGCTACCAGATTACCCCGAACACATACCTCTCCACGGATAACAAGGTCACGGTCTTCGTGGAATGGGCATCCCTCGATGGCAAGGGAGTCCGTTCGAAAAAAGGCCGCATTGCCGGTACGGGAGCCTACATCTACAAGTTCGAAATCGAGAGCCGTTTCACGCCCAACCTGAACGCAGACGAGGAAACACAAAAACGGTTCAAGTTCAAGAGCAGCTACGAAAAGACCAAAAAATTCGGTCTAAAGCGCGTAAAATAAGAGAACCCTGTATTTTTTCCCAAAAGAGCTCGCCGTGTGCGAGCTTTTTTTTTAGTTTTCATCACAAGCATGCACGAGGTCTTGTACTCCCATTCGCCATACATCATAGCGCTGTCTGCAATAGCGCTTGTTCTGTCACTTGGCTTCAAGAAATTGCTTTGGAAAGAGACCAATGCGAAAAAGCTTCCCGAACCCATCTTGAAGTTCATCCATATCAACATCGTATGGAACCTCTGTGCTCTCACGGGTTCACTATTCCTCTTTCAGCCGCAGACCTCAACAATCAAGATAGTCCTGTTCACCATCCAGGCCTTAGCCTGGGTGCAAACCGGCACCACGATTTATAGAATCGGCAAACTGGATTCAGATCATTCGGAAACAATGTTTTCAAAGATTTGGAACACTATCGCCATTTGCGCCGTTCTGCTCATTTCCATATTCGCCATCTTCGACATCCGCATACTCACCGAATTCCGCATCATGGGGCTCTACCCCCTGAAAAACTACCCTATCGCCATCATTTTCTCAACGTTCTTCATCTTATTTGTTGTCCCGCCCATTATCGCAACGATGTACCAATTGTTCAAAAGGTGCATGCAGTCCAGCAGTTCCAACATGGTGAAGGTCAACACAAAAATTTTGGCATGTTTCATCACGATATTCCTCATCGCCTATTCGTTCGACTTCATCCTGCCCATTATACAGACGACCTCGTTCAAGCCCGACAAGATGCACTTCCTTTTCTGGAACCAATGTTGTAGCATACTTCTTGCTCTCCTTGCCATCCAATATTTCACATCTATCACATACAAAAACAAAAGTTCCTACTGGCTACTCTCCAGAATTATAAACCAAATCAACGATGGCATCATCTGCTACCATTCGGATGGACGCATCAAATCTGCCAACCCAATTGCACTGCAGATGTTCCAGACGACCATCGACGAATTGCAAACAAAATACATCCAGGAAATTTTCTCGAAGAACCTGGAGTTTTTCCGCGAATCCCATTACAAGAACCAAAAGATTTCCATCAAGAACGAAATCCACAAGTTCGACATAAAGATTTACCAGAGCCACCTGAACATGCTCTCTAGCGAGTTCGTGATCCAGTTCAGCGACCTCACCAACACGCTATACTACCAGCAACGCATCCGCGATTTAAACGAGCAATACGTAGAATACAAGCAAGACCTCATCCGTTACCAAGACCGCTTGAACATTTCCGAAAAGCGTTCCGACGAAAACAGGAACTTCTTGTTCACCTTGATTAACGCCCTGCCCTTCCAGTTCTGGTCCAAAAACGAACAGGGTGTCTACGTGATGCAGAATCAGAAGGATATCGCAAACCGCGGAAACAAGTCTTCTTCGTTCGACGAAGCTTCGCAAATCACTGAATACGAAATCGAAGCGCGCACCAAAGGTGTTTCAAAATCGTTCATTTCTTACGAGACGGTAAGCGGAAGAATCATCACCCAAGACGAGGCAAACGTCCTTTTCCGCGAAGGAAAGGAAGTTTTCATATTCGACAACCTCTTCATCCCGATTGTCACGGAATCGGCGCCCTACAAGGTCATTGGCCTGAAAATCGATATGACCGAACAGCGCAAGCTCGAAAAAGAACGTGACATGCTGCGCGAGCAAAAATACATCCACTCCCGCCTCGAAGAATTGGGAACCTTGTGCGGAGCCTTCGCACACGACTACAACAACATCCTCGGGTCACAGATCGGATTCTGCGACCTCGCGAAGGAATCCATCGACGAGAACCATCCGGCCTACATGTTCATCTGCGAAGCGCGCAAGGCTGCAGAACGCGGCAAGCAATCCCTCGAAGAGTTGCTCAGCACGATTCGCGGCAATACCTCCGCCGCCATCCCGCCAATAGAGTTCTCTCCGCACATCATCATCAAGGACGTTGTCGTGCGGTTCACGCAGAGCCTCCCGAAGGGCATGCGTATCGTCTCCACCGAACTCGACGAGGATATCAAGATCATGGGCGTGGTCGCCTCGTTCGAGCGCGTCATCACGAATATCGTGAAAAACGGAATCGACGCAATGAAGTCCACGGGCGGCCAGCTCACCATCCGGATGCATTCCGAAACGCTAGAAGAGACCTTGGATGTCCCCTATGCGGCCCCCATTCCGGCAGGTTCCTACGCAAAAATCAGCATCTCGGACACGGGAACCGGAATGGACGCCGGCACCCTGGAACGCATTTTTTCACCATTTTTTACAACAAAAGCACCTGGCGAAGGCCTCGGTTTAGGGCTATCTTCTGCCGTAAGGCTCCTAAAAGAGGCAAAAGCGTCGTTCAACGTACAAACTACGCTAGGCAAAGGCACCACATTTAATCTATATTGGCCTAAAAGGAATGAATAATGGAGGGACCATGTCCACAATCCTGATTATTGATGATGACGAACAGTTCAACCTGATGCTCAAGTCCGCCCTGACCATTAAGGGCTACGACGTCGATACGGCATCGAACGGAAAAGAAGCCAAGGCTCTGTACCAGAGCAACGTCTACGATGTAATCATTACGGACATTATCATGCCCAACGTCGACGGTTACGAAGTTATCCTTGATCTCCGCCGCATGGGAATGAGTGACAGAATTATCGCCGTCAGCGGTGGCGGACGTACAGCAGCCGACGACTATCTCATCACGGCGAAGCACTTCGACGTCGCGGCGACATTCAACAAGCCCGTAGACCTACAGGCACTCCGAGCGAAGGTCGAGGAAATCATCCAGAAGCACTAAAAGCCTATGAAAATTCTGATCGCCGATTTAGATAAAAACTTTATCAGCGACATCCAGCATTCGTGGTCCATACCGGACACGGATTTTGTCGTGTGCAGCGACAAGGACGCCTTCATGCCTTTGGCCAAGAACCAACCGGTGGACCTCGCGTTCATCGAGGTTCCCTTCCTCATGCTCGAAAACATGGACATGGTGAGCTACCTGAAGGAACGGCACCCCGGCATCGAAATCTACGTGCTGTGCAACGACAAGAACTGGCCCGGTGCGACAAGCGCCATTTCTAGAGGCGCCAGCAGTTTCCTCATGAAGCCGCTTTCTATTTCGCAGCTCGAGGACGTGGCCAAGAAGGCCCTGGCACAGCAGCAGAACAAGTCTACCGCGCAATTGATGGAATCGCAGGTTCTGGATAGCCTGCTCGGCAACACGCCAGAAATGCGCAAGATTCTCAAGACGGTCTACAAGATTGCCCCCACGACAAGCACAGTGCTCATCACCGGCGAATCCGGCTCGGGCAAGGAGTTCCTCGCCAAGATTGTACACCGCTACAGCAAGAGGAGTGAAGCTCCCTTCGTCGCCGTCAACTGCGGCGCCATTCCGGAGAACCTGGTCGAAAGCGAACTCTTCGGCAGCAAGAAGGGTTCGTACACCGGTTCCACCGCCGACAAGAAGGGCTTGTTCGAATCTGCAAACGGCGGCACACTGTTCCTCGACGAAGTCGGCGAACTTTCCCCGGCAACGCAAGTCAAACTCCTGCGCTTCTTGCAGAACCACGAGATACGCCGCGTGGGCGAAACCGAGAGTCGCTATGTAGACGTGCGCGTCATCGCGGCGACAAACCGCGAACTCAAGGACGCCATGCTCGAAGGCCGGTTCCGCGAAGACCTTTACTACAGGTTGAACACGTTCCACTTGCAACTCCCGCCCCTGCGCGAACGCAAGCCCGTGATTCCTGCACTCGTGCGCTACTTCATCCTCAAGTACAAAGAAGCCCACGGCAAAGACATTGTCGACATCGAACCCGCAGCACAGTATGCGCTCAGCCGATACCGCTATCCGGGCAACATCCGCGAACTCGAGAACATCATCGAGCATGCCATCGTACTTTCGGAAAACGGAGTCATCCGCTTGGAAGACTTGCCCGAAGAAGTCCAGAACGAAGCGAACGAAAAGCCCATCGCCATCCCGCACATGAAGCAAGCGGCCATCGCGAACGGCGAGACCGTCTGGGATAACGGCGGCGCAATCGCCCCGCAGGAAAGTTCGGCAGAACGCGGCGGGACGGAAAGCGAGCCCTATCCGGGCAAGGCCCAGGACGGCTATGCAGAAATCACCCTCGGCGAAAAGAAGGACGCAAGCAGTTCCGACGAAATCCTCTCGCTCGAGGAAATGGAACGCAGGCACATCCTGCACGCCCTCAGCATCTGCAAGGGCAACCGCACCGAAGTCTGCAAGCGACTCGGCATCAGCCGCGCGACCCTTTGGCGCAAGCTGAAGGAACTGAAAATCGCGATGGAAGAAGGCGACGAGGGGTGAGGCTCGAGGCTCCAGGTTCGAGGAGCCGGCAATGAGCGATAAGCAGTGAGATAAAAAAGGAGATGCCCGGTCAAGCCGGGCATGACACATCCCTAACCACTAACCACTGCTTACTGCCTACTTGTACTCTCGCTTCGCTCAAGTACCAAATGCTCGGCTCGGCCATGTTCAAGCAAGCTTGACCGCGGCGCTCGCCTTACGCATTTGTCCTACAGCCTACTTCCTACTTCTACAAGCGTTGCGACAAGGCAAGAATCCTTCGTGGAACCACTGCCCGCAAAATCAATATCCTGCCCGCGCTTCCAAGCAGTGCGGGCATTCTTGTGTACCGACTTCACGGCATCGAGCACATCACGAGAGAATGCGTCAAGTACAAACTCGCTGTAATTGGAACTCACCATGAAGAACCCGTGCGGGTTCAGGATTTGAGCACATTCCGAGACAAGCGGCATCAAGTGTTCGCGCACGTTGAAGTTGAAACCTTTGAAGCGGGCGAAACTCGGCGGATCAAGCACGATACCGTCAAAGCGGAGCCCTTTCTTACAAGCCCAGCGCACGTATTCAAGCGCATTGCCGCGGAAAAATTCTCCTGGGCGCAAGTCAAGCCCATTCAGCGCATAGTTTTCGCGACCCTTATCCAAAATCTTCCCGCTGATATCGGCATTCGTTGCAACAGCGGCGCCGCCCAGCCGCGCATGCACCGAGAAGCTGCACGTGTAGCTGAAAAGATTGAGGAAGCGCGGACCTTCGCCGGATTGGGCCGCGCCGGACAATGCGCGGAAGCGTTCCTCCACTTCGAGGCGCACATGGCGCATGTCGAGGAACAACCCGGGATTCACCGTATCGAGCAAATCCACATGAAACCGCGCGCGCCCCTCGCGCACGATACCCACAGCATCTTCCCGAGTCCCGAGCGCAATTTCCATCGGAGCATTTTCCAAAGACTTGCCCGAGCGCGAGAGACGCTCCTTCACCACAACGCAAACAGGATTGAACAGTCGCGACACCGCATCGACAAGCTCGCGGCGACGCGAAAGCATTTCCGGCCCAAAGAACTGCACCTGGAACCGATCACCAAACTTGTCGAGAGTAACCCCCGGGAAACCATCCGCGGCCCCGTTCACAATGCGGAAAGCATCGGTCACCTCAAACAGCGATGAACGTTTTTCGAAAGCAGTCCTAAGTAAATTCTTCATCATCTATAACGCAAGCTCGGATTCTTCGAAGACTTCTTTCGTCTCTCGTCTGTAGCGAGCATGGCGAGCGTTCTTTCGTCTAAGACTTGTCCAAATTCTTGATTTGGTCCACGAACTCGCCGACTTCCTTGAACTCACGGTAGATGGAGGCAAAACGCACATAAGCCACGGGATCGAGTTTTTTGAGTTCCTGCATGGTCATGTTGCCAATCTGGTCGTAAGTCACCTCGAAACTGTCGTTGACCGGCAGGGAATTCTCGACGTTGGTCGCCAAGTTTTCCAAGTCTTCCCTGGACACCGGGCGCTTCTTGCAAGAATCCATAAGGCCCTTCATCAGTTTCTCGCGCTGGAAAGGCTCCTTGCTCCCGTTTCTCTTGATAACGGTAAGCGGCTGCAACTCGATATATTCACGAGTTGTAAAGCGGCGGCCACAGGCAAGGCATTCACGGCGGCGGCGTATAGAGGTTCCGCTCACGCGGCTATCGACAACCTTGTCGTTGTCGGTTTTGCAAAAAGGGCAAATCATGGCTTGAATATAAGTTTTTTCGCGAGGAAAAAGCACTTTTTTTGAGATTTCGTCATTATCCGTGAGGCAAAAGGGCTTTTTTTGTAAAAATCCAAGTTAAAGGGAAAACTAATCCTTCAAACAACGGACAGGAGTCGCATTAATCTTCGCAAAACCATACACCCCAAAACTTACATGATGATCACCAGATCGAAGAATCAACGCGATTGAGTTCAGGCTATCTTTTGACGCGGTACTCCAATACACTGCGTCATTACCATAATAAATTCTACGGCCATAATCATATTGTCCATTCAGATAAAACATCGGAGCAACAGGATAAGCAGAAAAAGAATAATCGTCAGTCCCAGTCAAATACCAGGAAGATCCATTCCGATTCCAACTCGTCACAGCTTTCAGTTTTTCCCCACCAAAGGAACCAATACCCGTTGATTCCATAAGAATATCCCAGTCTTCTTTGCTCGGAAGATGCCAGCCAAGCGGACAAACACCCCTAACAACATCGGCATGGTTACATTCAGAAGCATAACCGCACCCCTTTCCATTATCGCTATAGACACCCGCACTATCCATCGCAGCGCTCCACAAGTAGAGGCGGCCGTCCATTTCGCAATACTGAAGTGTATCATTATAACAAAAGCTACTGGAATCCAAAGTTGACGTAGGCTCTACATAACGGAATCTCAGGTTTTCCTTCATCCACCATTGATCGCGAATTTTTACGGTCTTATAAGTCTGACCATCACGGTCATCAACCAATGTCCCATATTCACAATTATCTTCAGAACTCGTTCTACATGGAGGTTCCGGTTCAACCCATTCCGCTTGCCAAGTATTTGATTTCGCATCGCAGGCGATGAACGTCAACGCACTCAAAAGGAGAGTTGCACATCCCATCGACGTAATCATTTTAGAATACATATTCACTCCTTAACCACTTATTCTTCGAGCATACTTCAAGCCCATCTTCTTTTACTCGTAAATATACAATAAAAAAAACGACCAACCGGTCGTTTTTTTTTATGAATCTTATCGCCAGGTTTCGCCTTGCGAAATTACCCGTTCACCTTCTTGAAGTCAGCGACGTTCTGGGCAAACTCGGCGAGGTATTCCTTGGCCTTCGCGGCCACAGCCTCGGGCACGTAGCCGAATTCCTTCTCGAGCACGCCAGCCGGAGCGGAAG